>NZ_CP150481.1:318335-636671 GCF_047922965.1 Neptunicella plasticusilytica
GCCCATTACCGAGCAGATATTTCAGGTGCTTTATCAGGGCAAAAGTCCGAAAGAAGCCGCGCTAGCATTATTAGGCCGCACCCAGAAAAGCGAATAGCCACGATTTAGCTATCCGGCTCCGGACTAAACCTGAGTAACACGCTTAGTCCGCCTTGTGGATTATTGACAGCATGGATATGACCTCCCATACCTTCGATAGCCTTGGCAGCAATGGCCAGCCCTAGTCCCACTCCCCCCGAATCCCGACTGCGCGACTCGGCAGTTCGATAAAAGGGAGTGAAAATTTTCTCCAGTTCAGCACTAGGAACTCCGGGACCGTCGTCACTGATGATCAATTCAATATTATTCTGCGGCGTTTTATGTAGCGAGATTGACACCTTGCTATTGGCATATTTGATACCGTTACGTAATAAATTCTCGA
This sequence comes from Neptunicella plasticusilytica, assembly GCF_047922965.1. Taxonomy (GTDB): domain Bacteria; phylum Pseudomonadota; class Gammaproteobacteria; order Enterobacterales; family Alteromonadaceae; genus Neptunicella; species Neptunicella plasticusilytica. The sequence goes on from NZ_CP150481.1 coordinate 318,757, forward strand.
TGGCGCTGGCCAGCAAGGGTTTGGAGCCGGACAAGGACAGATTCGGCTGCAAATCGACTTCTATTTTTTTATTTTGAGCTTCGGCTTCGAATATGGCGTCGCCGATCAGGGATTCCATCAATGGATCCAGGTTAATATGTTGAAAAATAATATTATTTTGCCGAGCATCTAGTCTGGATAAGGTCAATATTTGCGCCAGCATCGCGTCAATGCGCTGGGCCTCGGTTTCTATTCGTTGTAACTGCGGAATATCCAGATCCGCGTTTTGTTGGGCGATACCTATCGCCACCTGCAATCTTGCTAATGGTGAGCGCAGTTCGTGGGAGATATCGGCCAACATACGCTTTTGGCCGCTGACCAGCTGCTCCAGCTGAATCGCCATATGGTCAAACTCTCGCCCTAATTGGCCTATTTCATCGTGGCGATAACTGGTTTCTCCCGAGCGTGTTGTCAGATCTCCCGCTCCCATTTTGGCCGCCGCAGCTTTTAGCCTGCGCAGCGGTTTTACTAATGACCAGGTCAGTAATAAACACAATAAGCCACTGATCACTATCGCAACCATGATAAGGAAAATAGGCGGTTGGCGTTTGACATCCCGAAAGAAAGTTGGCGGCATGCGTTTACCAACGAACAACAGATAAGCTTGCTGGTTAATGGTCACCTTAGCCGGGCCGACAAAGCGCCAGCCGGGCAACATAATTGAAAACGCTGAAGGCTGATCAATCAGATCCAGAAGCACCTCCCGCATGGGGATCTCCGGATGGGGAAAGCCGGCAATAAACTGTTTACTATCCGGATTGAGCAATAATAAATCGGTTCGGGATCGGGAGCCAATACGCCCCAGCATTTGTGAAAGCTCCGGTTCGTTTAGCGGACGTTTATCAATAAACTGGTTCAACCGGTTTAACGATGCATTCAACTGCTGTTGATCCTGAGGCTGCATGGGTCGCAATGTATGCTCCATGGCCGCTTGCCGGGCGATCCAGGCGGTACTGAAAATAATCAGCAACATGGCCAACCAGAACCACAGGAAAATGCGCCCGAACAGACTGTTTAGCGGATTCAGTTTAGACAGCGCAATCATACTAGTGACTCGGTAAAAATATAACCCGAACCGCGTACTGTCTTGATCTTTTCATTCTCGCTATATTGACCGATTTTTTTGCGTAGATTGCTGACATGCATATCGATACTCCGGTCAAAGGCGGCCAGTTTGCGGCCTAAAACCTGCTCGCTAAGTTGCTGTTTGCTGACCAGATTGCCGCAATGGCTCATCAGAATATGCAAAATACCAAATTCGGTGCCGGTTAGTTCAATGGGATGAGTATTGCATTGCAAGGTCTGGTTGGTTGGATTGAGTACCAGTTCTGCGGTAGACAAGACGAGCTGTTGCTGATTGTTGGCCAAATGATCAATGCGTCTGACGATAGCCTTAATTCGGGCAGACAGTTCTCGCGGGTTGAACGGCTTGGGCAGATAGTCATCAGCACCCATCTCCAGACCGAAGATACGATCAAAGTCGTCACCTTTGGCAGTCAACATAAGCACCGGGGTCAAATCTGTCTGGCGCAGCTTCTTTAGCACTTCAAAACCATCCATAACCGGTAACATGACATCCAGCAAAATCAGATCAAAATGTTTGGCGGATGTCGCCATAGTCAGGCCGGTCTTGCCATCATGCGCGACATCGATGCTGTACTCCTGGGGAGACAAATATTCGGTCAACAGCTCGGTAAGCTCCAGATCGTCGTCGATGAGCAATAATGATTTAGGTTGCATGCGTGGTACCTCTTTCCCCGATGATCTAATGCTACTGGTTAACCTTAATACGAAAAACCCCCGACAGACACCTTTACACAAGATTTACAGTCGCTTTGCGTTACTTTGCATTGCAACGCCTAAGCTGTAATCGAACAATCTATGGAGGAATTCAATATGAGAGCGATTAAGATTTTACCTAAACTTGTTAAACCCGCTGCCCCGTTGTTGCTAACGGTGGCCATGATAACTCAACCTGTTTTTGCCCATCAGGGCCCGCAAAGAATGGGAGAGCTACATGGTTTATTAAAGCAGTTGGAACTGACGGTTGAGCAAAAAAGCAGTATTGGTGATTTAGTTAAACAGCAGCGTGACAATGCGTCTGCCGCACAAGATGGCGATCTTCATCAGCAACTTAAACAGTTGATCCAGGCAGACAGTTTTGATGAGGTTGCAGTGACCAATATACTGAGCAGTCGCATTGAATCATCAACACAGCGACAATTGCAGCGTGCTCAACTTCGTCACCAGATTTGGTCCCTGTTGACTACTGAACAGCAGCAGAAGTGGCTGGATATCAGCGATGATCGGGATGAATGGCAACGGCCTCCCCGTGAGCCCAAATTATCCCGGCTCGATTTAACCGAAGACCAACAGCAGCAGCTCCAGCAGTTGCGCAGCGAAATGCAGGCGAGCCAACAGTCATTTCGTACCATGATGCAAGAACTCCGTGAACAGGAGCAAGCACTAGTGACCAGTGACGAGTTTAATCAGCAGCAATGGTTACTACTGGCCGAACAGCAACAGCCCAAAATGCTGGCTTTTGCTGTGGAACAGGCCGAAAACCGGCACAAAGTATGGCAACTGCTGACGCCTGAGCAGCAGCAGAAACTGCAGCAACGTATGGAGCGTTTTAAACACAGGGCGGGAGATAAACCGCGCCACCGCCTGTTATCATAATTAACCCCAGCTCGGGATAAGCCACGCCTCTCAATAACGCTCTTTTTGCGCCTGGCAGTGTTGGGGTGAATTAGCGCAACGCAGCGGGAAGGGAAACCCGCTTACTTTCAGTCTTATTACACGGCGCCAGCAAAATCCAGCTGTCGCCAGGCCTCATATACAAATACCGACACCGCATTGGACAGGTTCATACTGCGGCTATTGGCAATCATTGGTATGCGCAACCGTTGCTGTTGTGGCAAAGATTCAATGATTTCCATGGGTAGTCCGCGTGTTTCCGGGCCAAATAACAGACTATCACCCGCCTGATAATGGGCATCGGCGAAATTGGCCGTACCTTTGGTAGTGCAAGCAAATACCCGTTTAGGTTGTTGTTGTGCCAGATAGCTATCCAGATCCGGGTAGCGTTTTACTTTGGCGAATTCATGATAATCCAGTCCTGCCCGGCGAACTTTTTTGTCATCCCAATCAAATCCTAATGGTTCGATAAGGTGCAGGGAGAAACCGGTATTGGCGCATAAACGAATAATATTGCCGGTGTTAGGCGGGATTTCGGGTTGGTATAAAACAATGTCCAGCATCAGTTATTGCACAGGAGTCAAATTTGGCGCCAGCATAGAAAAAAAACCTTAGAGTGTAAAATTTAATTCTTCGCGCCAAGTTGGCGAATCAATGCGTTGTTTATCCCTGCGCCACTTTGGCTAATTTGCGCATAAAACCTTCCAGATCATTATTATCGGCATAATCCAGATTGTATTTTCCATGAAAATACAAGGTAAGGGTGACCTGGTTAAACTTCAGGAAGCAGGTATAGCCGTCGAAATCATGCCAGGCTTCAATATCCTGATAGAAATAATGGCCATCTCGCTTGTCGCCTTTTTCACAGACCTGATTGAACACAGCCAGTGCCTGTTTTACGTTGAGTTCGTTTTGCATGCTTGACCTCCAATCCAGAGACCCGTTCAAAGGCCGTGTTTGTCATCGGGCTTCGGGGTATACTAGCGCCCTAAGTATTTAAAATTTAATCAGTTATGCAATCAAATCAGCATATTCAACACTACAGTTTCTGGGTCAGGCTGGCAACAAGCTTGGCGCTGATCATTGCTGGCAGTATGATTTTGGTCAAAATGTGGGCCTGGTATCAAACGGATTCCGCTACCATGCTGGCGTCGTTAAGTGATTCAATTTTTGATGTGGCGGCCTCGGTGATCAATTTTTTTGTGATCCGCTACGCACTCATGCCGGCCGATGATGATCACCGTTTTGGCCATGGTAAAGCAGAATCTCTGGCGGGTCTGGCTCAAGCGGCATTTATTTTGGGCTCGGCACTCTTACTGATTTTTCATAGTCTGGAGCGGATCAAAAATCCTCATCCGGTCAGTCGGCCAGAATTGGCAATTTATGCCACCTTGTTCAGTGTAGTCGTCACCTTGTTGCTGGTTATTGTACAGCGCATCGCGATTAAAAAGACTCAATCGGTGGCACTAAAAGCGGACTCAATGCACTATCAATCTGACTTACTGATGAATTTGGCGGTTCTGGTGGCGATAGGTATGACCATGACAGGTTATAGCAGCGTCGATGGCTGGTTTGCCATCGGTATTGCCCTGTATCTTGTCTGGGGGGCTCGCGAAATTGCGATGGAATCTGCCGCAGCCTTAATGGACAAGGAACTGCCGTCAGAATTTACCCTGCAAATCGAGCAAATTGTTAAACAGCATCCGCTGGTTTACGGAGTACATGATATTCGCACCCGTCAGTCCGGAGCGACCAAGTTTGTCCAGTTTCATCTGGAGCTGAATGACAACATGAGCCTGTTTGACGCGCATCGCGTGTCGGATAAAGTCGAAGCCGATATTGTCGCGGCTGTTCCCGAGGCCGATGTGTTAATCCATCAGGATCCGATTTCTGTGGTCAATAAAGGCTAGCGGCTAATGGCTTTGGAAAAAGGCCAGAATATGGTTCATCACTGGAATACGATAGCTGTCTTTTTCCATCAGTAGTTCGTGGTTGGCTCCATCAATGCCTATTTTGGCGCATTGCGGCATTTTGTCACACACCTGATCCTGTGACGCATTATCGACCACTTTATCGCTGCCGGCTTGCAACACCAGGCTGGGAGTCTGGATTTGGCTAGCCCGCAACTTGATGTTATCCATGGCCGAAATCGCCTGGTCCAGCCATTTAAAGGTAACACCACCTAATTTAGCTTGCGGATTATCTTCATATACCTGGCGGAAAATCTTGTAACGTATCTTGCTGTGAGTCAGGGTGTTGACTGCAAAAGGCACGGCCAGATAATCGGTTTGACCAATAAAGTACCAGTTTTTATCGGAAAATAACCCGTTGACCGCCAGCCCGGAACTAATCAGCGGCTCTCCCAGCCAATCGGGCAGTGGTGATTTAATCCCGAACATGGGTGATGAAAAAGCCGCTGCAGCAAAATCATCCGGATAGCTGAGCAAATATAATGCACCAATTGCCCCGCCCATGGAATGGCATAACAGTTTGGGCTGATGACTGGAATGAGGCTGCACAACTTGGCTATAAAATTGTTTCAGATCTTGTACGTAATCGTCGAAGTTTTCCACGTATCCGCGCTGGGCTTCCGGGATCATTCGCCCCGATAAACCTTGCCCACGATGATCATGAATAAAAACCGAATACCCGTTTTGATACAGATCAAAGGCCAGTTCTTTATACTTGAGTAAAGTCTCAATCCGGCCGGAAGAGATCACCACCGTACCTGTGGCGTCAGGATTGAGCAGGTAGGCATACTCAATCTTGACTCCGTTCACGCCATTAAAACTGCCGTTAACAACATTATTTTGCCAGAAAGGTTCAATCTGACTGGAATACTGCTGTTCCAGATGATCTTCAATTGAGAGTGGAAAAGGTTGTGACATGGTAACGGCTGCCGCTTGGTGAATGAACAGGGCAATGAAAAAGGGCCATAACAGACTGCGTTTTATCATTAGCCAGTGTGATTGTGGAATATGCATAGGCGGCCATTATGGCATGTAATAGTGTCAAAAATTCAACCAGAAACGAAAATTTATTCACATCAGGTGCAGGTAATATCGAGTAGTCCGGTGGAACCTCCAGACTACTCAGATAATTTTAAACTGCGGTTTTAACCTCTTTAATCCAGTTTTTAATCCGTCGCTCCAATATTTCCAGTGGCAAAGCACCTCCACCAAGCACCGCATCGTGGAAGGTACGGATATCAAACTTGTCGCCGAGTTCCTGTTCGGCTAGATGACGTAATTCGAGTATTTTCAGCATGCCGATTTTGTACGAAGTAGCCTGCCCGGGCCAAACGGTGTAACGGCGTACTTCCGACTTGATCGCTTCAGCGGCGATCGGGGTTTTTTCCTTAAAGTAGCTGATCGCCTGCTCTTCACTCCAGCCTTTGGCGTGAATACCGGTATCAACGACTAAACGCACAGCGCGCCACATTTCGGTAATTAAACGACCAAAGTCAGAATAGTCATTCTGATAGGCTCCCATTTGTTTGGCCAGCAATTCAGCATACAGTGCCCAACCTTCCACGTAGGCAGTAAAGCCAGCCTGGGTTCTGAATTCAGGTACAGAGGTAAGTTCCTGAGCAATGGAAATTTGCATATGGTGACCGGGCAGTCCTTCATGATAGGCGACGGCCTCCATCTCGTTCTTGGGCATGGCGCGCATATCTGACAGGTGGGCGTAGTAGACGCCGGGGCGTGAACCGTCAGGTGTGCCGGGGAAATAATGCTGTGCGGCACCGGGTTGTTCGCGGAACGCCTCCACCCGTTTTACCACCAGATCAGCCTTGGGCAGGATGCCAAAGTATTCTGGCAACTTCTGTTTAATAAAGTCGAGATAGGCCTGGGCATCATCAATATAGGCTTGGCGCCCTTCATCGGTATCCGGATAAAAAAACTGATCATCAGTGCGAATAAATTCGAAAAACGCATGTAAATCACCGTCAAAGCCGACCTTGTCCATGATCGCTTCCATTTCTTTAGTGAGGCGATCCACTTCTTCCAGGCCCAATTGATGAATTTGCTCGGCGGTCAAATCGGTGGTTGTACTTTTTTGTAATTGATAGTTGTAATAAGCCTTGCCGTTAGGCAGTGTTGATGCACCTTGCGCGTCGGTGTCGCTGTTGGCCATATCCTTGGAAAACCAGTCAATCAGTTCTTCATAGGCCGGTTTAAACTTGGTTAACAGCGCTTGCTTGGTTTCTTGCAGTAACTCGTTACCCCGTTCTTCGTTGATACTTTTGTCTGCCATCAATGCAAGTATCTTGTTTTTGGCATCGGCCCAAACCGGCGAGTCATCGTCACTTTCGGTAAAGGGATTACCGGTAATCTGGCTGGTGGATTCCTTGATAACGGCTTCATAGGCATAGCGGGGAGGCCGCACCGAATGATCGGTATTGACCTGAGCCTGGGTCAATAAATCATGCAAGGCAGTGGAAACACCGCCTATACGTTTATTGTAAGCCAGCATGTCCTGTTCATTCTCGACCTTATGAAAACTGATCAGAAATTGCGCCATAAAGGACTGCATACCCTGCATTTGATTAAAAACGTAGCGGTTATGCACAAATTCCTGACCGGCTAGCGCCTGTTCGTACTGGTAAACCCAGATGTCGTAGGAGGTTTTGGCTTCCAGATCCAGCTGGTCATAATCAAAGCTGGCTTTCATTTCTTTGACGGTTTCACCTTGCCAGGCTAGCACACGCTGTTCTTCAGCCAGTGACATATTATCTATCTGATCATATTTGTCTTTGCGGCCCAGGAAGGTCATTTCCATCGGACTCATTTGCAATTTTTCTTCGTATTTTTTGGCGAACCAGCGATTCAGTCTTTCGGTTTCGGACAGTTTGGCTTTGGCCGCTTCGGGTGTTTTGGCTGTGGACTGGCTAGCGGATTCGTTGGGTTGGCAGGCCGACAATAAGCCAGCCAAAGCAATTAATAACAGAGCATGACGCATATTATTCTTCCTTATAGATGCTCGGGTGGTTGTTTAAAGGGAGTTCGTTGTTAATAAAAGAAAATATATACCTAAAATAAACTAATCGCATAACTATTTGATTGATTAATGATTTTCCTGTCATTCCTACGTTATTTTGGGCCAGGAATCCACTATGTCGTCATCTAATTACTGGACCCCGGCCGAAAACACTAACGGGCTGACGAGTTTTAAAATTCTTTTCTTTGTGTTCTCTGCGCCTTTGCGTGAGCAAATTTTGTATATCTATTGTGGCAGGCATATGTGTCCGATCATATTGCGCAACAGATTAACCGTAGGATCGATATACTCCAGCGCTATAAATTCATCCGGCTGGTGAGCCTGGTTAATACTGCCGGGACCGAGTACTAATGTGTCGCAACCCAACTCGCTGATAAAGGGCGCTTCGGTGCAATAATTGGCGCTTTGTGGTTTAAATCCGGTCAGTTTTTCGGCCAGCTGAATGATGTCTGCCTCTTGTTTGCAAGAAAAAGACGGCACGGTGGCGTACATCAGTTCGCGACTAATCCGGTCTGGCCATTGTTGTTGTAACGGCAGTAATAGTTCATCGAGCTGGGCTATCACCTGTGCATCCGACATGCCGGGTAGCAGGCGAATATCAAAATTAAGTTGGCAATGGCCGCAGATCCGGTTTTCACCATCACCACCATGTATATGGCCCAGATTCATGGTGGCTTGCGGAACGGCAAAACTGTTGTCCTGTCGCTCGGCTAATTGCTGTTTTAACTTGAGTAACTGACTTATGGCCTGATAAGTGATTTCGATCGCATTGACCCCTTTGGCCGGATCGCTGGAATGACCTGCCTGTCCTTTGATATTCAGGCTATGTGCCATATGGCCTTTATGTTTGTATATAGGTTTAAGTTCGGTGGGCTCACCAATAATTGCCACATCCGGTTTGACCTGCTGTTGGCTGGCAAAAAAGCGGGCGCCGGCCATTGATGTTTCTTCATCAGCACTGGCTAATATGTATAAGGGTTTGTGCAGCTTGTTCAGCGGGATATCTTTTAGCGCTTCCAATATAAAAGCAAAAAAACCTTTCATATCGCAGGTACCCAGTCCAAACAGGCGATTGTCCTTTTCAAATAATTTGAATGGATCGGAATTCCATTTGCCTTCGTCAAAAGGCACGGTGTCTGAATGACCAGCAAGCAATAAACCACCTGTTCCCGAGCCAATTTTGGCCAACAAATTGTATTTTTCGCGGGTATCGGGTACGGGTTGAATAGATATTTCGAATCCAAAATCAGCAAAGTGCTCCGCCAGATACTGAATCAGAAGCAAATTTGTCTGGTCTAACCCCGCATCAAAGGCGCTGATTGTCGGCGTAGCGATGATGTTGCGGTAATGCTGGATAAATTTCATTATATAAATACCAAATAATTATGCAAAAAAGTTGAATAAATATGTTTTAGCTGGCATTCTTACCACTAATTCGATTTAACGCAAACTTAATATTAAATGAAACAAATTAATGCCAACATATGGACCCGGGCGATCTCCCTATTTCAGCGACGATCTAACTAAAGGATATAGTTGTTTACGCTGTCTTTTTTTATTTTTTCTATAATTTAACAAAACCTTATTAAGTCTGATATGAAAATAAAATCCTGTATTTTTGGAGCCAGTGGCTATGCTGGCGTTGAACTGATTAGTTTATTGCTGGCGCATCCAGAGTATTCACTGGAGGCACTGTTTGTATCTGAAAATAGTGCTGATGCGGGTAAAACAATGGGTGAGCTATACCCGCAGCGCCCGGCGATGGCTGATTTAGTTCTGCAATCCGGCGATTCTGCGCAGCTACAGGCAATGGCCGAACAAATGGATGTGATTTTCCTGGCTACACCCCATGAATTCAGCCACGACATTATGCCGGTCTTAACATCCGCTAAGGCACGAGTAATGGACTTATCCGGGGCATTCCGGATTAAAAATCGCGATGTATTTGCCAGTAATTATGGCTTTAGTCATCAACATAGTGATCTGCTGGAGCAGGCCATTTATGGTTTAGTGGACTGGCATGCCGACGCATTGGCCGGTGCCAAGTTAGTTGCCGTTCCCGGCTGTTATCCCACCGCATCTTTATTGGCCTTAAAACCGCTATTTGAAAATCAATTACTGGATAGCCAACTGCGTCCGGTGATTAATGCCGTTTCCGGCGTTAGTGGTGCCGGTCGTAAAGCGGCCTTGAACAACAGCTTTTGTGAAGTCAGTTTACAGGCTTATGGGGTATTAAATCATCGCCATCAACCCGAGATTGAAAACTGGCTGGGAACAGAAGTGATCTTTACTCCGCATTTGGGTAATTTCAAACGCGGTATCTTGGCGACCATTACTGCCAAGTTAAATGCCGGGGTGACGGAGCAGCAGATTAGCGATGCGTTTCAATCCGCTTATGCCGGTAATCCGCAAATTCAGTTACGTCATACTTTCCCCAAGGTGGAAGATGTGGTGAATACCGGGCGCTGTGATTTGGGTTGGAAATATGATGCCGACAGTGGTTATCTGGTGATTTGCAGTGCCATTGATAACTTGCTCAAAGGCGCCGCTTCGCAGGCGTTGCAATGTGCCAATTTAAGTTTTGGTTTGGATAAAAATAGCGGGTTGCCCTTATGAGTGTGAGTGCAATATCGCCGTTGGTGATTAAAGTGGGTGGTGCCTTACTGGATAGCCAACAACACCTGACCAAGCTATTTGCAGTTATTGCGCAAGTGCAACAGTCCCGTCCGGTATTGTTGGTGCATGGCGGTGGTTCGCTGGTCGAGCAGTGGTTAACCGCATTGAATTTACCGTCCAGCAAAATTGATGGTTTACGGGTGACGCCTCGGGAACAAATTCCATTTGTGGTCGGTGCATTGGCCGGGGCGGCCAATAAACAGCTAGTCGCACAGGCTAAAATAAATCAAATTAACGCGGTTGGCTTAAGTTTGGCCGATGGTGATATTGCCATCAGCCAGGCACTTGCTGCCAAGTTTGGATGTGTTGGTGCATCACAAGGCGGCAGTGGTGAATTGCTAAAGCTGTTGATTACTCAACACTATGTGCCAATTATCAGTTCTATTGGCTGTGATGAACAAGGCCAGTTACTTAATGTGAATGCCGATCAGGCGGCTGTTGCTGTGGCACAAAGTATTGGTGCCGAGTTGCTATTGCTATCTGATGTACCCGGTGTACTGGATGCCAAACGCGAATTGATCCCCGCCCTTAACGCTGAAAATATTCAACAATTAATAGCACAAAACGTGATTCTGGATGGCATGGCCGTCAAGGTCAATGCCGCACTCGCTACAGCTAATTTGATCGGTAAACCGGTGATCATCGCCGGTTGGAAGTCGCCGGAAAAACTGGCTGAACTCAGCCAGGTCGAAGCCGTCGGGACGACTATTTATCCACAAACAAGTATTTAACCAGATATAAATATTTACCCTGAAGTCAGTGTGAGCGCTGAATCAATGAAGGAGTTTTAAATGCAACAAGGTTTATTAACGTTTGCCGAACACAGCGCAGAGCAGATTAACCAGTTACTTCAACTGGCCAAGGATTTCAAAGCTAATCCTGCCAATTACAGTCAGGTATTGGCAGGAAAATCTATTGTCGGCTTATTTGAAAAACCGTCATTACGTACGCGCGTTAGTTTTGATATCGGCATTAATAAACTGGGTGGTCATTTTGTTTATCTGGATTGTCAGGATGGTCAGTTGTCCGGGCGTGAAACACTAAAAGATATTGGTGGCAATCTGGCTTGTTGGGCCGATGGCATTGTGGCTCGAGTATTCAAGCATCAAACCTTATTAGAAATAGGTGCCGGTGCTGATGTGCCAGTGATTAATGCCTTGTGTGACTTGTATCATCCTTGTCAGGGATTGGCGGACTATCTAACGTTAAGCGAAGCCTTTGGTGAACTGAAAGGCTTGAAGATTGCCTATGTAGGTGATGGTAATAACGTCACCCATTCATTAATGATTGTCGGGGCTATTTTGGGCTGTGAAGTACGCGCGATTTGCCCGGAAGGTTACTTCCCTGATCCGGCTATGGTGGCTAAAGCCGAGCAGTTAGCCGCACAGAGTGGTGGAAAAATTTCGGTCAGTAGTAAAGTTGAAGATATGCACGGGGTTGATGTACTTTACACCGACACTTGGATTTCCATGGGTGATAACACTAAGCTGGAACAAATTGAACAGGCGTTTATGCCTTATCAATTGAATATGCAGCAGTTTAATCAGTCCGGGGCAAAATATGTTTTACATTGTCAGCCTGCGCATCGTGGTCAGGAGATCACCAGCGAGTTGATGGATAGCGGTTATTCATTATTATTGCAGCAAGCTGAAAACAGAATGCATGCGCAAAACGCCATATTAATTAGTTTGTTTAAATAAGAGAGAAATTTCGTGACGGCACAATCAATCAAAAAAGTTGTTTTAGCCTATTCAGGCGGTTTGGATACCTCGGCCATTATTCCCTGGCTGAAAGAAAATTATGACTGTGAAGTGATCGCTTTTGCTGCCGATGTAGGGCAGGGCGATGAAGAATTGCAAGGCTTGCGTGAAAAAGCCTTAGCCACTGGTGCCAGCGAATGTTATATCGTTGATCTGAAAGAAGAATTTGTTCGAGATTATATTTACCCAACCATCACCACTGGTGCGGTATATGAAGGTCAGTATTTACTCGGTACTTCAATGGCGCGTCCAGTTATTGCCAAAGCGCAAGTTGAGATCGCCCGTAAAGTGGGTGCCGATGCGCTTTGTCATGGTTGTACCGGTAAAGGTAACGATCAGGTGCGTTTTGAGGGGGCGTTTGCGTCACTGGCACCTGATTTAACCGTGATTGCGCCATGGCGTGAGTGGGATATGCATTCCCGTGAAGATTTATTGGACTATTTGGCCGAGCGCAAGATTAAAACGTCTGCGTCAGCAACCAAAATATACAGCCGTGATGCTAACGCCTGGCATATTTCTCACGAAGGTGGCGAGCTGGAAGATCCGTGGTGTGAGCCGTCGAAAGGCGTTTGGACGTTAACCACCGATCCGGAAGATGCACCCAATACTCCAGAGCGTATTATGCTCAGCTTTGAAGCCGGTAAATTAGTCGCTATCAATGATGAAAAACTTAGCCCTTATCAGGCACTGGTTAAGTTAAATAGTTTAGCTGCCCCTCATGGCGTTGGCCGTATCGATATTGTAGAAAACCGTTTAGTCGGCATGAAATCCCGTGGTTGTTATGAAACTCCAGGCGGCACCGTATTAATGGCCGCTTACAAAGCGCTGGAGTTATTAGTGCTGGACAAGCGTTCCATGCAATACCGTGAACAGCAAGCCATTGAGTTTTCTCACCTGGTATATGACGGCCGCTGGTTTACGCCATTATGTAATGCCATGTTAGCCAGCGCGGCAGAATTTGCTGCCAAGCTAACCGGCGACATCGTGGTTAAATTGTATAAAGGTCAAGCCACGGTAGTACAACGTCGCTCACCGAACAGCTTGTATTCTGAAGATTTTGCTACCTTTAGCAAAGACGAAGTCTATGACCAGAAACATGCCGAAGGTTTTATCCGTTTATTCAGCTTGTCGAGCCGTATTCAAGCGCTGAAAAACCAGAACGGTAAAGTCTGATGGCGTTGTGGGGAGGACGTTTTCAGTCCGGCAGCAGCGACATGTTCAAACAGGTTAATGATTCACTGCCGTTTGATCAGGTAATGGCTAGCCAGGATATTCGCGGCTCCATAGTCTGGTCACGGGCTATTGCCAAAGCCGGAGTGCTCACCAGTGATGAACAGCAACAGCTTGAACAAGCACTGAATGAATTGTTGGCCAAAGCCGAAGCCGGTGAACTGGATTTTGCCAGCTCACCGGAAGAAGATATTCACAGTTTTGTCGAAGCGGCACTGACAGACAAGCTCGGTGATATTGCGCGTAAACTGCATACCGGCCGTAGTCGTAATGATCAGGTGGCCACCGATTTTCGTTTGTGGGTGCGTGAGCATTGTGAGCAATTGCTGAATGACTTACAGCAATTACGTGCCTCGCTGGTCAATACCGCCAAACGCAATGAGCAGGTTATCTTGCCCGGTTATACTCATTTGCAGCGGGCGCAGCCGGTGCGTTTTCCCCACTGGTGTTTAGCCTATGTGGAGATGTTCAAACGGGATATTAGCCGTCTTGAAGATCTTACCCAACGTTTAAACCAGTGTCCGCTGGGTAGTGGTGCATTGGCGGGTACTACGTATCCTATTGATCGTCAGGAGATTGCCGAGCAGTTAGGTTTTGCCAGCCCATGCGTCAATAGCCTCGATGCAGTATCAGATCGGGATTATGTGCTGGAGCTACTATTTGTGGCCAGTACCAGCATGATGCATATGTCGCGGATGGCGGAAGATTTGATTTTCTTTAACTCGGGTGAATCCGGCTTTATTCGTCTGGGCGATCATGTCACCTCGGGCTCTTCGTTAATGCCGCAAAAGAAAAATCCGGATGCTCTTGAGCTGATGCGTGGTAAATGTGGCCGGGTATTTGGCAGCTTGCAAGGCTTGTTGGTGACCATGAAAGGCTTACCGCTGGCGTATAACAAAGATATGCAGGAAGACAAGGAAGGCGCCTTTGATGCGGTCAATCAATGGCATATCTGTTTGGTAATTGCCAGCGAAGTAGTGGACAGTATCGAACTGGACAGTGAGCGTTGCGCTCAGGCCGCCAAAGAAGGTTATGCCAATGCCACCGAACTGGCAGATTACTTGGTGGGTAAAGGGGTACCGTTCAGGACGGCGCATGATATTTCCGGTCAGGTGGTATTAGCCGCATTAGCTGCCGGTAAACCCATTGAAGATTTGTCGGTGCAAGAACTGCAACAATTCTCTGCTTTAATCGATGAGGATGTTTATCCGGTGTTGCAGTTGGAGTATCTGGTGGATAAACGCAATATCTTGGGCGGTACCGGAGCACAGCCGGTTAAAGCTGCGTTAGAGCATGAATTGGCAGCCATTGCGGCACTGTCTAGTTGAATTAAGAAGGAAGTCAGCCGGTGGCGGTATCTCATCATGAAAGCGTAAAACTGTTTCGCCATTCGGCGCCTTATATTAATTCTCATCGGGGCAAAACCTTTGTCCTGATGTTTGGCGGTGAAGCGGTCGAACATGCCAATTTTGCTAATATCATCAACGATATTGCCCTGCTGAATAGCTTGGGTGTGCGATTGGTATTAGTACATGGTGCGCGGCCACAAATCGATCAGCGGGTGGCACTACGTAATATGCCGCTGCGTTTCCACGATAATGTGCGTCTGACCGACAAACAAACCATTGAATGCGTTAAAGATGCGGCCGGTTCGGTGCGTTCTCAAATTGAAGCGTTACTGACGATGGGCTTGGCCAATTCTCCTATGCATGGCTCGCAAATTCGGGTTTGTTCCGGCAATCTGGTGGTAGCAATGCCGATCGGTGTGCGCAATGGCATAGACTTTGAGCATACCGGCCTGGTGCGGCGTATCGATGTGCACGGAATTAACGATCATCTTAACGACGGCTCAATTGTGCTGCTTGGACCTATGGGGTACTCGCCAACCGGAGAGGTATTCAACCTGTCGCATGAGGATGTCGCAACCCAGGCGGCCATTTCGCTGAATGCCGATAAGTTGATTGTGTTTTCCCAGCAAGAAGGTTTGCTCGACGAAGAAGGCAAACTAATGCGTAATATTGAAAGCCGTCAGCTACAGGCAATGCTGGACAATCCTTACTATTACGAACAGACCGGCGTATTGAATGCGTTTTCAGCCAGTCTTGCTGCCGGTGTGCGCCGTTGTCATTGTGTCAGTTATCAGGATGATGGTGCCTTGTTGCAGGAACTCTTTACCCGTGATGGGGCCGGTTCGTTAATTTCGCAAAATTATTACGAACAGTTACGCGGTGCGACCATCGATGATGTGGGCGGGATCCTTAAATTAATCAATCCGCTAGAAGAAAAAGGCATTCTGGTGAAACGCTCGCGCGAATTACTGGAAAATGAGATCGAACGTTTCACGGTGATAGAGCGGGACGGTACCATTATCGCTTGCGCAGCCTTGTATCCCTATTATGAGGAAAAATGTGCCGAACTGGCCTGCGTGGCAACCCATCAGGATTACCGCGGGGCAAACAGGGGAGAGCGCTTAATGGACGCGATTAGCGATAAAGCGCGCAAAATGGGATTGGATCGCATTTTTGTACTCACCACTGTGACCGGTCACTGGTTCCGTGAATATGGTTACCTGCCTTCTACCATTGATGAATTGCCAGACGGTAAAAAACGTTTATACAACTACCAGCGTAATTCCAAGGTACTGATGCTGAATCTGGACTGATTTATATGCTTGGCATAGCGCTGAAATTATTCAGCGCTGATACGTAAATCAGCCAGCCATTCTCCTACTGCTTTTGCCTCAAGTTCATGTTCCTCGTCTCGCCAGGATTCTTTTAAAGCCGCATCGTACCATTGCT
Source organism: Neptunicella plasticusilytica (assembly GCF_047922965.1). Lineage (GTDB taxonomy): Bacteria > Pseudomonadota > Gammaproteobacteria > Enterobacterales > Alteromonadaceae > Neptunicella > Neptunicella plasticusilytica. The sequence goes on from NZ_CP150481.1 coordinate 334,958, forward strand.
GCATGGAGGACAATGCCAATAAACGTTGTACATATTGATTGGCTTGTTCTGACAACGCTGGAGTATAAGTTTGGGCTCTAAAAGCCAGTGGCGCATAAAAGGCATCGACAGCAGTAAAAGTGTCACCCGCTAATAAAGGTCCACCAAATTGCTCCAGTCCTTCACACCATAATTGATCAATACGTTGCCATTCTGTCAGCAGCTCAGCTTTGGGGTGATACAACTTCACTCGTAAGCCGCAATTCATGCCGCAAATATTGCGGATTTGAGTAAATCCGGAATGCATTTCAGCGCTGGCGCATCTGGCCCAAGCTCGGGCCACTTTATCTGCTGGCCAAACTGCTGCATGGGTTTCTGCCAGATATTCGATAATCGCCAACGAGTCCCAAATGGTGGTGCCATTATCAACCAGACAGGGCACTTTTCCGGTAGGTGAAAAAGCCCGAAAACCTGCAGGATCAGCTGATTGACCAAAAGGCACCAGTATTTCTTCAAACTCAATACCCAATTGCTGCATTAAAACCCAGGGGCGCAGTGACCAGGACGAGTAATTTTTATTGGCAATATAGAGTCGATACATAAAGTAATGTCCTAGAAAATATCTTCCGGTTCTTGCTGAGGCTGTCCCTGATCTTCCAGATAGGGATCAACCAGTTCATCTTCGCGTACATATTGGGTAGGCTCAGTGCCTTTTTTAAAGTATTCGAAGCGTGATGTGTGATCGGTCCGCTGGGTTAATTTACCTGTGGTTCGGTCTATGCGTACAGTGACAATGTCAGGCGGAATAAAAAACGGCTTTTCTGGCACATCTTTCAGTGCTTTTTGCATAAAGCGGATCCAGGCGGGTTGTGCGGCACGGGCACCGTCTTCGCCTCCCACCATGGCATTGCCCAACCAGTTGTACTGTTCAGGATTTTTATTTAGCAGATACTGGTTGGCACTGGTGCGGCCCAACGAACGGCTCATATCATCAAAACCCACCCAGGCGGTAGCAACCAGATCAGGGGTAAAGCCACTAAACCAGGTGTCTTTGGCATCATTGGTGGTACCGGTCTTACCGGCAAGATCTTCACGCTGTAGTATATTACGCGCTCGCCAACCTGTGCCCTGCCAGTAGGTTTTGTAGGTCCAGCTGCCGTTGGCGCGCAAACCGGTGCGCATCATATCGGTAACCAGAAAGGCATTTTGCGAGTCCAGTACTTGAGGAGCAAGCCTGATTGGCGGTGTTTCTGGCTCTCCAGGATGTCTTTCTTCTGGTTGTGGCGCGACAATTTGATTACGGCAACTACGACAAGCCACCTTGGGATTAGCCTTCCAGATATCCAGTTTCTCCAAATCTTCAATGCGATCAATCAGGTAAGGCTCAACTGCATAACCGCCATTGTTGATAATGGCAAAACCTGTGGCGACTTCCATTGGCGTCAGAGAAGCAGAACCTATGGCCAGTGTTTCATCGTGAGGTAACTCTTTGGGGTTAAAACCGAAACGTGCCAGATGATCTATTACTTTGTCCAGGCCGACCCCGCGCAGCAGGCGAATAGACACCATGTTTTTCGATTTGCCCAAACCTACCCGCATTCGTATCGGACCATCGTACTTGCCGTCGGAATTCTTGGGACGCCATGCAATGCCTGAATCTCTGTCGGACTGGTTAATCGGCGCATCGTTGATTACGCTGGCCAGAGTATAACCGGCATCCAGAGCGGCTGAATAAACAAAAGGTTTGATATTAGAACCAACTTGGCGCTTTGCCTGAGTCGCACGGTTAAACTGACTTTGATAGAAACTGTAGCCACCTACCAGTGCTTGAATGGCGCCATTCTCGGGATTAAGTGCTACAAAGGCGCCACTGACATCCGGTACCTGACTGAGTTGCCATTGCCCTGAATCATCATCACGTTTGCGGATGTACACCATCGCGCCTGCTGTGACGATGTCGGTTGCGACCTGCGGGTCAGGTCCTTGCTTGGAGTCGTTAATAAACTCGCGCGCCCAGGCAATACCGTCCCAGTCGATATTCAGATATTCACCTTGCGAGGTAAATACTTCAATCGAGCGTTCAAATGTGCGGATGACTATTGCAGTATTTAAGGGGGCATAAGTTATCTGCGTCGCCAGTTCTTGTAACATCTGTTCTTCTGACCAGACCGGAGCAGCTGGCATGGCCATGTCGCTGTCAGTCGTGTTTGGCTGGTCCTGTTGCTGTTCTGAAAGCCTTTCGGTTTCGGGCTCTTCCCACAGTTGACGAATGGGACCACGGTAACCATGGCGTTCATCATAATCGTGCAGATTACGAATAACAGCCTGCTGGGCATCGGTTTGGAGATCAGACGGAATGGTGAGATAAACGCTCAAACCACGGGTTTCAGCGTCCTCTTTGCCATAGCGTCGAATCATTTCGTTATAGGCCATATCGGCAATGTATGGGGCATGCAGTTCTATTTCGGCACCGTGAGGCTTGGCTGTAACAGGTTGTTCCACAGCCTGATTATATTGCTCGCGGTTGATGTAGTTTTCATCCAGCATACGCAGTAATACCAAACGACGCCTGGCTTTTGAACGATCCGGCCGACTAATGGGATTGAGCACTGACGGCGCTTGTGGCAAACCAGCCAATGTAGCTATTTGGGCAAGATTCAATTCATTGACGTCTTTACCGTAATAAACCTGTGCAGCTGCACCAAAACCAAAAGCTCGATGGCCCAGTTCGATTTTGTTCATATAGAGTTCAAGAATTTCATTCTTGGTCAGTACCTGCTCTATATGCCAGGCGATAAATATTTCTTTGATTTTACGGATATAGGCCTTCTCACGGGTCAGGAAAAAGCCCCGCGCCAACTGCATGGTAATGGTACTGGCGCCTTGTCCTTTCTCACCGGTAGTAATCAGATTAACGGCTGCACGGAATACGCCGATAATATCAATACCCGGGTGGTCATAAAATCGGCTATCCTCGGTGGCCAGTACCGCATTGATTAGTTGTGGCGGGATTTGCTCGATTGAAAGCGGAATTCGGCGCTTGACGCCGAATTGAGAGATCAGTTTGCCGTCCTGTGAATAAATTTTCATAGGGGTTTGCAAGTGCACATCTTTCAAAACGTCGACACTGGGCAATTGAGGTTTAAGGTAAATGTAGAACGATGCGATAGTCGCAACGCCGAGTAAAACAGATACCAACAACAGGATTATTAAGGGTTTGAGATACTTCACAAAATAGATGATAACAGCGCAAATTCGTTGAAATGATTTATATTTTATACCTATGTACCTTTATTAGAACCCTTTTTAAAGGAAAAATAGTTAATAATGCTAATAAGTTAAGCTAAACGGCCGTGGGACATTGTAGTGTTAAAAGATCTTTTTCGTAAAAAAGTGCCACAGATTTTGGGTCTGGATATTGGCACGCGTTATGTTAAAGCAGTGCTGCTGGACAAGGATGGTGAACATTGCAATGTTCAAGGCTTCGCTTGCGAGGCAATCGCCGGTAATGCATTTGTTGATCGTGAAATAAAAGATTTTGATGCGGTGAGCAACGCTATTCGAAAAGTTAAACTGGCTCTGAAAGTAAAATCCAAAGATGTGGCAGTAGCCGTTTCGGGTTCCACAGTGATTTCTAAAGTGGTATTTATGGAACCCAATCAAACGGATATTGAACTGGAAAGTCAGATCGAAATTGAAGCAGACAGTTTAATCCCCTATCCCCTCGATGAGGTCTATGTGGATTTTGAAGAACTGGGTCCGAGTCAGGCACATGCCGAAAAAGTCGATGTATTGTTAAGCGCCGCACATCGTGACATGGTGGATTCACGGGTGACGTTGTTACGTGAAGTGGAATTCGAACCTAAAGTGGTGGATGTAGAAGGTTATGCTTTGGGCAATGCGGTGAAAGAATTTGCCCGGTTTGAAACCAATGATGAGGGTGAGTCCTCGCCATTATGTACGGTGAATATCGGCCATAGTCAGCTGCTAATTACCGTCACGGATGATGAGCGGGTGGTTTACACCAAGGAGCACAACTTTGGCGTCGATGCTTTGCTGCAAGATATCGCCATTATCCATGCGCTGGATAAACAGGAAGCAGAACAGCAATTGCTAAACGATGAATTACCTTCTACCTGGCGTCAGGATGTGCTGCCGCCTTTTGTCAGCAACCTGAGTCAGCAAATTGGCCGGGCAATTCAAATGTATGTTTCGACCACTCGACACGAACGTCCCCAACGCCTGTTGATTAGCGGAGGAGGAGCGGTATTGGCCGGGTTGGCAGAAGAACTGGCAGTTGAGCTATCTATGCAAGTTGAAGTATTTAATCCCTTCGCGATGATGACAGTTAGCGAAAAAGCTGCCAAGCAGGGATTGGACAAGTATGCACCGCAACTGGCACTGGCTGCCGGTCTGGCTAGTCGAGGATTCGCACCATGGCATATATAAATTTATTACCATGGCGTGAAGGTCAGCGTCTGAAACAGAAAAAAGAATATCTGGGGTTACTGGGATTGGTAGCACTGGTGGTTTTTGGCCTGTTCTGGTTTATCGGTATGGGAGTGGATAGCCTGATCGACAATCAGCGTTTTAGAAATGCCTATTTGCAACGCGAAATTGACGCACTGGATAAGCAAATCGTACAGATTAAAGAAATTAAGTCGCGCAAAAATGCCATTGAACAGCAAATGGCGTTGATTGAACAGTTGCAAGCCAGCCGTAACGTTGCTCCGCACATTCTTAATGAACTTGCTAATCTGGTACCGGCTGGCGTGTCGTTCAAAAGCTTTGTGCGCACTAAAAATAAAATTGAACTTGAGGGACAAAGTGAGTCGAATAACCGCTTGGCCGAATTTATGCGCCAGTTGCAAAATTCGACAGTTTTCGATCGCGAAGATTTGTCCTCTATTGTATCCAATACCGGTAATGCCGGCGCAGTAAGTGACTTCAAACTCACTTTCTTTATAAGCCATAGTGTTTCTCCTGAAATAGTGGTTGCGGAGGAGCCTAAAAAATGAAGTTCGATTTCACCAAATTGAAGGAAATGAACGATCTGGATTTTGAACAGGTCGCCAGTTGGCCCTTTGAAGTTAAATTTGTGGTGGCATTGGTCGAGGCCATCTTGATCGGCGTGTTGTCCTATTACTTGCTGATCAACGACAAACTGCCAGTGCTGGAAAAAGAGCAAGCCAACGAGATTGAGTTACAGCGCAATTACGAAGCTAAATACCGGATTGCTGCCAACCTCAAGGCCTATGAAGAACAGTTAGTTCGCTTGCAGGCAGACTTTTCATCTATGTTGAAATCGTTGCCCACCAGTGATGAAACGCCAGGATTGCTGGATGATATTACTTATGTGGGCACTTCTGCCGGACTGAAATTCAAACTATTGAATTGGCAGCAGGAAATTCCTAAAGAGTTCTATACGGAGCTGCCCATTCAGATGGAAGTGGAAGGTTCCTATCACGAGTTCGGCCAGTTTGTCTCTAATGTAGCGGCCTTGCCACGTATTGTGACGGTGCATGACTTCTCGATTAAGCAGGACGGTGAAGTGCTGAAGCTAAGTTTACAAGCAAAAACGTACCGCACGGCGGCAGCCGGTACAGTAAGCGGAGGGCAAACCAAATGAGAAAATGGTTGCTTGTCTGCAGCGCGAGCTTGTTAGCGGCCTGTCAGCCGGATGTGTCCGACTTACAACTAAAAGTTGATGAGATAAAGGCCAATACTACAGTGACAGTAGAACCTTATCCTGAATTTAAACGCATGCCGGTTTTCGAATATAAAGCAGAAAATAGACGGAGTCCGTTCCAGCGTTTGACATCGGAAATCACCGAAATACCGGAGTCACTGCAAAAGAACTGTTTGCAGCCGGATTTCAAACGGAAAAAACAGCCTCTGGAACGTTTTGGTATTGATGCCCTGGAAATCAGAGGGTCGTTCACTGCCAAAGGTGTGAAATGGGCGCTGATTCAAACCAATAACGGCGGTCTGCATAAAGTTAAGGTCGGAGATCATCTTGGCTTATTCTTTGGACGCGTTACATCAATCACAAATGGTGCAGTTTTCATCACTGAAATGCTGCCAGATGGCACAGGTTGTTGGCAAACAAAAGAAGCCAAACTAACCAGGTCTTCAACGGCAGGAGAGCAAACTAATGTCTGAGCGGTACATTTTTAATAAAAAATTGAATAAATCCAACCGAGCATGGGCCTGGATGTCACTGTTAGCATTGTCTCTACTGGCTTATCAAGCGATGGCCCAGGAAGAGTCGACGGATGTGAAATTAGTGGATCCGGCGGAAGTAGTAACGCCGACGCTGGATACTAAACTGGTCGATATCAGTTTTCATCGTACCGAAAGTGGTGGCGCCAGTACTGCATTAACTTTTGATCAGGCTGAACCTGTTGCTGAGATAGCCAAACATAACGGTAAATTGATCGTGACGTTGCCGGGTGTGCAAGTCGCCGAGGAACATCTGTATACCCTAGATGTGATGGATTTTGCTACAAACGTGTCCCAGCTTGAAACCTTTCAGGATAAAACCGGTGCGCGCGTCCAGTTTGACATTCAGGGTAATTACGCCTTTTTACAGCAGATGACAGACAACAGTTTGATGATAGAAATCGAACCGGTAGCAGAGTCAGCGGCTGATAATAGCGGCAATGTTCAGTCGGAATATGAAGGTGCACCTATCTCACTGGATTTTCAGGATGTGCCGGTGCGTCAGGTATTGCAAATCATCGCTCAGGTCAACGGTTTTAATTTGGTCACCACCGATTCGGTAACCGGCAATGTGACCATCAGTTTAAGCGGTGTGCCCTGGGATCAGGCCTTGAGTATGATCCTGAAAATCAAGGGCCTGGATAAACGTCTGGAGGGCAACATTCTGTTGATCGCTCCGGCCGAGGAATTATCGGCGCGTGAAGCTCAACAACTGCAATCCAAGCAGCAGGTGGCTGAGCTTGCTCCGTTAATGTCGGCCAATATGCAAATAAATTACGCCAAGGCAGGTGATATCGCGACTATTCTCAAATCCACAGAAGGCGGAATTTTAAGCCCACGGGGCTCGGTGTCGGTAGATGATCGTACTAATATTGTGCTGATTAAAGATACTGCAGAGTCTATCGAGCAGGCCCGGAATATGATTAATGCGCTGGATATTCCGGTTAAGCAGGTATTAATCGAATCACGCATGGTTACAGTACGGGACAATGTGACTGATGAACTGGGAGTACGCTGGGGTATTAGTGATCAGCAGGGTTCCGATGGCTATTCCGGCTCACTGGAAGGAGCCGAAACCATTGGTGGTGGCACTATTCCATCTTTGACAGACAGACTGAATGTTAACTTGCCGGTATCTGGCGCAGCCGGACGCTTCGGTATCAATATTGCCCGTTTGGCCGATGGTACGATCCTTGATTTAGAACTGTCCGCGATGGAACAGGAAAACAAGGGTGAAATCATTGCCAGTCCAAGACTGACTGTGGCTAACCAGCATGATGCCTATATTGAGCAGGGTACTGAAATACCCTATGTGCAGGCCACATCCAGCGGAGCCACGTCGGTTGAATTTAAAAAAGCAGTATTAAGTTTGAAAGTGACCCCGCATATCACCCCGGATAATCGCATTATTCTTGATCTGGTGATCACCCAGGATACCCGTGGCGATACGGTAGATACTTCAACCGGTCCGGCGGTAGCAATTGATACCCAGGAAATCAGCACTCAGGTGCTAGTCGAAAATGGTGAAACTATTGTACTGGGCGGAATTTTCCAGCGTAACGCTACCAACGCCACGACAAAAGTGCCGGTGTTGGGTGATATTCCGCTGCTTGGACATTTGTTCAAGAAAAACCAGAATATAAATGAAAAACGTGAACTGCTGATTTTCGTCACCCCCAAAATCATTACTGACGCGTTGTAATCCTCTGCTATTGTTCTGGATGTTGGTGGAAAATCCACCAATATCCAGAGTATTTTCCGGTTTGCTATCGACTAAAGCCATCAATGCTTGCATAAATCCTGTTTTAACTGAGATAATCCCGCTCCTGAAAACGACTTGGGTTTGGACTATCACTAATTAATAAGAGTTGTGTACATAAACGAATATGGCCGAAAAACGTAATATCTTTCTAGTCGGTCCAATGGGTGCAGGTAAAAGCACCATTGGCAGACATCTCGCAGACGAACTTCATCTGGAATTTTATGACTCTGATCAGGAAATTGAACGCCGTACCGGTGCTGATATTGCCTGGGTCTTTGATTTGGAAGGTGAAGAGGGATTCCGCATCAGGGAAGAAGGTGTGATCACCGACTTGACTGACAAACAAGGCATCGTGCTGGCGACCGGTGGTGGCTCGATTATTAGCAAAGGCATCCGTAATCGTTTGTCCGCTCGTGGTATTGTGGTGTATTTACAGACAACCATCGAGAAACAGGTTGCGCGCACTCAACGGGATAAAAGACGCCCGTTACTGCAAACCGATGATCCGGAGCAGGTATTGATTGATCTGGCCGAGCAGCGCAACCCGCTTTATGAAGAAGTGGCAGATTACGTGGTGCAAACCGATGATCAAAGTGCCCGCGCCGTGGCTAACCAGATCATAGAAAAAATTAATCAGTAATAATATTGTCCCGATAGAGGTGCTTCGCTCATGACTATTTTAACGGTAGATTTGGGTGAGCGTAGCTACCCTATACATATCGATTCCAATCTACTCCAACAAGCCGATATCCTGACCCGGCATTTAACCACCAGTAAAGTCGTGGTGGTGACCAACCAAACGATCCAACCGCTATATGGCGAATTAATCAGTGGATTATTGTCCGATTTGGACTGCCAATGGATTGTGTTGCCCGATGGGGAACAATACAAAACTCTAGGTAGTTTCGAGCAAATTATGAGTCAGTTGTTAACTATCGGTGCAGCGCGTGATACCACCCTTATCGCGCTGGGTGGTGGCGTTATTGGTGATATCACCGGCTTTGCGGCGGCCTGTTATCAACGCGGTATTCCTTTTATTCAAATACCTACAACCTTGCTGGCGCAAGTGGATTCCTCCGTAGGTGGTAAAACGGCAGTCAATCATCCACTGGGTAAAAATATGATTGGCGCCTTTTATCAGCCACAAGCGGTTTTAATTGATATTGCGACGCTCAAAACCTTGCCGGCTCGCGAGTTTTCAGCTGGTATGGCTGAAGTAATCAAGTATGGCATTATTTATGACGCCAATTTTTTCCAGTGGCTTGAAGATAATGCCGATCGGCTCAAGCAAAAAGATGCCGAGGCACTTGCCTATGCGATTCAACGCAGCTGCGAAGTGAAAGCGGAAGTGGTGGCACTGGACGAAACCGAGCAGGGCATTCGTGCATTATTAAATTTAGGCCATACCTTTGGCCATGCCATTGAGGCTGAACAGGGCTATGGCAATTGGCTGCATGGCGAAGCAGTAGCCACTGGTATGAATCTTGCTGCGTTGGCTGCAAAACAAACAGGATGGCTATCAGAGTCAGAAGTTTGGCGCATCCAGCAGTTATTGCAGCAATTTGATTTACCTTTATTAGCTCCTGCTGAAATGGATTTTGCTGCGTTTATGGCACATATGCGGCGGGATAAAAAAGTCAAGGCGGGTAAAATCCACTTCGTCATTCCGCAAGCTATTGGTAAAGCTGTTGTGACCGAGCTGACAGAAGATACGTTGAAAGCTATCCTCAATTGAGCATTAACTATGCACGACAGGTACGGACAGCATCATGCAGGACCATATTGACATAACCGGTTATACCGATCTTCACAATCGACTGGATCATTTGGTGACCTATTCGTCGCAACTGATCTTTGTCAGCGGTGAAGGATTAAATGTTGAACGTGATTTTGTAGAATCCTATCTGGCCAAAAAAAGTGATGTGGCCAATATTGCCTATCTGGGTGCCGCCAATAAACTTTCTGTGACCCAGTATCGGCAGCGCATTGTCGAACAGCTAGTCGGAAAACTGCGCGTCGATTATTCGCGTCCCTTAACCGAAATCCTGCCTAGGGCGCTAGGTAACGAAGAACAGTTTATCCTGATTGCGGTCACTCATGCCGATTGTCTGGCGCAACCTGTCCTGCTGGAGTTGTGGGATTTGGTGCTACAAAACCGCTTTGCCCGCCAGCGTCATCACTTAAATATCTTGCTGTTTGCTGAACATCAGTGGGCGGAGCAAGCCAAGTCCTGGTTGCCAACCAATCACAGCGATCAACCCGTATTGTTAAGTCATCACTCGTTACCTGCCAATCAGCCTCAGCCTAGTGAGTCTGAGCTGGAAGCCCTGATCCGCGAAAAACGCCAGCAGTTCGAAATGCGCATCCAGCAACGTAACAAGGTTATTTACCAGCGACCGATGTTAAGTTACTGGTGGGCCAAACTGATTATCGTGATGATATTTTTGGGCAGTTTTGTCGGCCTGATGGAATGGCAATACGGCGAGCAAAGTAAAGTGTTGATGAAAGATGTCTATGCGATGTTTTTTGAACCGGCTCCTCAGCCTGTTGTTATTGAGCAAACACTAGACGAGGAAGTTCAGCAACAAAGTACGCCAGCTCAAATGGTGGACGAACAGGATATGCCCGGGACGCAGACGGTCAAACAACAAAATATCGATGATGATCAAGCCTTAATCACTGATTGGTCTGACGCGGTTGTCAGACTGGAGCAGAACCGCGATAAAATTTTGGCAGAAAATGCAGAAAATGCAGAAAATGCAGAAAATGCAGAAAATGCAGAAAATGCAGAAAATGCAGAAAATGCAGAAAATGCAGAAAATGCAGAAAATGCAGACGACATACCCGAACAAAGCGTCATCGAGGATACAGAAGTCAACTCGGCAGGGCTAGACACTGATCAGAGCGAGGAAAAGCTGGTTGAGGACTACCCGGTAGAGGATATTGTCAGTGTAGAGCAATTACCTTCTTTTGAATCCGTTGAAGAACTGCCTGACCCATATCCTTTTGATGAAGAGGTATTGCTGACCCATACCGCGCAAGGATTTTATCTACAATTATCCGGTATGAGTAGTCGTTCGGTATTGGACGAATATATTCAGGATAATAAACTGCAAGGCAAAGTCTGGGTATATCAAACCCAACGTTATGGCGGTAATTGGTATGTCGTACTGTTAAATCAGTTCTTCACCACTATTGAACAGGCAAGGCAAGCCGCCAGCAGCCTGCCTAATGCCATTGTTGAAGAACAACCTTTTGCCAAATCAGCACAGCAGGTGCATCAGGAAATTAATGCCAGTGCTGGAACTGAGGGGTAGTGCAATACTATTACTAGCTTTGCTATCCTGTTGCATGAGCTGCCATCGGCACCAAATGCTATAAATACGGCTCGTTGAGTAAAATAATATTTTCGCTACCCGAGTTTCGGGTACAATCGCAAACCAGAACGCGTGTCAGCCAGTAGTTTAAAAATGAAGAACAATAATAGCCGTGCATTTTTAAAGTGGGCAGGCGGAAAATATACATTGATGGGAGCAATACGGGAACTGTTGCCCGAGGGACGTAAACTGATTGAGCCCTTTGTGGGAGCCGGCTCGGTTTTTCTGAATACCCATTACGATCAGTATTTGCTGAATGATATCAATCCCGATTTAATCAACTTGTATAATCATCTGAAGAGCCAACCGGATAAACTGATTGCCGATGCGCGCAAATATTTTGTCGCAGACAATAACCAGGCTGATCATTACTACGCTTTACGAGCCGAATTTAACTTAAGTCGCGACAGTTATCATCGCTCCTTACTGTTCTTGTATCTGAATCGGCATGGATACAACGGACTATGTCGCTACAATTTGTCTGGCGGTTTTAATGTGCCGTTCGGACGTTACAAGAAACCCTACTTTCCCGAGCGCGAGATGTATTTTTTTGCCACTAAGGCACAACGCGCCACTTTTATCTGTGAATCCTACGTCAAGGTATTTGGCCGAGCGCGCAAAGGAGCGGTGATCTATTGTGATCCTCCTTATGCACCGATTAGCCCCAATGGCGTGGCAAACTTTACCGGCTACGCAGGTAACGGTTTTGGTCTGGATGATCAGCAAAAACTGGCACAATTATGCCACCAGACCGCACAACGCAAAGGAATTAATGTATTGCTGAGTAATCACGATACGGCAATGACCCGTCAGCTTTATCAACATGCTTCTCTGACTCCGCTACTGGTAAACAGAACCATCAGTCAAAATGGGCAAAGCAGAAAAAAGGTCGGGGAATTATTGGCGATGTATCGGGCCAGCTAACATTCTGGGACAGCAGGTTTCAGGTGACTGCAAAATTGACAACCATCATGATCGTGACAATAAACAGGATCACAAAGAGTACACCGACAAGCAGGAAAGGCAGAATCGACTTTTGCTGGAAATCATATTGACGATTGGCTTCGCTTTGCACACCTAGCGCGCTGGCCGCTACGCTCTTAACTATTCGCCACCAATTTTTCACGATGTATGACGGGGCTCTTCTATAGCAGATGAGTTGCGTGACAGTAATTCTAGCAGGTCAAGGTAATGGAATTGTATTGAGTTGCCATGCCCAAATATCCAGGACATCCAGCTAACACCAGATTCCTCATCTAGCTGCTTGGCACATCGATTGGCGGGATGACTTTGCGGCAACCTGTTATTAAATGTTGCATCGCTGCATACACAGGATACCAGTTCTTTATTAGCAGGTAGACTCGAAAAACTCACCAATGCCACCAGCACCAAAGCGGATGTGATAACCGATATTTTAAATTTTCTGAGCACGATAGAGATCCCTGCAATAAAGCATGCGAATTGGCATTATAACGTAGTTCAAATAATCAACAATAGACTTTGTCGATAAAATCTGTTGCTTTATCGTAAGCAGTATCCGAGATGTCGGTGGGGATGAGTCAGGATTGTTATAAACAAAAGGTGGACAGGCCACCTTTTGTTTATTGAGTGACGTACTTAGAAGCTCGCGCCCCAACTAACCGCGATTTTCATATCGTCATCACCAGAATCTTCAGTCGCTTTTGATACGCTGAACGTAAAATCACCTTTGGTCAGGTCAACCTGTACATGGGTGTAGTCCACATCGCCAGCAGAACTGGGCACATCAAAATCATAATGGCCTAAAGTCAAACCCAGGCCATAATCATCAGGCAATTCAAAACCATAGCTCACGCTATAGTATAAATCGCCAGTACCGAAAGGAACGTCATCATCGGCGTCGCTATTGACTGTATAAGCCACACCAAATCCGAACGCACCCAAAGAGCCGTTGAAATACAATTCACCAAAGTTGGAATCATCGTATTCTTCTTCCGGGTAGGCATAGTAGATGTAACCTACATCGTAGCCAAACCCGTTTGATTCACCACTGTAACCGAAATAGTAGTCATTTTCGTAACCACCACCTTGTCCCCAGTCGATGGTGCCGATCCAGGTGCCGGCGTACAGACCTGATTCAGTGCTGATATCCAGCCCGCCAGATACGGAAGGGCTGTTATCGCTTTGGGTAACGCCACGCCATAGATAATTACTGGTTACGCCAAAGTTGGCCGAAAATTCGGCACTGGCCATGGTTGAAACGGCCAATAATGGTGCAGCAAGCAGTACTAAGTTGAGTTTTTTGATCATTTTGTGTCTCCTTTATTGTTATTGAATACACTAGAGCAAATTCAATACCTGAATGTTTTTTACTCTAACTTATTGTTGTAAAGAAAATATAAGGTATTGATTATTAAATATAAAATAACTTTTTTTGTTGATTGGTCAGGGTTTTATCAATCTGTTTAAAAAATTGCGTTGTTTGTTTTTTGCACCAGTATGATCCTAATGCGTAGTAATGGTGCAGTCTTAGAATGCTTTTTTAGCGAGCTAAATTTGGTTAAAGTAAGCTTTTGAATTTTACTGGTATTGTTATGTCATCCTTTGTTATAGCGCCTTCTATTCTTGCTGCTGATTTTGCCTGCTTGGGGCAGGAAGTTGATGATGTCCTTAAAGCCGGGGCTGATGTTGTGCATTTTGATGTGATGGACAACCACTACGTACCAAATCTGACATTTGGTCCGATGATCTGCAAAGCCTTGCGTCAATATGGCGTCACGGCGCCCATAGATGTGCATTTAATGGTACAGCCTGTGGATGACATGATCAGTGCCTTTGCTGAAGCGGGAGCAAGCTGGATCAGTTTCCATCCGGAGGCCTCGCAACATGTTGATCGCAGTTTACAGTTAATTCAGGAGCATGGTTGTAAAGCCGGTCTGGCATTAAACCCGGCAACACCGCTAAATTGTTTGGAGCATGTTATGCATCGGCTCGATCATGTTCTGGTGATGTCGGTTAATCCCGGATTTGGTGGGCAATCTTTTATTCCTTCAATACTGGATAAAGTTGTGCAACTTAAACAAATGATCATCGCTAGTGGTAAACAAATTCGGATAGAAATTGACGGCGGCGTAAAAGTCGATAATATTCGCGCCATTGCTGAGGCAGGTGCGGACACCTTTGTCGCCGGTTCGGCTATTTTTGGACAACCTGATTACATGAAGGTAATAGGCGAGATGCGCCACCAATTGAGCCTTATCTAAACATTTGACACATGATTTGACCTAAGATCGTCAACATACATAACAGAAGAAGTACGCCATCATGAATAAACCCATAGTATTAAGCGGCTGTCAGCCATCCGGACAACTTACCATAGGTAACTATATGGGAGCGCTTAAGCAGTGGGTTGCTATGCAGCCGCATTATGATTGCCTATATATGCTGGTCGATTTGCATGCCATTACCGTGCGTCAGGATCCTAAAGTATTGCACGAAGCCTGTCTCGACGGGTTGGCTTTATACATTGCTTGTGGCATCGATCCTGAGCAAAGTACTGTGTTTATGCAGTCTCATGTACCGGAACATGCGCAGTTGGCCTGGATACTGAATTGTTATACCCAAATGGGTGAATTGAACCGGATGACCCAGTTCAAGGACAAGTCAGCCAAGAACGTGTCTAATATAAACGCCGGATTATTCACTTATCCCGCACTAATGGCGGCCGATATTCTGGTTTATCAAGCCAACCAGGTGCCGGTAGGAGAAGATCAAAAACAACATTTGGAACTGGCCCGCGATGTGGCAAACCGGATGAACAATCTGTATGGCGAGGTGTTTTCTGTGCCTGAACCCTATATTCCGGAATTTGGTGCGCGGATTATGAGTTTGCAGGATCCGGCCAAGAAAATGTCCAAATCAGATGATAATCCGAATAACTTTATCGGTTTGCTGGAAGAGCCGAAGAAAATTGCCAAGAAAATCAAACGGGCAGTCACGGATTCGGATGAGCAAGCACGGATTTACTTTGATCCCAAACAAAAAGCTGGCGTGTCTAATTTGCTGACCTTACTGTCGGGTGCGCTGGATAAGCCTGTGGCTGATCTGGTACCAGAATATGAAGGTAAAATGTACGGTCATTTAAAAGGTGATGTGGCCGACGCGGTGGTGGCATTAATTGAGCCTATTCAACAGCGTTATCAAGCTTTGCGTCAGGATAACGCAGAGTTGAATCGTATTATGAAAGCCGGTGCCGATGCTGCCAGTGAACGAGCTGCGCAAACGTTGGCAAAAGTTTATCAGGCAGTAGGATTTATCCCGCGTCCATAACAAATCGCCAAAGACGCACCGATATGCTGCTGTTAATCGACAATTACGATTCCTTTACCCATAATTTGGCCCGCTATTTTTGCGAATTGGGACAAGCTGTTGAGGTGTATCGTAATGATGAAATATCGTTGCAACAGATTGAGGAGCTGGCACCCGAGTATCTGGTTATTTCGCCGGGGCCTTGTACTCCTGACGAAGCCGGGATCAGTTTGGCTGCCATCCGCCATTTTGCTGAACGTATTCCAATTCTGGGAGTTTGCCTGGGATATCAGGCAATAGGTCAGGTGTTTGGCGCCAAGGTTGTTCGTGCTGGTCAGGTATTGCACGGAAAGGTATCCAATGTGTTTCATCAGCAAACAGGGCTTTTTGAGGATGTCACTAATCCATTTATCGCGACACGTTATCATTCGTTGATACTGCAGCCCGACAGCATTCCTGCCGAATTTACCGTCACTGCCAGATCTGTGCTCGATAACGGTGAAACCGAGGCGATAATGGCTATTGAACATAAAACATTGCCGTTATGTGGGGTACAATTTCATCCTGAATCGGTGATGACTACCAGTGGCCATCAAATATTATCTAACTTCCTGAAATTAAAAAAGATAGCGGAAAAAGAAGCAAACTTGAGCTGATCAAGCCGACAAATTTTGTCTACATCTGACCAATTTAACTGTAACATTGCCGACTTATACCGATATAAAATAAAAACGAAAACCAATATAACAGACCATGAGTAGCACAAACGCCATCATCACCGACATCGATTTCCGTATTAACACCATGATGATGGATCTTGGCCAGATCAAAGAAATCGTCAATACCGGCAGTATCGATCCTGACAATCAGGCGGCAGCAAAAGCTAAACGTGAGCTGTTGCGCATCGAGAAAATAGCCGTACGTGACAGGGAACTCAACCAGCGTTCTAAACAGAGTTTGCTGGATTCGTTGTTAAGCCAGTTGCACAGTGAATTGACGGTGCGCCTGGAAGAAGAGTTGCTGGACGAAGAAAATATCTATAAAAAAGTACTGGGTATTAATGAAAACTTGCCGGATGTACTGGATATCCTTAGCGTAAAAGCTGCCTCTATAGGTCGAATTGAGCCCGTTATCGCGACCATGCCCTGGTTGGTAAAAGACCTGATCAAAATGGTCAATATGCCTAAATACCGCCGGGTGGATCGCAAGGGTAAAAGTATTGCGGTGGAAAGCCTGCGCATGGCGCTGAGTTTTATCGGTATCGAGAATCTCAAAATGGTGGTGCCAGCCATGGCGATGCGCCGCTGGTTGCCGCAAATTACTGATCCCTATCCGTCGATTAAAAGTCGTTTGTGGGATCTGTCCATCGGTACCGCAATCAGCTGCCGTAAAATGGCCGAGCTGGTCGGGCAGGATCAGGGAATGGCATTTACTCTGGGCATGTTTCACAATCTGGGAACAATAGTACTGGTGCGACTATATTTCCGCTTATTTGAACTGGTGTTGCGCGACGCGTTGAAAGAAGCACAGGATAATCAGAAAAAGCAGGAATACGACGCGCTGAGAGAGCTTAAACCTAATGCTGATTTCTTGCGTGAACTGATAATACAACGAGCATCAACAATTTCTGCCAAAATGATTAAACGCATGGATATGCGCCGAGTTTACATTAGTCATGCCATGGGGGAGTACGCCGAGCAAGCGCCGATAGCGGAAATGTCACCTATGGCAAAGATATTGAGTCAGGCATCTGCCTACACCAAATATCGTAATCTTAAAGAATTTAAATTAATTACCACCGATGAAGCCAAAGATTACCTGCGCTGTTTCAGCATGCCCAAAGGCTCATTGGCGATGTTGAAAAATACCAATTTGTCCAAGCTGGATCTAACGCTTAATCAGACATCTGACCAATCAAACTAGATTTATTTCTGCATAGCTATGTAATTGATATATTTATTCCTTGTTAAATGCATTAAAAAGAATAAATAATTACTAATAGTTATTCACTAATTCTGCAATTGTAGCTCAATCCCTTTGTTTTTAAGCGATACTGTTAATTATCTAGGAGGAGACAAGAGCGTTCTCTTCTGGAATAATGTCGGCAATTTTTTCCATCCACAGTGGATAACCAACCAGTTTGAGGTAGCAAAATGAATGTCACTCGCGAGTTATTTGATGAAGTAATGGTCCCTAACTATAACCCTGCCGCCATGATCCCGGTCCGTGGATTAGGTTCCAGAGTATGGGATCAGAATGATAACGAGTATGTCGATTTTGCCGGTGGTATCGCGGTAAATGTGTTGGGTCATTGTCACCCTAATCTGGTTAATGCTTTAAAAGAGCAGGGCGACAAGCTTTGGCACCTAAGTAACGTTTTTACCAATGAACCCGCATTACGTCTGGCTAAAAAACTGGTCGATGCCACGTTCGCCGAGCAGGTCTATTTCGCCAATTCGGGCGGTGAAGCCAACGAAGCCGCACTAAAGCTGGCACGTCGCTGGGCGCTGGAACACCATGGCGAACAGAAAAACCAGATTATTGCCTTTAAACAAGGTTTTCATGGCCGTACTTTCTTTACCGTGACGGTTGGTGGACAACCCGCTTATTCCGACGGCTTCGGGCCAAAACCAGGTGCTATTGACCATGCGGTATATAACGATCTGGATAGTTTAAAAGCATTAATATCGGACAATACCTGTGCGGTGATGATGGAGCCTCTGCAAGGCGAAGGCGGGATTATTAGTCCCACTGCTGAATTTGTTAAAGGGGTGCGCGAACTTTGTGATCAACACAATGCTTTGCTGATTTTTGATGAAGTACAATCCGGTGTGGGCCGTACCGGTGATCTGTATGCTTATATGGGACTGGATGTTGTTCCTGATATTTTAACTACTGCTAAAGCATTAGGCGGAGGTTTCCCGATTGGTGCGATGCTGACGACTAAAGCCATTGCTGCCAGTTTGAAAGTCGGGACTCATGGCAGCACCTATGGTGGTAATCCTTTAGCCTGTGCAGTCGCTGAAGCCGCTTTTGATACCGTGAATACGCCAGAAGTACTGGAAGGTGTAGCCCGTAAAGAACAATTGTTCCGCCAAGGCCTGGATGCCATCAACCAAAAATATAACGTGTTTAGTGAAGTGCGTGGTAAAGGCTTGTTGCTTGGCGGCGTATTAACTGAAAAATATCAGGGTCGTTCACGTGACTTCTTGGTTGCTGCCACCAAACAGAAACTGATGTGTCTGGTTGCCGGTGCCAATGTGGTACGTTTTGCACCTTCATTGGTGGTTCCTGATGAAGATATTCAGGAAGGTTTAGCGCGTTTTGAACAAGCAGTCGCCAGTGTCGTCAACGCTGAATGATAGTAATTTGTCGGGGCAAGCCGCAATGATGATAATTCGGCCTATTCAGGCCAATGACTATGAAGCGTTGTATCAATGTGCAGTGGAATCCGGAGTGGGTTTCACTTCATTACCGGTCAACGAGCAACTGCTGCATAAAAAAATCGACCAGTCTATCCAGTCTTTTGCCAGTCAGGTTGAAAAACCAGGGCCGGAAAGTTACCTGTTTGTGATGCAGGACACCCATAGCGATGAAGTTGTGGGGACCAGCGGAATTCAGGCAGCTGTGGGGCTGGATGATGCTTTTTACCATTATCACATGGGTAAAGTCGTCCATGCTTCGCGTGAACTGGATATCTATAATCCCATCGATATTCTGACCTGTTGCAACGACTACACCGGTGTATCGGAAATCTGCACCTTGTTCCTCAGAGAGCAGGCTCGCAAGAGTTATAACGGGCGTTTTTTATCAAAGTTCCGTTTTCTGTTTATCGCCGAGCATGCGCAGCGTTTCTCGGAACGGGTAATTGCCGAAATGCGCGGCGTGTCGGATGAAAATGGCAATTCGCCGTTTTGGCAATGGCTGGAAGAGCACTTCTTTTCACTGGATTTCCCGACAGTGGATTATCTGACCGGGATCGGCCAGAAGGGCTTTATTGCCGAACTGATGCCCAAGTACCCCATTTATGTCAGCTTACTGAGCAAAGAGGCGCAGGCGGTTATTGGCAAGGTACATGAAAAGACCCGCCCTGCCTTGCAATTATTGCACTCCGAAGGGTTCAGCTGTCGTGGCTATGTGGATATTTTTGATGCCGGTCCAACGGTTGAGGCCCATGTGCAACATATTCGCACCGCTCAGGCCAGTCAGAAACTGGCGGTTAAAATTGGCCATCCCGAGCATGCCGAAGTTAAAATTATTATCAATACCCATGTGGCTGATTTTCGCGGCGTTGCTGTTCCCGCGTTAGTTGAAGGCGAACATCTTATCATCTCGCAAGCAGCGGCCACGGCACTTAAGGTGCAGGATGGCGATATGGTGCGTTTTGCACCGATTAAACTGTAAGGAATTCAATCAATGACGACACATTATATAGGTGGTCAATGGCTGGCCGGTGACGGTCACGATATGACATCAGTGGATTCAGCCAGAAAAAATACCATTTGGCAGGCAAAAGCTGCCAGCCCGGCGCAGGTGGAGCAAGCTATTAATGCTGCTCGCGCTGCCTTTGTGGCGTGGAGTGAGTTCAGCTTTGATGAGCGACTGGTGTTTGTAAAACGTTTTGCCGAAATGTTGGCACAACACAAAGACGAACTGGCGTTAACTATCGCACAGGAAACCGGTAAACCTTTGTGGGAAACGGCCACAGAAGTGGCGGCCATGATAGGTAAAGTTGGCATCTCGGAACGCGCTTATCAGGAACGTACCGGCACCGTAGAAAATGCTATGCCGGTAGGTAAAGCTTTTATCCGTCACAAGCCGCACGGCGTAGTGGCGGTTTTTGGTCCGTATAATTTCCCGGGGCATCTGCCAAATGGGCATATCGTCCCTGCGCTGTTAGCGGGTAATACTATTGTGTTCAAGCCCAGTGACCTCACCCCGTTAGTGGCGGAAAAAACCGTCCAGTTGTGGCAAAAAGCCGGTTTACCCGATGGCGTGCTCAATCTGGTCCAAGGTGAAGTTGAAACCGGTAAAGCCTTGGCTAGCAGTGCCAATATTGATGGATTATTTTTCACCGGTAGTTCGCGTACGGGTAAAATTCTGCATGAACAGTTTGCCGGTCATCCGGGTAAAATTTTGGCGCTGGAAATGGGCGGTAACAATCCGCTTATCGTTAAAGATGTCAGCGATATTGACGCTACCGTGCACGATATTGTCCAGTCTGCCTTTGTCACATCGGGTCAGCGCTGTACCTGTTCACGTCGCTTATTTATCGAAAGTAGCCCACAAGGTGACGCTATTTTAGCGCGCTTGCTGGAAGTGACGGCCAATATTCAGGTGGGCGATTATGCCGCCGAACCCCAACCTTTTATGGGCGCGATGATTTCTGCTAACGCGGCTAAAATGATGATTGCCGCCCAGCAAAAATTGCAAAACCTGGGGGCGACCAGTTTAATCGAAATGCAACATCAAGATGTGGAAACCGGTTTTGTCACACCAGGTATTATTGATGTGACCGATATTGTGGCGGATATGCCGGATGAAGAACATTTTGGGCCATTGCTTAAAGTGATCCGTTACACCGACTTTGATGTGGCTATTAACGAAGCCAATAATACCGCTTTCGGGTTGTCGGCTGGTTTATTGTCAGACAGCGAAGAGCTGTATCAGCATTTCTTTAGCCGTATCCGTGCCGGAATTGTCAACTGGAACCGGCCTATCACCGGTGCCAGTAGCGCTGCACCTTTTGGTGGTATTGGCGAAAGCGGTAATCATCGTGCTAGCGCCTATTATGCCGCTGATTACTGCGCTTATCCGGTCGCTTCAGTCGAGTTGGATAAAGTCACCATGCCTGGCAGTTTAAGCCCAGGTCTGAAGTTTTAATTATGGTTGCGCCAGATCAATATCGATCTGGTGCTTTTTTGTATGATTAAGCAACTGATAATCTTGTCAGTAAATGTTTGAGAGAAGCCATGCATAACAATATTGATACCCTATTTGACAATCTTTGGCAGGATTACATTGCCATTACCCCTTCAGCACAAAAAGTGCATCAGTTACTCGGCCAGGGCGATGATATTATTAACGATCATATTGCGCTGCGGACCTTTAATCTGGAAAAAGTCAGCCTGGACAAGTTGGCAGCTCACTTTCTGGCAGTTGGTTATGAAGAAAAGGGCCAATATGACTTTGAGCAGAAAAAACTCAAAGCCAAACATTTTGAGCATCCGGACGATACCAAACCAAAAGTGTTTATCAGTGAATTGCTGGTAGAAGAATTTTCCGACAAGTTGCAGAACGTTGTACGCAACATGGTTGAGCAAATCCCTGCTGACGTCGTTAACGCAGATAATTTCTTATATTCCGGTACCCACTGGCAAGTCAGCAGTGAAGATTATCAAGCGTTGTTGGCTGAATCTGAATATGCGGCATGGATGGCAGCCTGGGGTTATCGTGCCAATCACTTTACCGTTAGTGTGAACTATCTGACGCGCTATAACGAGTTAACCGAGGTGAATACTGCGCTTAAACAGGCCGGTTTTGTGTTGAATACCTCAGGTGGTGAAATTAAAGGTGGGGAAGAGGTTTGTCTGGCCCAGTCTTCGACCATGGCCGATAAAATGCCGGTACAGTTCAGTGACAAAAAGATTGAAATTCCCAGCTGTTTCTACGAATTTGCCCAGCGTTACAAAATGGCCGATGGCAATTATTACAAAGGTTTTGTCGCTGCTTCGGCCGATAAAATCTTTGAAAGTACCAATGTGGTGATGTAGCCAATATTGGCTACTTAGATACAATGCAAACCCCGTTTTTACGGGGTTTTTTATATCTTCATCATTTTTGCAAAGTTCATATCCAGGCAAACGCCCACTCCAATAACTTTACATTTCTTTGCAACTGCGCACGTTACATTACTTCCTGCTCGCTAAAATCATCCTGAATCAAACTCTTATATCCAACATGACAAAAGGTAATTTATGAGAAAGCGTTTATTTATTCTAATGGCTACTATTGCAATTTTTGCAGCACAGCCAACGTTAGCCAGTACTGAAGATTCAAAATTTCAGGAAGACTCTATGGCAATATCTATTGTTGAAACTAAACAGCGTTTAGAACTTTCGGCAGAGCAGGAAGTTAAATTTTCTCCTGTATTAGATCAACATATAAAACAGCGTTCGGCACTTCTTGATAAATATGGGCTTAATCAAGAAAGTTCGTCTATCTCTTTGCGTAATCTAAGAAATTTCAGAAATGAAATGCTCACGTTAAGCGAGCAAACCAGAGATAAGGTTGCTGAGATTCTCAATGATGAGCAGTTAAAAGAATGGGATAGCATTCAGCAAGAAAATCGCGTGGCAATGCGCCAGAGTTTTTCCTGGCAATAAATGCAATTAATCAAGCTTAGTGGCTACTAAGCTTGATTAATTAAAATAAGTTGATCAACACGCTCTAGTCAACTTTGCCAACACGCGGCATATCGCAATAACAGGTTTAGACCTGATTATCTCCAGCAGAAAACTCAGACAAACATTCCAGATCGTATCGACGGCGCATTTCCGTCCTTCTAATCGGCTTGCCCCATAAATCGCTTATCTTAACTTTCAGTTCCTGACAGTTTTTTGCTAATTCAGCCTGCTCATCAGCAAAATTATTCGCCGGGTTAGTCGCACAAGCAGACAAGGCCAGTACAGAGATTACCGAAGAAAATACTATTTTTGACATCACTTTTCCTTTTCCAAAGTGCCGAGTTGTTAGTGAAAATATTCATTCTGTAATAGGTTTGCGTGCCATTGCTAAACGCTAAAACTGGGCGCAAAGTGTATTCTTTCGCGAGCAAAGTAATGTTTGTGCGTGTAAAGTTTTGCAAAATCAGGTTTGGGAATCGCATAACCACACGCATCCTGGTTACGGGGATGGCAAGGGGCGCATTTCGGCGTTGGATTCGCGGGCTGCTAGTGAGTGATTATTTGATTAGCGCGTGTACTTACATTTCTTTTCATTTAATGACGTTAGATTACGCGATTTATCTTAGGATAATTTTCTGAGTTGAATTTTTTGCTAGATAAAACTTTTTTATTAGAGAGCTTAAGTCCATAGACTAGCCCCCAGATTGGGATTAGTGAGGAAACAGAATGGGTACAGATAATTTAATAAACGTACTTATGGTGGATGACGATGATGTGTTGACTGAGTCGGTCAATGCCTATTTTTTATCCGAAGGCGGCTTTACTTTTACTTCGAGAAACAATGGTGAAGCTGGGGTGGAAGCGGCAATATCCCAAGACTTCGATGTGATTATATTGGATGTCACTATGCCGAAAATGAACGGCTTCGAGACGTTAAAAGCATTGCGCCGCTATAAGGATACGCCAGTCATCATGTTGACTGCTCGTGGTGACGATCTTGATCGAATTTTAGGGTTAGAAATCGGTGCGGATGATTATGTCCCCAAGCCATGTAACTTAAGAGAACTGGTTGCCAGGGTGCGTGCCATTATGCGACGGGTCTCTGCAAGGAGTGATGCGCCGGAAATTGACGACAACTTTTTAATTGTGGGTGACTTAAAACTCGGATTTGGCTCGTTTACGGTAGAAAAAAACGGCGTACCGGTATTGATGACCAGTACCGAGTTTATGGTGCTGGAGAAGCTGACAAACATGGCGGGCGAAGTGGTTTCCAAGGATGATATTTCCCGCCATGCGCTTGGGCGGCGTCTGTCACTGTATGACAGAAGTGTTGATGCCCATATTGTCAATTTACGCAAAAAGCTTGGTCCCATGGCTGATGGACAGCAGAGAATTAAAACTGTCCGTGGGCGTGGTTACCTGTATGTAAGTTTATAAACTCAAGGTGTTGCTAGGTGTATCGTTTTTTTCGAAGAATATTTCTGTCTGTTTGGGTAATTATCATTACCACTGCGTTGCTGACCGGCATCGTTGCCCGTTGGTTGCCAGAAGATGCAACTAATCATCAACTGCCGTTCTATCAACAATTAGCCGAGAATGTCGCTTTCGGAATACGTAAAAAACTGGCGCAAGGTCAAGCGATCGACGCGCAGAATATGGCACAAGAACATATTCTACAGGCAGATAACGTGATCCAGGTTTATGTCATTGCTCCAGACGGTAAAGACATTTTAGGACGTGAATACGATAACAAATTCGATTTGGCCACCGTGCATGACAAAGATGGACTGACAGTAATACGCGAAGGGCTAGGGGGCTATGTTGTTATCGGTGTAAGGAATTATTTTCCTATCGCCAAATTGTTAATTATGCCGTGGGCCCGCCTTATTCTTGGTTTGACCGCGTTAGTAGTCAGTATCATCGTGTCGCTAGCCTTGTCCCGTTTTATTGTTAAACCGGTTCGGCTGTTGCGTGAAGCAGGTCAAAAGGTGGCAAGTGGTGACTTAAGTATTAGCGTGTCGCATCAAGTGCAAGGGCGTCGCGATGATATTGCGTTGTTAGCCAAAGATTTTGATTTCATGACCGAGCAAATTCATAACTTGCTGGAAAAGCAGAAGCGTCTGATGCGTGATGTATCCCATGAGCTTCGCTCTCCACTGGCAAGATTACAGGCCCTTTTCTCGCTTGCCCGGCAAAAGCTGGATAAACAGGGTGGCCAACTTGAAATTGAATATATAGATCGAATGGAAGGCGAGAGTGAACAACTCAATTCGTTAATAGAGCGCATTCTCGTTTTTACTCGCCTTGAGTCCGGCAAGGAAATCCATCGCCATACCACAGACTTGGTCGACCTACTCAATGTGATTGCAGAAGATGCGTCTATAGAAGGTTATCAGCAAAACAAAGATGTGCAGGTCATAGGTGTGGAAAAATGTGTAATGGAGTTAGACAGCGCCCTCATTCAAAGTGCTTTTGAAAACATTATTCGCAACGCCCTGCGTTACACAAAACCAGGCACCAATGTGACGGTAAAGGTGTCGCATTCCAATTCAGATGTGAAGGTGGAAATTTGTGATCACGGCCCAGGTGTACCAGAACAGGAATTGGCGCTAATTTTTGAACCCTTTTTCAGGGTCGAAGCCTCACGCCAACACAAAATGGGCGGGGGCGGTATCGGGCTGGCGATAGTAGAGCGTGCGATACGTTTGCACCAAGGAACAGTCAAAGCTGAAAACGTCAGTGATGGCGGGTTAAAGGTGACAGTGACCTTGCCTGGGGCAATCAACTTGCCTTAACACCCATACCTCAATCTCAAAAGTGTAAATTTCATTCATATCACATCTTTACAAAACATTGCATTCCCTGCCGTTTATCTACAGTCCTCCAGTTAATATTGCACCGTTTTTTTAAAGGCATGTTTCAGCTGTCTGAATCGCTTTTAAACAATATTTAGTCGGGACAATGTTTTCGCTATTTAAGTTACTCATTGGGGGCAAGATGAAAAAATTGATGATGTTGGTTGCAACATTTGCCAGCTGCATCTTACTCAGCGGTTGTATTGGTATTGCTGCTGAGGGCACAAGAGCGGTTCACAGCGAAGTCGTACGTAGCCAGAACATTGATGCGGCGTTGGCCGGTAATGCAGAAGCGCAATATAAAATAGGCAGCGCTTATTGCTGTTCACCCAACGGCCAAACAGAGGGCTATTACGACAATCAAAAGGCCACTGAATTCCTGTGCATGGCAGCCATTCAGGGGCATGGCTTAGCTGCCCTGAAATTAGGCAAAATCCATTCGGGTGATTTATACGATGGGGTTCGATTACTTCAGCGCGCCAGAACAGCCATGTCCGGCAACACTGAAAGCAACTTAACCGTCGCGACATATTGGTTAACCCAAGCAAAATTGGCCGGTATTGATGAAGCAAGCACCTTGTTAAATAGCTTGCCCAACAGTTTGGACATTTCGCATTTTGTTAAACCGGAGAATACCCCATGCACGATAAAACAGGTTTATGGAGTTTAAAAATGCGTTCAATACATAAAATGAATAGAGTGATTTTGCTTGCGGTTGATTTGACCTTGATATTGCTAACCAATGGTTGCCATAAAGCCCCGCAAACTGAAGACTCACCTGAATTAAGGCGCGTGATGACTCAGGTGGTTGAATCTACCTCAGCTCAACGTTGGCGGGAGTTCCCGGGTGTGGTTGAGGCCGCACAACAGGCCGATCTTGGCTTTCGTGTAGCTGGTAAACTGGTCAGTATTGCGGTTGAAGAAGGCGACCATGTTGCACAAGGCCAAGTACTGGCAAGGCTGGAAGATGCGGATTACCAGATCCAGTTAAACAGCGCCAAAGCCGAGTATAACCAAGCCAATACCGAGTTTGAGCGGGCAAAAGTCTTATTGAATAAAACCCTGATTGCCCGTGCCGATTACGACAAACTTGCAGCCCAGCGTGCTGCCGCTTTGGCTTCACTGGAAGCGGCACAGCAAAATCTGCAGTACACCATTATCAAAGCCCCGTTTACTGGCATCATCGCTCGTCGATACGTGGATAATTTTGAAGATATTTCCACTATGCAGCCGATTGTGACGATTCAGGACTTGTCCACTTTGCATATTAAAGTGGATATTCCTGAAACCGTGATGATTCGATTGAAACAAGCGAGTGGAACAAAGGTCTATGCGTCTTTCGATGCGTTACCCAATCAGCAGTTTCCACTGGCTTTGCAGGCCGTTTCTACTGAAGCCGATCCTGCATCACGTACTTTTTCTGTGACCTTCAATATGCCCAGTTTAGGCAACGCCACCATCTTGCCGGGAATGTCGGTAACGGTACGCGGAACCCAACAGGGAATGCCGGGCGGCATTTTGGTACCGACACAAGTTGTGTCCGAAAATACCAACGGCAGGTTTATTTATGTGGTGCAAAGCAACGGTGATGGCACAGGTACCGTGCATCAGCGCGCTGTTTATACAGGTGCGATTCATCAGCAAGGCATCGTTATTGTTAGCGGGCTTCAAGACGGGGAGCGAATTATTACCGCCGGCATGAGCAAAATGTCAGAAGGCTTGCAGGTACGTTTAGGTCAAGGGGAATAGCGGTGAATATTACTCGACTTGCGATTCAAAATAACCGGGTTACCCTGGCATTTCTGTGCTTTATCTTTATTGCCGGTTGGCAAACCTTTAAACAAATGCCTCGCGCTTACGACCCCGGATTTATTGTGCGCACGGCTCAGGTACTGACCTATTTTCCCGGCGCAAGTCCGCAGAGAGTGGAGGAGTTGGTATCGTCCAAGATTGAAGAGGCGGCAAAAAAAATCCCTGAACTGGATTTTGTCAAAAGTGAGTCTCGCACTGGTGTATCCATAGTGCGTGTCAGTATTAAAGAGAGTTATACCGACATGCGGCCAATTTGGGACAATTTACGCCGCAAAGTGGAGGATGTGGTTCCTGATCTGCCAGATGACATTGTTGGCCCTTTTGTTAATGATGAATTTGGTGATGTCTATGGCATTGTCCTGACAGTGACCGGTGAAGGGCTGAGTTATGCTGAGCTGCAAAAGGTGGCAGATAAAGCCCAAGCCGCTCTGCAACAAATCCCGGATGTGGCTAAAATGGATATTTTCGGCGAGCAGGAACAACAGGTGTTTGTCGAATACGATAATGCCAGGTTATCAGAGTTAGGACTCTCGCCTTTGCAACTTTCACAAATACTGTCTGCTCGCAATATTGTGATATCCGGCGGGGAATTCAATCTTGGTTTGGAGCGTATTGTACTTGAGCCCAGTGGCAATTTTGAGTCCATAGAGGATATTGGTAAAACGGTGATTAGTTCACCCAAGACCCATCGCCTTATCATGCTGCGGGATATTGCGACCATTACACGGGGTTATATTGAACCAGCAAAGTCACTGGTTCACAGTTCAGGTCAGAGTGCGCTCGCACTGGCGCTATCTATGCGTGAGGGTGGCAACAATATTGAGCTGGGTGAGCAAGTGCGCAAAGCCATTCACAGCTTTGAGGCCCAGTATCCTCACGGTGTAGAGTTTGATCTCGTCAACTTTTCACCCAAAGAAGTGGATGTCAAAGTACGAGATTTTATGGCTAACCTGCTACAAGCCGTATTGGTCGTCAGTCTGGTGATGTTGCTCACCTTGGGTGTGCGAACCGGGTTGGTGGTGGCAATGCTTATACCCACCTCAATTTTGTTGTCGTTGATTGTGATGGATCTATTTCACATCGGTTTGGATCAGATTTCGTTGGCGGCGCTGATTATTTCGCTTGGTATGTTGGTGGACAATGGCATTGTCATGTCTGAAAGTATTATGGTTCATATGCAAAAAGGTAAGAGTGCAATTGAATCGGCGATTGCGTCTGCGTCAGAACTTCGCTTACCTTTATTGACCTCGTCCTTAACCACAGCCGCCGCGTTTTTACCTATTTATCTGGCTGAATCTAATGTAGGCGAATTTACCGCATCCTTGTTTAAAGTGGTGACTATTACCTTATTATGTTCCTGGCTGATTTCGCTCACGGTTATTCCGCTGCTGTGCATCAAGTTTCTTCGCGTTTCACTGACACAAGAGTGCTATGGCGGAGCGGCTTATCGAGGATATGAACGACTGTTAAAAGCAACACTTAATCATCGAGCTGTTGTTATCGTGCTGACGGTTGGTTTACTGCTTGTGTCTTTGGTCGGGGCCAGTCTGTTACCTAAGCTCTTTTTCCCGCCGTCTGAACGTAGCTATTTCAAAATGGAGCTTGAGTTACCGACCAGTTATGCCATTCAAAGTACGGAAACCGTAGTGGCAGATCTGGAAGCCTATTTGGCAGAAAACCTGATGATCAATGAAGAACGAAAAGCTGGGATCAGTAACTGGGTTACATATATTGGTAATGGCGGGCCGCGTTTTATACTGTCGCATAATCCCAAACCCTCCAGCCCCAATTACGCATTGATGATTGTTAATGTCTCTGACGCGAGTGAGATTCGTCACTATATGGATGAGATCCGGCGATATGCGCAAGATCATCACCCGGACTTGACACTGACGCTCAGTCTTATCGGTAATGGACCCGCAGTGAATAATCCCATAGAAGTGCGTCTGTCTGGTTGGGATCCTGATGTGTTGGCCAGAGCAACCGAGCAGGTGCGAGGGCATTTGAACCAAATGCCTGAACTGCAAAATATTACCGACGACTGGGGCCAGCGCATAAAAAAACTTAATGTTGCTGTGGACCAGGTGCGGGCACAACGGGCAGGCGTCACCAGTCAGGATATTGCTATTTCACTACAGACAAGCCTGAGTGGTTTTGAGCTGACCGAGTACCGCGAACAGGAAGACAACATTCCTGTAATGCTTCGAACTCAAGCAAGTACCCGGCAAACGCTAAATAAGGTCAGGTCATTGTCTGTCTATGCGCAAATGACAGGGCATTCGGTTCCACTGAGCCAGGTCGCGGATGTACAACTTGTATGGGATGTGGCCAAAATCCAAAGGCGAAACGGTTTACGCACTGTCACACTGGGCGCACAACTGGTTGGCGATGCCAATGCTGCGGAAATGGTGTCCCGCCTTGATTCATGGCTGAATAAACAACAGGGCAATTGGGACAACGAGGTAACCTATCAGTTTGGCGGTGAACACGAAAGTTCGGGTAAGGCTAACCAGTCCATTGCCGACAAATTAGCCATTGCGGGCATGATTATTGTTGCACTGCTGATAGGCCAGTTTAATAGTGTGCGCAAATCCATTGTGGTTCTGTCGACTATACCCCTTGGGCTAATCGGGGTTATATCGGGATTAACGCTGGCGAATTCCTATATAGGCTTTATGACCATTCTGGGTATTGTGTCGCTGGCCGGGATTGTGATTAACAACGCCATTGTGTTGTTAGAGCGGATTAAAATCGAGTTGGACAACGGCGTCGAGCATTATCAGGCTATTGTGAATGCGGCAAAGACCAGAGCGAGGCCCATCCTGTTGACTACCGCTACGACAGTGTTAGGGCTTATCCCACTTTATTTAGGTGGTGGCGCCATGTGGGAGCCAATGGCAATTGCCATTATGGCCGGGTTATTGTTTTCTACCCTGTTAACACTTGGCGTGGTACCGGTTTTATATGCCTCTTTGTATAAGGTAAAGCCAAGGTAAACACCAGCATCAACTTACCGTCAGATACGGGTCAACCTAGGTTAACACTGCATAGAACAATGCTGGGTTGTTATAAGCAGGAATGAAATAATCAGCCGTTAATCCTGAGCGCGGAGCCGTAGGATGGTTTCGCCAAATCGATATGATCTTGAATTGATCGTTTGGGTGAGGTGATGGCGACAACAGCCAAAGAAGAAGTGCAGCAGCTTCTTCTTTGGAATCCTCCGGCACCCTGTCGCAATTTTTTAGGCAACTTTCACATACACCCAATTAGACGGTTTTACTGCGTACATAAACAGACACTTCCAATTATTGTAGTTAGAACCGCAACTTAATTTTATGTTCTTCCCGTCAACTTTTTCGAATTCAAATGGTATGGACTTACACCAGTCAACTTTAACTGAAATAGTATGTTTGCCAGAATCTAATTCGAAGTGCTTAACTTCTCCTGATGCTATTTCACTGACCAAAGCACCATCGACATATATCTTGTATTTGCGGAGGTAATTTGTAGGTTCGACACCTCTAGATACAGTTAAACAATTAATCGGAGTTGAATAATCGACCGCTAAGTTTTCTTTATGCCGATTAACTTTTCTACCAAAATACAAACCAAAGGCAAACCAAATTGCCAAAAAGCCAACTAAAGGAATAAACGCTTTAACTATCTCCATACTTTTCCTGGTTGCTTAACGCCTGCACTTGTTAGGGCTGACCTTTGCCATTGAAAACAGTCTTGTATTCAGGATGCTTCGCTTTTTGAGAACGTGTTAATACTGTGCGCAAAGCGTTTGCCAGCACCCACTTTAAGTTTGCGTTTTGCTCTTGGTAAAAGGCAGTTAGCAAAGCTTCAGAGGCCACTTCATTTGCGTCTTGCTCAGTAAGAGCGCGAATGATGCCCTCTCTAATTCTCGGATGATGCTCAACGCCGAGGTGATTCACTAATATTGAATAGGCGCTGCTATAGCTACCGCTAAATTTACGTAAAAATTCGTAGCGATTATCGCTATTGACGAAATCCCATACCGATTCGATTTCATAACCAAGTGCTCTCAGCTCTTCAATCAAACCACGCTCATCCTCTGCCAGAATTGCTTCTTTTTCCTCAAGCTCCTTGTCTTTACGCTTCCGCATCGCCTGGTATTCAGGATCAGCTTCTAGCTTTTTCATTAAATCACTGGCTTTCATTCGTAAGCTCCAAGGGCCCTAACGCCTTATTATAAAGCCTTAAATTCCTTACCGAAATTTATACCACCTCTTTCTGAAAAAGTTAAAAATTGATATTTAGTTAAGATGGGTGGCATACGAACATACATTTTGAAACCAGTGGCTGTTACAACAATTTCGCCTTCCTGACATTCAAACCTGAACTGGTGCTGAGTAAACTTACCATTAGGAGTTAACCTTGGGTTTTCCATGTGGAGGTCAGCTATTTCGATTAGACCTTGTTCTGATTTGATGTCTATTTTAACTGAGTGAGAGTTTTCGAAAACCATTGTTACAGGCGCAACATAAAACTGATATGAATCACTTTCGCTTTCAGGGTTTACCCACTTGAAGATGTAATCAAGATCTACACACCATTCGAATGTTTCATCATTTGTATAGAAAGAATAAATTTGAGAATCGTGCCAGCCCATGACCTTAAAGTCACTTTCAGTCCAAATTTCCTTTTCTAATTTAAACACTGAACTTTCCTTGGCTTTATAACGCGAAGCTTTGCGGTAATTTTGGAACCGCGAAGCGGTGGAAAAATTGTCCGGCAACAGCGCTTTGTTAGCTTTGATTATGAAGCACGATAAATCTTGCACGTTCATATAGTTCGACAAAGGTTATTATTTCTGGGCTTGATATATTCTTTCTCAGCAATTCGAACGACCTTAGCTTATCCTTATTAACTCCATTCTCTGTTGAAAACTCAGCCATACTACCGATCACGAGATAGGCCTTGGGCTGGTAATTATATATTTCCTCTCCAGTCGGATTACCAAACTTATCGTCTAGGCTGATTTTACTGGATAGGTTTTCAACGGCAGATGCTACGGTGCCCTGCACTTGAGATATTGCACCCGCCAATTTCTTTGATGGCGCCCAACATCCAGATCTATATGATTTGGAGTCAAGTAGTTTAGTCGCGTGAGTTTTAATTTCGACAAAGCAGAGATTAGATATAATACCTTTGGTCTTCATTAGAGCATCAACACGCTTACCATGCGCGCTAACATTATGACCCTGAACAACCTGCTCCAACTTCTTATCGTCTAATCCGGACAGAAAAATGTAGCCTAGACCGTATCCGAAGACCCATGGGTTTTTTTCAAAGTACTTCTGCCAAAGCCCCTCATTAGTGGTTCTCTTCCTCTCTTTTAGGTCGCTGAAGTATTCCGAATCATTCAGCAGCTTTTCATACACATCAAGCTGTTTCTTTCGATATCCAACAGCAACGATGTCTTCAGTTGTCACCTCGGAGCGAAGAACTTCTGCAAACAGCTCTTGGTTTTCATGCAGAATACTTTTTGCTTGGCTATTCGACAGGACAATTCTATTCAGCTCTTCGTCCGTAATATTAATCCGTGAAGGGCTATCCAGATTAACTGATTGGATATTCCTAATGAATTCAAGAAGCTTACCAATTTCCTCACCAACAAAAGAGAAACTGGCATTATGAGGTTTATCCGTTGCAACCGTGTAGCCTTGTATATTTAATACGAATATTCCTCTTGTATCCTCAAGAAACTTAGCGGCTATATACGATTTTGCGTCTTCTTTGTGGCGAAGTACAATTTCATCTTTGATTTTGGCAAAGGCATATGAATCAGGCGAGTCAATCACTTTAGCGGCAATGCGGACCGTTCTATCAGAATCGCCAAAAGCTTTAAGCCTTGGGCTTATGTACGTTTTTCCAGCTTTTGGATTTTGATAGTCATCCATATACAAATATTCCTCAAGTACCCACTGAAAGCTAACGCTTTAAACAGCGGAAAACACACGCGCTTTGGCCGTCTTTTGGCCTGTGAGTGGTTTTCCGATAGTTTAACTTGTATGGTTAATAACCCACACTAACAAATCTATTTTTTAACTTTTCATTTAATCCTTTTTCTAACTCTAAAGGCTGAGTATCGAGTTTTTCTTTGATAAATTTTAAGTTCTTTGAATAGTCAGGATTATTAGCCATTTTCTCTATGTTGTAATAGATACGGGAAAATAAATCATTGTCTAAATATTGCTGAGATTCAATAGCGCCTTCTCGAATTAACTTTTCCCGAAGCGATAGCTTATAAAAAATGTCATCTACAGTAAGCCTTAAAATATGAGTCCTAAAGTCAGTTAAACGAGCATTATCTATTTCTTTTACTGAAGCTTTGCAGTTTTCGTTGGTAGCTTCAATTAACTGTTCAACTTTTGTCTTATCTTGCGCAATAGCAAGAGATGAAAAGAACGATAAAATTAGAAGTAATCTCATTGCTCCTCCTGAGCATATAACAGTTTATTAGCTTGCGTATCATGTAAATACATAAATAAGCATTCATAATTGATATTTATTTAACGCTTAAAATGGCGTTAATACAATCACTTAACGCCGAGTTAAGTCATTATCGGCCACTTTCCAGTTTGGGAAAAATGAGCATGAGTCTATATAAGACAGGTAAAACTAAGCACCCGATTACAAAACTATTTGATATTCAATAAGGTAAAAAATGTTGCCTGATTAAAACTGTGCATTTTCAGTGCTATTAGATCCGGATTATATGGCAGGATTTGAATTCTTTACTTATGCCTGTGTGTATCAACAGGTGCTAAAAGGGGCAAAGCTAAACGAAAGTACGTTGTGTATCATATCCGCGAGAAGCCAATAACGGTTTTAAATACAAACCGTTAAATGGCGCTGCGTAGCGCTGCAAAGAATACATCCAGTGCGGCATTGGCGGCACGTTGGACAGTGGCTTTGGTCATTACCGCAAGGGTGAGTAATTCCGCTTCTAGCACTTTTTTTTCGCGTGCCGCTTCACGTTTAACTACTTCATCGTCTATTTCACCCCTTAATCGGGCTTCGGCAATATCCATCAGTATGTGTTTCTCGGCGAACAGAATACGTTCAGCTTCGGTTTTGACGGCATTGCCGCCTTCTTTGGCCGAGCCGGTAACCGCCGCCACCATATCTTTAATCACTTGATCGATATCAAAGCTCATTCGCTGTCTCCGTCAGAACGGGTAGTTGGCCCCATTTTCTTGGCCTCTTCAGCCTTGGCCATAGTGGTAAATAAACGGGTAAACTGGCGTCGGTGGTTTTTAGCTTCAAAGTCACTAAAACTATTATTTTGTTTGTGTAAATTACGATCTTCTACCCATAACTCCAGTGCGATATTAGCCTGTCGGGTTGACTCTTCATTGCGCAAGCGGATTTCATTGCGCATGACTAGCGCCCGAATATCGGTTTCTATCTGGATATACTGGTCCGCAAAGCGGTCGTAGGTGCGCTGTGTATTATTTGTATCGAGTAGCTCGCCCCAAAACAAATCAACCCGTTGCGCTACCCGGATAATGTCTTCCTTAACTTCCGCATCATAATCTGACACCAGCTTGACGGCGCAGCCTGTTACTAATGTGGTCAGTAATATCAACCCGATTAAAGCCGACCTGCTAAATAGCGAGCGATATTGACGAATGATCCCGGGCATAGCGATTTTATCCTTAACACTTTTTACCAGTGTTGATGATAAACGCCGTTTCCGCCATTAAATCGGTAAGCTTGGGTTAATTTAGTCTTGTAGCGTTCGCCAGTTTACTTCGCACTCACCGGACTGCGTGGCGATATAGGCTGACTCTCCGGTAATCGTAACGGAGATATCCATAGTGCGTTGCACCATTTGGGCTAAGGCTTGAATATGCAACCAGTCAAATTGAAATATCGATACTGGCAACATCGCACATTTGCTTTTTAATTGTTGCCACCAGGTATCAGATTTACTGTTAAAACTGTAAATATTCACCTGCGAAGCTTGGTGAGAGGCCTTTTTGAGTCTATCCAGTGCAGGCTCACCCACCTCGACCCAGACAGAAACGCGATCATCAGGTTCTTTTACCCAGATATCCGGTTCGTCAATTTCACTGAGGCCTTTGGTAAAAACCAGTGATTCCTGGGCATTAATGCAATAGGCAAGCACTCTTGCCATCATGCGTTCAACGGTTTCAGACGGATGCAAGGCAATAGTCAGGTTAAGAGTATCGTAGTAATCACGATTCAAATCAGAAAGCGCAATCCGAATTTTATAGATTGTTGGTTTTAATGCCACAAGTGAGCCTTAAGAGCGCTTCGATAGAAGCAGGTGTGTTAGACAGCCCCCAGTGTACCCCTTGTTGCTAAAAACAGGCATCATTATCCTCGTATTAATCGATAGCTGGAGCGAGCCTGTTAGTTTTTGCTTGTGGTCTGAACAAACTTGGCTTAAATATGTGAGGTAAAATAGCTAATTAAATTATCCGTTGAGTAAAGCTGTGGACATAATACAACTTGTTGATTTGGCTCCGTATGATTGGGTATCCATTCTGACTGCAATTTTTTGTGGTGGAATTATCGGATTTGAACGGCAGTTGCGAGGTAAGCCGGTTGGAATACGCACCTCTGCATTAATTACTCTCGGTACCTACCTGTTTCTGGCAACTACCTTTTTATTAAGCAGTGATCATATTGATCCCTCCAGAGTAATCGGGCAAGTGATTACCGGCATCGGTTTTTTGGGCGCCGGTGTGATGATGAACAAGGATGGCGCAGTGGCTGGTGTTACATCTGCTGCGGCAATCTGGATCCTGGCCGCTATCGGCGTGATTATTTCAGTTGGGCATCTGATGGCAGCGATAAAATTGTCGGTGTTAGTGGTGGCTATTTTATATGGGGTCGATCTGCTTGAGAAAAATATCAAGGCGTTGGGGCGTGGTGTGCATGCTAAAATCAAGCGTTACAGTCGTAGTGCCAGTCGTGACTAAGTAAAAAAGTTGTGGTTGGTAATTGGACTGGACTTATTAATCAAACTGCCGATACAAGGATCAGGTATTTATAGGTAATAAAGATTATGCGTTACGTTGCTTTGCTTTTGTTAGGGTTGTTTAGTGTTACTGCTTCGGCTGCCGAAGAGCTTAAGGCGGTGCAAATATATTCTCAGGATGAGTTGCTGAATTTAATCGACAGCAACACACATCTGGATCGGGTGGTGGCAGACAAATGCCAGTTGAATCAGGATATCGAGGCGCGTGCCCAAACACTCAAAATACCCGCTTATCAATTTCTATGGGGCGATATGTTGGCAT
Organism: Neptunicella plasticusilytica; assembly: GCF_047922965.1. Lineage (GTDB taxonomy): Bacteria > Pseudomonadota > Gammaproteobacteria > Enterobacterales > Alteromonadaceae > Neptunicella > Neptunicella plasticusilytica. The sequence goes on from NZ_CP150481.1 coordinate 371,960, forward strand.
GGGGAGTTTGCGTCAAGGCCGATCCTGAGCGTGGTATCCACTATATGAAACTGGCAGCAGAGCAGGGTATGCCAGCAGCACTTGAGCAACTCGGTCGTTACTATACACAGGGCAAACTGGTACAAACGGATAAAGAGCACGCGGTGGTGATGCTAAGAGAAGCAGCATCATTGGGTAATCAAAAAGCGCAAATTCAGCTCGCGGAGCTTTTTATACAAGGCTATGGCAGCCCTTATGATTTCGAAGATGCCTATCACTGGCTTTACAATGCAATTACCGATGACAAAGCCACGCACCAGAAAATCGAGAAATGCTTGGCTGAATTAGCCAAGCTAATGCACCCCAAAGCGATACGTAATGCCAGAAGACCGGCCGAGTCCTGAAAATAAATCAAAATATTCACACAATCTTCGCTATAATTGCCGCACATCTGCGGCAATATGTATTCCTGTCAAATCAGCACTCCGCTCACTTTCCGTAATTTTTCTTGGTAATAACCGGAAAATGACGGCATCCTGAACAAACAATAATCAGAGTTAATACTTTGATTGCCGAATTAAAAATTTTATTGGACCTATAAAAGTCATGCATGACGATCCGCATTACAAACGCGAACAACAAAAATATGAGAATCCAGTTGCCAGCCGGGAATACCTGCTGCAACTGCTAGTAGAACAAAAACGCCCGCTTTCCTTAATGGAATTCTGGGAGATCCTGAATGTGCAGGATGAAGACAGCCGTATCGGTATTCAACGCCGCTTACGCGCCATGGAACGCGAAGGGCAAGTACTGTTTAACCGCAATAAAAAATATGGTCTCGTCGACAAGATGGATCTGATCCGTGGCCGGGTGATTGGCCACCGTGACGGATTCGGCTTTCTAAAACGGGAAGACGGTAAACCCGATCTGTATATTGCTGCACCGCAAATGAATATGGTGCTGCACGGTGATATCGTGCTGGTCAAAGAAGCAGAACGGGATCACAAAGGTAAACGTGAGGCGCGTATAGTGCGGGTAATTGAACCGCGCAGTGAGCCCATCGTTGGACGTTACTTTTTTGAGAACGGTTTTGGTGTGGTCACTCCTGATGACAGTCGAATCTGTCAGGAAATTATCATCCCGCCAGAACATATTGCCGGTGCCAGGCAGGGCAATGTGGTGGTAGTTGAAATTGTACAACGTCCCAGACGACGGGTTAGTGCCACCGGCAGAATCGTTGAAGTGTTAGGTGAGCATATGGCGCCGGGCATGGAAATCGAAATGGCGTTACGTACCCACGATATACCGCATGAATGGCCCGCAGGTGTTACTGCGCAAATCAACGGACTCACCAGCGAAGTACCGGAAAATGCCAAAAAAGGCCGTCGTGATTTACGTGATATGCCATTGGTGACGATTGATGGCGAAGATGCGAGGGACTTCGACGATGCGGTGTATTGCGAACCTCGCGATTCGGGTGGCTGGACTTTATGGGTAGCGATTGCCGACGTCAGTTATTACGTGCGCCCTAAAACCGCACTGGATACTGAAGCGCAGGAACGGGGCAATTCGGTTTATTTTCCCGAGCAGGTGATCCCGATGTTACCGGAAGTCTTGTCCAACGGACTTTGTTCGCTCAATCCTCAAGTCGATCGTTTGTGCATGGTGTGCGAGATGCTTATCGGTAAAAGCGGTAAACTGGAGCAGTTCGAATTCTACGAAGCAGTGATGAATTCCAAAGCCCGCCTGACCTACACCAAAGTATGGGATATTCTACAAGGTGATCCGGAACTGCATAAGCGCTACGCCGAACAGGTTCCACATATCCGCCATTTACATGATTTGTACCGTTGTCTGAAAAAAGCCCGCCAGTCGCGCGGTGCCATAGAGTTTGAAACGCAGGAAAATAAATTTATTTTTAATGCTGATCGCAAGATCGATCATATAGTCACTGTAGTACGTAATGATGCACACAAGCTGATTGAAGAGTGCATGATTTTGGCTAATGTCAGTGCCGCAAAAATGCTGGAAAAGCATCAGGCTGAGGCGTTGTATCGTATTCATGATGAACCCGATGCGGATCGCTTGACGGCTTTTATCGCTTATCTGGCCGAAGTGGGTATAGAACATAATATAAGGGACAAGGCAGCACCGCAGGATTTCACCAAGGTGGTGGATAAAATTCAGGACAGGCCGGATCAGGAATTGATCCAGACCATGTTATTACGTTCGATGAAGCAAGCGGTATATGAGCATGATAATATTGGTCATTTTGGTTTGGCGTTGGATGCTTACGCCCACTTTACCTCACCTATTCGCCGTTATCCGGATTTAGTGGTGCATCGGGCAATTAAAGCCATTATTGATAAACAACAGGGACATAAACATAAGACCGGCGGTTATGCCTACAGTGCTGAAGAAGTGCAGGCGTTGGGAGAGCAATGCTCCATGACAGAGCGCCGCGCCGATGATGCCACTCGCAGCGTCGCTGACTGGCTTAAATGCGAGTTTATGCAAGACCATGTGGGTGATTGCTTCGACGGCGTTATTGCCTCGGTGACCAGTTTCGGTTTCTTCGTGCGTTTAACTGAATTTGGTATTGATGGTTTGGTGCATATCACCGCACTGGAAAATGACTACTATCACTTTGATGAAGTGAAATTGCATTTAATTGGCGAGAATAGTCGCAAAGTTTATCGGTTGGGTGACCAGCTACGAGTTAAAGTCGCTGGCGTGAATCTGGATGACCGGAAAATAGACTTCGTATTGGAAGATGCTGGCCAAAGCCGAGGTGGTAAAACAGCTGCCAAAACCAAACGTGCAGTTAGTAAAAAAACGTCTGGCAAGCCCAAGGGCAAAGCGTCACGTGATAACACGGCGGCTAAAAGCAAGCCTTCCACACGCAAATCTGCCAAAAAGAAATCCACAAGGAAAAAGTAAATGGCCCAACAAGAATGGCTTTATGGCTTGCACGCCCTGCAAGCGGTAATCGAGCGTGAACCGGAAAGGTTAATCGAGCTTTATGTGCTTAAAGGTCGTGATGATGAAAGGCTGACCAAGTTAGTCAATCAGGCTCGTCGGTTTGGCATCGCCGTGCAGTTTTGTCAGCGTAAAACACTGGATGATAAGGTTGCTGGTGAACAGCATCAGGGCATTGTGGCACGAGCCAAACCCGGTAAACAGCTTAACGAGCAGGATCTGGATCGGATTATTGAGCGTGAATCGGTGCCTTTTTTGCTGGTACTGGATGGCGTTACCGATCCGCATAATCTGGGAGCCTGTTTACGCACTGCGGATGCTGCTGGCGTGCACGCTGTGATTGTACCCAAAGACAAATCCGCCAAAATTACCGGCACCGTTAGCAAAGTGGCCTGCGGCGCCGCAGAAGTTATTCCCCTGATTCAGGTCACCAATCTGGCCCGTACCCTGACCGAGATCCAGAAAGCCGGTGTCTGGGTGGTGGGAACGGCGGGGGAAGCCGAGCAGGATATTTATCAGGCTAAATTGAACGGGCCCATTGCCTTGGTCATGGGAGCCGAAGGTAAAGGCATGCGCCGCCTGACTCGTGAACATTGCGATGAGTTGATCAAATTACCTATGGCCGGTTCAGTATCCAGTTTAAATGTGTCGGTCGCCACCGGCGTTTGCCTGTATGAAATTGTAAGGCAGCGAACGCTCTAGTCTGATCTGGACAAGCTCATTTCTGCAGATTATTACGGATTAGGCTGGCACTGTTGGTCAGGCTACCAATAGTGCCTAACACCCCCATTACCGACGCGACAATCATATACAGCGAATTGCCGGACGTTAACGCAATGCCACCGATAATCAATAAAATCATTAGTGTGATGGGCATACGATAGTCACGCCATTTGCCGGTATCGCCGTTGTCGACCAATTGGGTTAAGGTTTCCCTGTCTTCGGCATATTTGACAAAGTAGGCAAAGCTTTGGTTGACGATGCGCAGTCGTCCGCGTTTGACTACAATGAGCCCGTTTAATGCCAGATGTTCCAGCATCTGTACATTGGCCGGATTAATTCTTTTATTTTGGACCAGATAATATAACGCCAGCTTTTCGGCAGCCGAACAGGATTCCCATTTAAACCGGTATAGCGCTTCGGCTTTTAGCAGAATAAAATTGATAGACGCCCACTCGCTATGCGTTTTCTGCCAGTCCTGCAAGGTGATCCAGCGCATAAAATCAAATGCAACAGGGCGCGGTGGAGGCGTATGTTCTGGCAAGTCGTCGTGAATAAAAGCCAACATCGGAAAAGCATTGACTTCGTTGCGGATAAACTCGGCATCCAGATGTCTTTTTAAATCCTCTGGTACCGTGACCGAAAAATCCATCAGGCATTCGGCCCAGGCAAAATATTCATTGCGATCCAGCTGATGCCGGTTTAACCATTCATTGCTCAGCATACTGTCTTTTAGGCACAAACGCTGCAGGCTGTGGAAGCCTCCATAAAGAGTAACCTTGTCCAGATGGCCGCCAATCTGCAATGATTTACAATGATTAATCAGACGTAACAATATGGCGCGATGAACCGGATGTTCCAGACTGATTTCGATGTCCCATATTTGCAAATGAATCAGCTCGGCGTCGGTATCAATACACACTTTCATATTGGGTAACATATCGGTTTGATCTTGATTGACCGATTGGGCGATCTCGGTGAACAGCGGACAACATTCGAATAAATGCTTAAACTCGGCGGGTAATAAATTTGGCTGTGTCAGCCACAACTGTAATAACATAGCCAGGCTATGCCCCCGTTCCGGCGCTTCTATCAGGTTTATAACCAGATTCTTGGAAGGCTTGAAGGTCAGTGGACGCTCAGGCTGTTTGGCAATCTGGTAGATATGCCGCAAGAATTGCGGCGAACCGTATAATCTAATCGCCAGTATGCGTCGATTAAATTTGACCCATATCAGACAGATCAGCAAGAACATCAATCCTACACAGACGGGATACCAAATGGGAAGCCCTGGGCGGTGAAAGTCGGTCACCGGATCCTTTTTGGTGAGTAAGTAGCGTTTGACCCAGCTTCGGGCATCTGTGGTATTAATCAGTTGGCTAATATGTTCGACATCATCGGGAGAGATGAAGGTTTTGGTTTTTGCTGCATGGTTTAACGTATTGCGCCATTGCTGACGGATAGGCATTAAATCAAGCGAGTCCACCTGATATTGGCTGATGGAATTAGGATAGCGGCTAAGGGCAATTTTTTTCAGTTCTTCAAGTTCTTTATTGAGTCGGGCCGGATAAACATTCTGCGTATAATACCAGCGCAGGGCACTGGATGAAGCCATAGCTACTTTTGAAAGATAACCGTATATCAGACCGCCTAGTAATAAGTAGAGTAAGCACATTATCTGCACGCCTTGTGCAATATTGATTGGCGAGCGCAGGGCTTGCCGGGACAGCATGTAAAAACGGCTATATTCTCGATAACCCCAAAGTAGACATATCAACGCCAACATAAGCGGTAGCCAATAGCTAGCCAGCATGTAAAATGCCGGCTGAGCGGTATCTGCTGATGACCGATTAAGGTCGATTGCTGCACCTACCCAAAAACCGAGAAAAACAACGGCCACAAATACCGAGCTGAAAACCATTATTTTGCGTCGTTCAATAACCTGGGGAATACCGAGCAGATTTTTAATCTTGAAGGTCCACTCCAGTTTACGTAATAGAATAATGGCGAATGCGATTATCAGTAGTGTTGAGGCCATGCTAATGGTATTGAGCAGAAACAGGTTGGTCATATAGGTATCCAGACTCTCGTCGGGCATAAAAACGACCAAGGCCCACTGCTGAATGGGGGTAGCTTTAAAGCTGAACTGTCCGGCGACACCATGATAAAAACCATCTACCCATTGCAATGGAGCATTGGATGGGCCGTCTAGTCCGGCACGAATACGGTGGCTTATATCCTCGGTTCCTTGCCCGAACTCAAATAAGTTCTCGATGAGTGTCCGGTCGTCATCCTGATGGAATAGAACCTCTCCTGAATCCCTGTCTATCACCATAAAGCTGATATCCAGCAACTCATTTTTGTTACAAATCTCGGTCATGGTTAGTGATGCCAATGCTATATCGGCAGCCACAATATAATTGTGCTGATAGGGCACATCGCTACTTTTTTCAACTAGTGGCATGGCTAGCGTGGTGCCCCGAGTGCCACTACCTATATTTCGCAGTCGTTGTAGATAAAAATTGGAATGGCCTGATGTTTGTTGGTCAAACGTCGCTTGCCATCCTTGCTGATCACGCACTTTTTTGAAATATTCCCGATGTCCAAGTTTATAAGGTTGAGGTTTTTTATTGCTTTCAATCGAATAAATCATCGGCAGTATCTGGTTACCCTTATTGTCGAGTAACAAAGCGTTGAGAATGTGCGATGGACCATCAAAATCTTGCGCAGGATCAAACCACATTGAATATGTTGATTGTCCGGAAAGTTTTGCTCCCCGGGTAAATAAATTGATTTGATTCAAGTCTTCATTAAGCGTTAATTGGGTTAACTGTATGGAATTTCCAGGCCAGTTAAAGCTGCCACTTTTATCACTGTACCCGCTAATTTTTGATGATTCTGAGTCTAACGGAAATTTAAAAATAGCGGTCTCAAGTTGGGCAATCTCGGTATCATTGTGATCTTGCAAAGCTTGCTGTCTTTGTGTCAGCAGATGACGATAGTAGTTTCTGTAATCATTCATTTCGGCGAAGATTTGTTGCAGTTCAACTGTCATTTTTTGATTAAGGTTGTCGATCCATAATTCGGCTTTACTGGCTTTAAACTGTTGCTCCAGTGTTTTTTCGCCAAACGCAATCAGAATCGCAATCATCATGACAAACAGCATATAGCTGCAAAACATGGTGGCGCGATAGAACATGTCTCCAACTGGTTGATTGTTAGATAGCATAAACATTCGCAACATCATCCAGAGAAACAGTAGAAGAATCAGTACAATAGATAACAGGCTGAGATTCCAGCGCTGGTTATCTTGGGCCTTCAAAGATGATTTGGGTAACACACCGATAAGATAGAGGTGATCGGTGGCTGTCCCGGAGTGTAGCAATGTAACTTTGCTTGCCAGCCGCAATGGATAAATGAAGAGTCGGTAGTCGGCGGATGTCAGTTGTAAATCAATATAGTGACTGTAGCCGGGCAGGCTTTTGTCCTCTATGTTGTCGGGTTTCGAATTCTCGGATGCGAGATCCATCCAGTTCAGATTCTGTTTTTCGGCTATTGCACGACTGATATGACTGACATCGACTACCGATAGAATGGACTGATCGCCAGTACTGGAGACGACTTTATTCTGTTCATCCACAAACAGATAGAGCATAAAACCGTTGGTTGGCCTGGCCAGAATATCTGTTGCTGCGACGCTGGCAAATTTACCCACGTTATTACCGGTATTTATCCAGAATTGTTGTCCATCAAATTTGTAGTCGTATTGGTTATTCAAACCAGGGGTAACATCTGGGGCGCTGCTGTTGTCAGACGTCGGGTCGCCTATGACATAGCTGGGAAAAATCGAGCGGATCATCGATTCACTCTCATTAAACTTGTGCAAATCTTTTAATTGCAGAATGTTTTCGTTTGAACGGGAGGCCGACTCGGACAAGATTCGGAAGTAATTAGTATTGAGAAAGCTCTCCTGATTTAGATGATATTGGTAGTAGCCGTAGGCCGCCGCCAAAAACAGGCTAAGTAAAACAATCAGCCAAATGCGTAAAAACCGGGGAGAACGCGTCCGTTCATGTAAACGTTCCGTTTGTGGGGTGGCCATATCCGTGACACAAAAGTTACCTTTGTATAGTTATTGTTCAAAATGGCCAGAATGTAAAAAAATAACGTAATTAAATGTATATTTGTGCAATTCAACGTAACTCCTTTGTCAGTAACGAGTCAGCTTTGTAAAGGTTGAGTAAAGGTAAAAACATTTCTTCGGATGTAGATTCTAATAGAGCTTCACGTTTAATTAAGGCTCGTAAAACAAATGAAGTGTTCGAAAATTTTTCTTCCGTTAGTCGCAATTCCAATGGCGTTAGCGCTCACTGCTTGCGGCGGTTCTGATGATGATGAAACCAGTTATTCCGAATCCTATATCCAGTTCTACAATGGTTCGCCGAATAGCGCTATTACCTACTTGTCAGTTGACGATTCGACTTTGAGTGGCAGTAGTTATGGCGACGCAACGACAGTGTATACCTACGAGCCGGACGAGCTGGAAGTTGATTTGTCACGCGTCGATTCGGATGGTCAGTCGATTGAGTTAAAGACGGAAACGGTCACACTCAAAAAAGGCGTAAAAAAACTGATTATGCTGACCGGTGATTATCAGGAAGTGAATACAGTGAGTTTTGATATTGAACGTCAGGACTACGAAGATCAGTTTGATCTGTTTGCAACCTCGATGATCGAAGACGCCGCAGGCTATGATTTGTACATGGCCGAGTCAGGTACACCTTTCACCAGCTCCCATTTGGTCGCCAGTACCCAATATCAGGTGCTGGAACACGGTACCTATTGGGACACGGATGCGGATAGCGATTATTTTGATGAAGACGAATACGTGTTCTACATCACCGAAGCCGGTTCAGACGAAGTGTTGTTCCAGAGTTCGCCGATTAATATGTCTTATTCAACAGAGTACGTGGCCATTATTCGTCAAGGTTCAGGCCCAACCGGCAGTAATCTGGTGCTGGACCTGATGAACAACTCCACCACGGTGAGCAGTTATACCGATATTCAGGCATCATCACAGTTCCGCGTATATAACAGTATTGATGACAAACCCGATTTGTCGGTGACGTTGTCAGGTAACGAAGACGAGCATCAGCTTAGCGTTGATGTTGATAGCATTTCTGATTTCCAGGTGGTCGATTATGGTGATTACCGACTTTCTGCGCAGGATGATAGCGGAACGTTACTGTCGAACAAACTGGTTACTCTTAACCAGGGCGACAGCAAAACCATTATTTTGTTCGATAACGCACAAGGCAAGATGACGTCAATCGCCTTTGACGAAAGCACTTTGCCGCAGATTTATGATCACTATCTTAACGTATCCAATCTGGTGCCGGACTTTAGTGATGTGGATATCTATTTTGTTCGTCAGGACGAAACCATTGAAACAGCGCAATACAAAATCAAAAATATCCAGTTTGCAGAAAATGACACAATCAGCTTGCCTAACGGATTTTACGAGATTGTTGCGGTGTATGAGCAAAGTAGTGAGGATTCCACTTTATTGTATCGTTCAACCTTGCTTGATATTAGCGAAGAAGCTAACTTTATTGTAACGCTTGAACCAGACCAGAATTCGCCTACCGGTTATACCGTCAATCTACTTAAATAATCAGTAAAAACAGGCTAAGGCAGGGATTTATCCCTGCCTTTTTTATTGGCCTGAGGCATTGCTGCAAAGGTAAATGGACGGTTGAACAGCCTGTTTGTTGCCGTCAATCTAAATCATCCTGATCTTTTTCTAAATTCAACTATCCTCTCCCATTGTTTTCTGTTATTATTTCGCGCCCATTTTATCGGGGTATAAGATAAATAACGTCTAATAAGTTGACTTAAAAGGCGTTTTTAACAGCGAAAACTGATTTTCATCAATCTGCGGGAGCAGGCATTGAAAATCTTAACAAGCGGAGCACTAACATGATCCAAATGCAAACTAACCTGGATGTTGCCGATAACTCGGGAGCTCGCAGGGTTCAGTGTATTAAGGTTCTTGGTGGCTCGCATCGCCGTTATGCAGGTATCGGTGACATCATCAAAGTTACTGTCAAGGAAGCAATTCCGCGCGGTAAAGTAAAAAAAGGTGACGTACTGACTGCAGTGGTGGTGCGTACTAGAAAGGGCGTGCGTCGTCCAGACGGATCAGCGATTCGTTTTGATAACAACGCAGCAGTGTTGCTTAATGCAAACAAGCAACCAATTGGTACGCGTATCTTTGGCCCGGTAACCCGTGAGCTTCGTGGTGATAAATACATGAAGATTGTCTCATTGGCCCCAGAGGTACTATAAGGAGTCACGATTATGGCTAGAAAGATTCGTCGTGATGATGAAATCGTCGTATTGGCCGGCAAAGACAAAGGAAAAACAGGTAAAGTCCTGAAAGTCCTGACAGCGTCTGACCGTCTGATCGTAGAAGGTGTGAATGTGGTGAAAAAACACCAGAAGCCTAACCCGCAATTAAACGTTGCTGGTGGGATTGTGGAAAAAGAAGCCTCTATTCATGTATCAAATGTCGCGATTGCTAACCGTGAAGGTAAAGCAGATCGAGTAGGTTTCCGTTTTGAAGATGGTAAAAAAGTACGTTTCTTCAAATCTAACGGTGAACTGATTTAATTTAATTGGAGTGAACGATGGCGAAACTGCATGATTTCTATAAAGAAAACGTTGTAGCTGAACTTGCGAAGCAGTTCGGATACAAAAGCGTCATGCAAGTCCCTCGGATTGAAAAAATCACCTTAAACATGGGTTTAGGTGAAGCTGTAGCGGACAAAAAGGTATTGGAAAATGCCACAGGTGACATGCAAGCAATTGCCGGTCAAAAACCTGTTGTAACCGTTGCACGTAAATCTGTCGCGGGCTTTAAAATCCGTGAAGGTTATCCGATTGGCTGTAAAGTAACCCTGCGTGGCGAACGTATGTGGGAGTTTTTGGAGCGTTTAATCTCCATTGCTATTCCACGTATCCGTGACTTCCGTGGCTTGAATGCGAAATCATTCGATGGTCGTGGAAATTACAGTATGGGCGTTCGGGAGCAAATCATCTTCCCAGAAATCGACTTTGATAAAGTTGATAAAGTACGCGGTATGGATATTACTATCACTACCAGCGCTACAACTGATGAAGAAGGTCGTGCTCTTCTGTCTGCGTTTAACTTCCCATTCAAGAAATAAGGTTGTAGGGTTATGGCAAAAGAATCAATGAAAGCACGCGAAGTAAAGCGTACTAAGCTGATTGCAAAGTATGCTGAGAAACGCGCTGCGCTTAAAGTAACTATCAGCGATGTTAACGCCTCTGAAGAAGAGCGTTGGGATGCTGTTCTTAAGCTGCAACAACTACCACGTGATTCCAGTCCTATCCGTCAACGTAACCGTTGTCGTATAACTGGTCGTCCACATGGTTATCTACGCAAGTTTGGCCTGAGCCGCATTAAGCTACGTGAAGCAGCTATGCGTGGTGAAGTCCCTGGCTTGAAAAAAGCCAGCTGGTAAGGAGTAGCAGATATGAGCATGCAAGATCCTATCGCGGATATGTTTACCCGCATTCGTAACGGACAATTAGCACAGAAAGTATCTGTTGTTATGCCGTCTTCTAAATTACGTGTGGCTTTGGCCAAAGTATTGAAAGAAGAAGGTTATGTAACAGATTACGCTGTTAGCGGTGACGTTAAGCCTGAATTAGAAGTGACATTAAAGTACTTCGACGGCAAAAAAGTTATCGAAAACATCGAACGTGTCAGTCGTCCTGGCCTGCGCATCTATAAGAAAAAAGATGAGCTGCCAAAAGTCATGGGTGGTTTGGGTATCGCCATTGTGTCTACATCTAAAGGTGTTATGACTGACCGTGCTGCGCGTAAAGCGGGTATGGGCGGTGAAATCATCGGCTATGTAGCGTAACGGAGGGATAGTCAATGTCACGTGTAGCAAAAGCACCTGTAAACATCCCATCTGGCGTTGAAATTTCAATCGCCGGTCAGGAAGTTACAGTTAAAGGTAAAAATGGTTCACTGAACCGTGTATTCAATGATGCAGTTGAAGTAGTTAATGAAGAAGGTTCATTAATTGCTAAACCTCGCGAAGGCGCAGCCGATGGTTGGGCGCAAGCAGGTACAGCACGTTCATTGTTAAATAGCATGGTTACCGGTGTAGCCGAAGGGTTTGAGAAAAAATTGCAGTTATTAGGTGTTGGTTACCGTGCACAAGCACAAGGTGCCAAACTGAACCTGACTTTAGGTTTCTCACACCCTGTCGTGTTTGAAGTGCCAAAAGGCATTAGCGTCGAAACTCCTAGTCAAACTGAAGTCGTCGTTAAAGGCGCTGACAAGCAGTTGGTAGGTCAGGTAGCAGCTAACATTCGTGGATACCGTCCACCAGAGCCTTATAAAGGTAAAGGTGTACGTTATGCTGATGAAGCTGTGCGTCGTAAAGAAGCTAAGAAAAAGTAGGTGGGTGAGATGGATAAGAAATCGGCTCGCTTGCGTCGCGCAACTCGCGCACGCAAAAAAATTAGTGAACTGGCAATGCATCGCTTGACTGTTTGTCGCACACCGCGTCACATGTATGCCCAGTTAATCGCACCATGCGGTTCACAGGTATTGGCAGCGGCATCTACTGTTGAAGCAGATCTGAAAAAAGGCCTGAAAGGGACTGGAAATGCAGAAGCAGCAGCAGCGGTTGGTAAAGCGATTGCAGAACGTGCTATCGAAAAAGGCATCAAAGATGTGGCTTTCGATCGTAGCGGATTCAAGTATCACGGTCGGGTTAAAGCATTAGCTGACGCCGCTCGTGAAGCTGGCCTCAAGTTCTAGGAGTTATCATGGCTAAAGTAGAAGTTCAACAACAGGGTGACCTGTTAGAAAAGCTTATTGCCGTCAATCGTGTGTCTAAAGTAGTTAAAGGTGGTCGCATCTTTAGTTTCACTGCTTTGACCGTGGTAGGTGACGGTAATGGTCGTGTGGGTTTTGGTTACGGTAAAGCACGTGAAGTTCCTGCTGCGATTCAAAAAGCAATGGAAAAGGCACGTCGCAATTTGGTTACTGTAGACCTGAATGGTCACACGCTGCAGCATCCGATTAAAGGTCGCCACTCTGGCTCCAAAGTTTACATGCAGCCTGCATCTGAAGGTACCGGTATTATTGCCGGTGGTGCGATGCGTGCAGTATTGGAAGTTGCCGGTGTGCAAAACGTCCTTTCAAAATGTTACGGCTCAACCAACCCGATCAACGTTGTTCGCGCAACGATCAATGCACTGGTTGAAATGAAGTCACCAGAACAAATCGCTGCAAAACGTGGTTTGTCCGTTGATAAGATTTTGGGGTAATTAGACATGGCTAAAACGATTAAAGTAAAGCAAATTAAAAGCTCTATTGGTCGTTTACCTAAACATAAAGCTACTTTGGTAGGTTTAGGTTTGCGTAAAATCGGTCATGTTCGTGAGCTGGAAGATACTCCAGCAGTACGTGGCATGATTAACCGTGTTAATTACATGGTTCAGGTTGTGGAGGAATAATCGATGTATTTAAATACTCTTTCTCCTGCACCAGGAGCAAAAAAATCAGCTAAGCGCGTAGGTCGCGGTATAGGTTCAGGCCTTGGAAAAACCGGTGGTCGCGGACACAAAGGTCAGAAATCTCGTTCTGGCAGCAGTGTACGTCCTGGTTTTGAAGGCGGACAAATGCCTATCCAGCGTCGTCTTCCGAAGTTCGGTTTCACTTCACGTAAATCTCTGGTTTCTGATCAGGTTACGTTGACTGAAATTGCAAAAGTAGAAGGCGAAGTGGTTTCATTAGCAACATTAAAAGCAGCAGGTCTGGTCAAGAAAGATCGCTTGTTCGTTAAAATTATGTTGAGTGGTGAAATCTCTCGTGCTGTTACTGTAAGTGGTTTAAAGGTATCTAAAGGCGCTCGTGAAGCAATCGAAGCTGCCGGCGGTAAAGTAGAGGAATAAGCTAAATGGCTAAACCAGGATTGGATTCGTCCGGTGCAAAGGGTGGATTGACCGAACTTAAGACACGGTTGTTGTTCGTACTTGGTGCGATCATCGTATTGAGACTCGGCTCATTCGTACCGCTTCCTGGTATTGATGCTGCTGTGTTAGCTCAATTATTTGAGCAACAAAAGGGTACTATCGTAGAAATGTTTAACATGTTCTCCGGTGGTGCACTTTCTCGCGCATCAGTTCTTGCACTGGGGATCATGCCTTATATTTCAGCATCTATTATTATGCAGCTGTTAACTGTGGTTCATCCACGTATGGCTGAGTTGAAAAAAGAAGGTGAGGCGGGACGTCGCAAGATCAGTCAATATACAAGGTATTTTACTTTGGTGTTGTCTATCTTCCAGGCTATTGCCATTGCTAAAACCTTGCCCAATATGGTCTCGGGTCTAGTAATTAATCCTGGCTTTGGATTCTATTTTACGGCTGTCGTGAGCCTGGTCACCGGTACCATGTTTTTAATGTGGTTAGGTGAGCAAATTACAGAGCGAGGTATCGGTAACGGTATCTCGATTCTGATTTTTACCGGTATTGTTGCAGGCCTTCCTTCAGCAATAGGTAAAACCGTTGAGCAAGCAAGACAGGGTGATTTGAATCTACTGTTCTTATTGTTGATTGGTGTGATTATTATCGCCGTCACTTACTTTGTAGTGTTTATGGAACGTGGACAGCGCCGTATCGTAGTTAACTACGCTAAGCGCCAGCAAGGCCGTAAGGTGTTTGCCGCGCAAAGTACCCATTTACCTTTAAAAGTGAATATGGCGGGAGTTATTCCACCGATTTTCGCGTCCAGTATTATTCTGTTCCCTGGTACGATTGCCAGCTGGTTTGGTCAGAATGAGTCTATGTCCTGGTTACAGGATGTATCTTTGATGTTGTCCCCGGGACAACCTCTGTATGTGATGTTGTACGCAACGGCGATTATCTTTTTCTGTTTCTTCTATACCGCGTTGGTATTTAACCCGCGTGAAACGGCAGATAACTTGAAAAAGTCAGGCGCCTTTGTGCCTGGTATTCGTCCGGGTGAGCAAACATCCAGGTATATCGATAAAGTTATGACTCGCCTGACATTGGCAGGTGCGCTTTATATAACCTTTATTTGTTTGGTTCCTGAATTCATGATGATAGCGTGGAATGTTCAATTCTATTTCGGTGGTACATCTTTGTTGATTATCGTCGTGGTTATCATGGATTTCATGGCTCAGGTGCAGACTCATTTGATGTCACATCAATATGATTCTGTTCTTAAAAAAGCCAATCTTAAAAGCTACGGCCGATAAGATTTGGTCATTAACGGAGTGATGTAATGAAAGTTCGTGCATCAGTTAAAAAGATTTGCCGCAACTGTAAAATCATCAAGCGCAACGGTGTTGTACGAGTGATTTGTGTTGAGCCAAAGCATAAGCAAAGGCAAGGCTGATCAGGCAGCTTATTTATTAAGCTAAATATTGCAATTTAGTCGTCAGGTAAGTATCCTATCGGGCTTTTTAGGCTGACGACAAGAACATAGAGGAGTACTGTTAGTGGCCCGTATTGCTGGCATTAACATTCCGGAACATAAGCACACCGTAGTAGCAATTACTTCTATTTACGGTATCGGACAAACGCGTGCTAAAAGCATTTGTGTCGAAGCTGGTGTTGCAGAGAACGCCAAGATCAAAGATCTTGACGAAGCACAATTAGACAAACTACGTGACGCAGTAGCCAAGTTCACCGTTGAAGGTGACCTGCGCCGTGAAGTTTCAATGAACATCAAACGTTTGATGGACCTAGGTTGTTTCCGTGGTATTCGCCACCGTCGCAGCTTGCCTCTTCGTGGTCAGCGCACTAAAACTAATGCGCGTACCCGTAAAGGTCCTCGCAAGCCAATTAAAAAGTAAGCGGGGGTTATAATGGCTAAAACACCTATTAAGCGTAAACGCGCTAAACGTCAGGTTGCTGATGGTATGGCTCATATCCATGCTTCTTTCAACAACACGATTGTGACTATTACTGATCGTCAGGGTAATGCTCTGTCTTGGGCAACTTCAGGTGGTTCAGGTTTCCGTGGTTCACGTAAATCAACCCCATTTGCTGCTCAGGTAGCCGCAGAACGCGCAGGCGTTGCTGCACAAGAGTATGGTTTGAAAAACCTTGAAGTATTCGTTAAAGGTCCAGGTCCAGGCCGTGAGTCTGCGATCCGTGCTTTGAACGCGACAGGTTATAAAATCACAAACATTACCGATGTGACGCCTATACCGCACAACGGTTGTCGTCCACCGAAAAAACGTCGAGTTTAATCGCCGGACAGTTGGAGAAAGATCATGGCAAGATATTTGGGTCCAAAACTCAAACTTAGCCGCCGCGAAGGAACAGATTTGTTCCTTAAAAGTGGCGTTCGGGCAATTGACTCGAAATGTAAAATTGATACCGCACCTGGTCAGCATGGCGCCCGTCGTGGCCGTTTGTCTGATTACGGTGTGCAATTGCGCGAAAAGCAAAAAGTACGTCGTATGTATGGCGTATTGGAAAAACAGTTCCGTAACTACTACAAAGAAGCCGCTCGTTTGAAAGGCAACACCGGTGAAAACCTGTTGCAACTTCTAGAGCAGCGTCTGGACAATGTTGTTTATCGTATGGGTTTCGCCAGCACTCGTGCTGAAGCGCGCCAATTGGTAAGTCACAAAGCCATCGTAGTCAATGACGGCGTTGTTAACGTACCTTCTTACAGCGTTTCTGCGGAAGACGTTGTGTCTGTACGCGAAAAATCTAAAAAACAGGCACGTATTGTGGCTGCTTTAGAATTGGCAGAGCAACGTGAGAAACCAACTTGGATTGAAGTGGACAGCACAAAAATGGAAGGCGTTTTCAAGCGTTTGCCAGAGCGTGAAGATTTGTCCGCTGAAATTAACGAACAGTTGATCGTCGAACTTTACTCTAAGTAAAGCTTAAAGAAGAGAGGAAACAATGTCAGGTTCTGTAACTGAATTCCTAAAACCAAGGTTAGTTGAAATAGAAAACGTCTCCCAGTCGCGTGCAAAGGTTACTTTAGAGCCTTTGGAGCGCGGCTTCGGGCACACACTTGGTAATGCGTTACGTCGTATACTTTTGTCATCTATGCCAGGATGTGCAGTGACTGAAGTAGAGATCGACGGTGTTTTACACGAGTACAGCACTAAAGAAGGTGTTCAGGAAGACGTTATCGAAATTCTGCTAAATCTGAAAGGTTTAGCTGTTCGCCTGGAAGGTAAAAACGAAGCGACTCTGACTTTGGTTAAATCCGGTTCAGGCGCGGTTGTGGCTGGAGATATCCAGCATGATGGTGATGTCGAGATCGTAAACCCTGATCATGTTATTTGTACTTTGACTGGCGATGCTGAAATCAGCATGCGCATCAAGGTAGAAATGGGTCGTGGTTATGTTCCAGCATCAATTCGTCGTTCCTCAGAAGAAGATGATCGTCCAATTGGTCGTTTACTTGTTGACGCTTCCTTTAGTCCGGTTGACCGTATTGCATACAATGTAGAATCTGCGCGTGTAGAACAGCGTACAGATTTGGACAAACTTATCATTGATATGGAAACTAACGGCACAATCGATCCGGAAGAAGCTATTCGTCGTGCGGCTACCATTCTGGCAGAGCAGCTAGATGCATTTGTTGAACTTCGTGATATTTCTGAACCAGTGGAAAAAGAAGAAAAACCGGAATTCGATCCGATTTTACTTCGCCCTGTTGATGATCTCGAACTCACAGTTCGCTCTGCTAACTGTCTGAAAGCCGAAGCTATCCAGTATATTGGTGACCTGGTACAACGTACCGAAGTTGAGCTGTTGAAAACGCCTAACTTGGGTAAAAAATCTCTTACCGAGATTAAAGACGTACTGGCTTCTCGCGGATTGTCTTTAGGGATGCGCCTGGAAAACTGGCCACCTGAAAGCATCGCTGAGAAAGACTAATCAGGTTTCACGTTAAACTGATTTAATAAGAAGGAAAGTACTATGCGCCATCGTCATAGTGGTCGACAGTTAAATCGCAACAGCAGCCATCGTCAAGCGATGTTTCGCAATATGGCTGGCTCTTTGGTAAAGCATGAAGTGATTAAAACCACTTTACCAAAAGCGAAAGAACTTCGTCGCGTGATTGAGCCTCTTATCACTCTTGCCAAGCAAGATAGTGTTGCAAATCGCCGTTTGGCTTTTGCTCGCACTCGTGATAAAGAAGTAGTTGGTAAATTGTTCAACGACCTTGGTCCACGTTATGTGGAACGCCCAGGTGGTTACATTCGTATTTTGAAATGTGGCTTCCGTACCGGTGATAAAGCACCCATGGCCTACGTTGAACTGGTTGATCGCCCGGTAACAGAAGAAACAGTGGAAGCTGTTGAAGAAGTTGCTGCAGATTAATCAATTAGAAATATAAAAAAACCGGGTTAAACCCGGTTTTTTTATATCTGAATTTATCTCAACAATATCTAATCGTGAATAACCTGAGCAATTTCTTCTGCAGATGCCCCACCTTCAGTTGCATAGCGTGTTAGTGCCTTATCGCTGATCCCCGCGTTGCGTGCCGTTTCGATAATTTTGATCACCTGACTACGTTGAGCAGAAGATTCTCGAACTGCTGTTGTCACCACTTCTTCAGCATCGTTTGGAAAAGCCACTAATAGTGCATCCACAATATATTCCCCAACAAAGGGAACGGCGCCTATTGCAGAGCTGATGATATCAACCAGTTTGCTCGGATGAGCTTTTGCAACGGTGCTAACGATGGCGTCAGCCGAATCAGGTTCGGTTACCACTGCAATTCTGACAATTTCGTTTAATTCTTCTGGTGTAGATTGAGCCGCTGCACTTACCACAAAGTCTACATAGCTGGGTTCAGCCTGGATCGCGGTTAATACAATATTGCCACAGCTGGCAATACCTTTGTCGATAGCAATCCTTACTACATCTTCAGTTAAAGCGGGCTGGGCAGCGATGGCCGCATGAATAATCTCTTTATATTTGGCGGGGTACAAGTCAAGAGCCGTGCCAACCACGACATCCACTTCTTGTGGATAATGACCCATAATACTTTTAATCGCGCGTCCTAACGACATATTTTGTTGAACTTGTTGCTCAATAAAATCTGCCGTTAACTGATTATCATTTTGAGGAGCGCCGGTTCCTTCTGCCGCAACACTTTGTACTGTATAAAACAGCAAAATCGATCCTAGCACTTTTTTCATTTACAGCCTCGTTCTTATAATAGTAATAGGGTGGAACTTATATACAGACAGTAACAAGCAAACTTAGTTCATTTGTACCAAAAAATATACATTTTAAATCGATTTTTTCATCATTTAGTTCAAAAGCTGCGCAAACGGCTAAAAAGGGTAAAAAAGAGGTTGACGGTAAGGGGATAGGATGTAGAATGCGCGCTCGCTTCAGGGGAGTCCGGACGGACGGCCATGAAGGGGGTCGGACAAGAAAAAAGGTTTAAAAAGTTTCTTGACACTGACCCTGGGATGCGTAGAATACGCCTCCCGCTTGAGAGGAGACTTTTAGGCACTGTTCTTTAACAATTTGCAACAAGACAATCTGTGTGGGCACTCGTTGATGAGTGTCTACCAAAATTCATAGATTTAAGTTTTTTAATTGAAGAGTTTGATCATGGCTCAGATTGAACGCTGGCGGCAGGCCTAACACATGCAAGTCGAACGGTAACATATCTAGCTTGCTAGATGATGACGAGTGGCGGACGGGTGAGTAAAGCTTAGGAACTTGCCTCCTGGTGGGGGATAACAGTTGGAAACGACTGCTAATACCGCATGACACCTGCGGGTCAAAGAGGGCGCTTGCGCTCTCGCCAGGAGATGGGCCTAAGCGAGATTAGCTTGTTGGTGAGGTAAAGGCTCACCAAGGCGACGATCTCTAGCTGGTCTGAGAGGATGATCAGCCACACTGGGACTGAGACACGGCCCAGACTCCTACGGGAGGCAGCAGTGGGGAATATTGGACAATGGGCGCAAGCCTGATCCAGCCATGCCGCGTGTGTGAAGAAGGCCTTCGGGTTGTAAAGCACTTTCAGTGGTGAGGAAGGGTAGCTGGTTAATACCCAGTTACATTGACGTTAGCCACAGAAGAAGGACCGGCTAACTCCGTGCCAGCAGCCGCGGTAATACGGAGGGTCCGAGCGTTAATCGGAATTACTGGGCGTAAAGCGCACGCAGGCGGTTTGTTAAGCTAGATGTGAAAGCCCCGGGCTCAACCTGGGAGGGTCATTTAGAACTGGCAGACTAGAGTCTTGGAGAGGGGAGTGGAATTCCAGGTGTAGCGGTGAAATGCGTAGAGATCTGGAGGAACATCAGTGGCGAAGGCGACTCCCTGGCCAAAGACTGACGCTCATGTGCGAAAGTGTGGGTAGCGAACAGGATTAGATACCCTGGTAGTCCACACCGTAAACGATGTCTACTAGTTGTGTGAGAATTTAATTCATGCGTAACGAAGCTAACGCGATAAGTAGACCGCCTGGGGAGTACGGCCGCAAGGTTAAAACTCAAATGAATTGACGGGGGCCCGCACAAGCGGTGGAGCATGTGGTTTAATTCGATGCAACGCGAAGAACCTTACCATCCCTTGACATCCAGAAAATTCAGCAGAGATGCAGAAGTGCCTTCGGGAATTCTGTGACAGGTGCTGCATGGCTGTCGTCAGCTCGTGTCGTGAGATGTTGGGTTAAGTCCCGCAACGAGCGCAACCCTTGTCCTTAGTTGCCAGCATTAAGTTGGGCACTTTAAGGAGACTGCCGGTGACAAACCGGAGGAAGGTGGGGACGACGTCAAGTCATCATGGCCCTTACGGGATGGGCTACACACGTGCTACAATGGCAAGTACAGAGGGAAGCGAGACCGCGAGGTGGAGCGGAACCCAGAAAGCAATAAGCTTGTCGTAGTCCGGATTGGAGTCTGCAACTCGACTCCATGAAGTCGGAATCGCTAGTAATCGCAGGTCAGAATACTGCGGTGAATACGTTCCCGGGCCTTGTACACACCGCCCGTCACACCATGGGAGTGGGATGCAAAAGAAGTAGTTAGTCTAACCTTCGGGAGGGCGATTACCACTTTGTGTTTCATGACTGGGGTGAAGTCGTAACAAGGTAACCCTAGGGGAACCTGGGGTTGGATCACCTCCTTACACAAAATTGGTCGTTATTTATTGATGCAGTGTCCACACAGATAGTCTTGTTGTGAAAGTAAAGAGCAACTAGTACGGATTGCGTTTTATGCAGTGCGTATGAATGGGTCTGTAGCTCAGCTGGTTAGAGCGCACCCCTGATAAGGGTGAGGTCGGTAGTTCAAGTCTACTCAGACCCACCAAAATTCGATTGATACTGCGTCAGAGAAACGCTCATGTGCTGCTTCGCACACATCGCCCTTCTCTTCCTTGTCTGAATCGAATTTGACATTGAGTGAGGTAACTCATTGGATGTGACCCTTATTAATGGGGCTATAGCTCAGCTGGGAGAGCGCCTGCCTTGCACGCAGGAGGTCAGCGGTTCGATCCCGCTTAGCTCCACCAACCTTTATAAGATAGAGAGTTGGAAAGGAAATACCTTAATGAATGGACATTTGGACGAGTGTTGATTGATTAAGGTTTTTTTAACGAAAAATCTTGAACCTGTTCTTTAACAATTTGGAAAGCTGATATTAGTAATCAAAACTGAGTGAGACTTTTAAGTAACTTACTCTATCTGATACTTGTAGTAGAAAAAGCTAGTGTAAAAACTGGTGTACTTGTCATGCATATAACGGTCATTGAATTGACACCGACGGTCGGACAAAAAGGCGACTGTGGCGAGTTATTTCAGATGCTTTAATACGTTACTTTAAAGCAGATGAAATAGCGAGAATTCGGGTTTTAGGCAAGCGAGTTCGACGAACGAACGAGGGCGTGTACGAACAGTACATAACCGAGTGAGAGAGGACGAAACGCGCAGCATAAAAGACGAAGGCGAAGCTATTTTGGGTTGTATGGTTAAGTGACTAAGCGTATACGGTGGATGCCTAGGCAGTTAGAGGCGATGAAGGACGTGTAAGTCTGCGAAAAGCTGTGGTGAGCTGACAAAACGCATTTTAGCCACAGATGTCCGAATGGGGAAACCCGGCCTGTTTACAGGTCATCACTATCTGAATACATAGGGTAGTGAGGCAAACGAGGGGAACTGAAACATCTAAGTACCCTTAGGAAGAGAAATCAATTGAGATCCCCTTAGTAGCGGCGAGCGAACGGGGGCCAGCCCTTAAGCTGATTGTAAGCGAGTGGAACAAGTTGGGAAGCTTGGCGATACCGGGTGATAGCCCCGTACACGAACGCGAACTTTGAGTGAAAACGAGTAGGACGGGACACGTGTTATCCTGTTTGAATATGGGGGGACCATCCTCCAAGGCTAAATACTCCTAACTGACCGATAGTGAACCAGTACCGTGAGGGAAAGGCGAAAAGAACCCCTGTGAGGGGAGTGAAATAGAACCTGAAACCGTATACGTACAAGCAGTGGGAGCACCTTCGTGGTGTGACTGCGTACCTTTTGTATAATGGGTCAGCGACTTATATTTTGTAGCGAGGTTAACCGCATAGGGGAGCCGTAGCGAAAGCGAGTGTTAACTGCGCGTCTAGTTGCAAGGTATAGACCCGAAACCCGGTGATCTAGCCATGGGCAGGTTGAAGGTGCGGTAACACGCACTGGAGGACCGAACCCACTAACGTTGAAAAGTTAGGGGATGACCTGTGGCTGGGGGTGAAAGGCCAATCAAACCGGGAGATAGCTGGTTCTCCCCGAAAGCTATTTAGGTAGCGCCTCGGACGAATACCACAGGGGGTAGAGCACTGTTTGGGCTAGGGGGTCATCCCGACTTACCAACCCCATGCAAACTCCGAATACCTGTGAGTACTATCCGGGAGACACACGGCGGGTGCTAACGTCCGTCGTGAAGAGGGAAACAACCCAGACCGCCAGCTAAGGTCCCCAAGTCTATGTTAAGTGGGAAACGAAGTGGGAAGGCTAAGACAGCTAGGAGGTTGGCTTAGAAGCAGCCACCCTTTAAAGAAAGCGTAATAGCTCACTAGTCGAGTCGGCCTGCGCGGAAGATGTAACGGGGCTAAACATAGCACCGAAGCTGCGGATACGTTTTAGGACGTATGGTAGGGGAGCGTTGTGTAAGTGGATGAAGGTGAATCGAGAGGTTTGCTGGACATATCACAAGTGCGAATGCTGACATGAGTAACGATAATGGGGGTGAAAAACCCCCACGCCGGAAGACCAAGGTTTCCTGTCCCATGCTAATCAGGGCAGGGTAAGTCGGCCCCTAAGGCGAGGCAGAAATGCGTAGTCGATGGGAAACGGGTTAATATTCCCGTACTTATATCATCAGCGATGGGGGGACGGAGAAGGCTATGCAAGCATGGCGTTGGTAGTCCATGTGAAAGTGAGTAGGCAGAGTGCTTAGGTAAATCCGGGTGCTTAATGCTGAGACACGAGACGAGTCACCAAGGTGACGAAGTTGCAGATGCCCTGCTTCCAGGAAAAGCCTCTAAGCTTATGATGATGTGAACCGTACCCCAAACCGACACAGGTGGTCAGGTAGAGAATACTAAGGCGCTTGAGAGAACTCGGGTGAAGGAACTCGGCAAAATCGTACCGTAACTTCGGGAGAAGGTACGCCTCCGTTCGTGAAGAACTTGCTTCGTAAGCGAATGGAGGCCGCAGTGAAAAGGTGGCTGGAACTGTTTATTAAAAACACAGCACTGTGCTAAATCGAAAGATGACGTATACGGTGTGACGCCTGCCCGGTGCCGGAAGGTTAATTGATGGGGTTAGCGCAAGCGAAGCTCTTGATCGAAGCCCCGGTAAACGGCGGCCGTAACTATAACGGTCCTAAGGTAGCGAAATTCCTTGTCGGGTAAGTTCCGACCTGCACGAATGGCGTAATCATGGCCACGCTGTCTCCACCCGAGACTCAGTGAAATTGAAATCGCAGTGAAGATGCTGTGTACCCGCGGCTAGACGGAAAGACCCCGTGAACCTTTACTATAGCTTGGCACTGAACATTGACCCTACATGTGTAGGATAGGTGGGAGACTTAGAAGCGTGAACGCCAGTTTGCGTGGAGTCAACCTTGAAATACCACCCTTGTATGTTTGATGTTCTAACTCGGGTCCCTAACCGGGATTGAGGACAGTGTCTGGTGGGTAGTTTGACTGGGGCGGTCTCCTCCCAAAGAGTAACGGAGGAGCACGAAGGTTGGCTAATCCTGGTCGGACATCAGGAGGTTAGTGCAATGGCATAAGCCAGCTTAACTGCGAGACAGACACGTCGAGCAGGTACGAAAGTAGGTCATAGTGATCCGGTGGTTCTGAATGGAAGGGCCATCGCTCAACGGATAAAAGGTACTCCGGGGATAACAGGCTGATACCGCCCAAGAGTTCATATCGACGGCGGTGTTTGGCACCTCGATGTCGGCTCATCACATCCTGGGGCTGAAGTCGGTCCCAAGGGTATGGCTGTTCGCCATTTAAAGTGGTACGCGAGCTGGGTTTAGAACGTCGTGAGACAGTTCGGTCCCTATCTGCCGTGGGCGCTGGATGATTGAGAGGGGCTGCTCCTAGTACGAGAGGACCGGAGTGGACGAACCGCTGGTGTTCGGGTTGTCATGCCAATGGCATTGCCCGGTAGCTACGTTCGGAATTGATAACCGCTGAAAGCATCTAAGCGGGAAGCGAGCCTCGAGATGAGTCATCCCTGACAGTTTAACTGTCCTGAAGGGTTGTTGAAGACTACGACGTAGATAGGCAGGGTGTGGAAGCGCAGTAATGCGTTAAGCTAACCTGTACTAATTGCCCGAGAGGCTTAACCATACAACGCCAAAGTGGCTTTAAAGCATTTGGGTTGTTGATGACAAGTACAAGAAACAGCTACGAGTGACGAGCAACGAGCTTCGAACGAGATAGAGTAAGACTTGAACCACCAGTTTGAGCACTAATATAAACAAACAGCTTTCTGAAATTGTTAACCGTCTTTGTCTGGCGGCCATAGCGATACGGCACCACCTGATCCCATTCCGAACTCAGCAGTGAAACGTATTAGCGGCGATGGTAGTGTGGGGTTTCCCCATGTGAGAGTAGCACACCGCCAGACTCCCAATTAAAGCAAGAGGCCTTCCCAAAAAACGGGAAGGCCTTTTTGCGTTAAGGGCACTGCGTGCCCACTTCCATAGCCAAACCCAACCCATCGAACTGTTTCTGGTTACCGGTTCTAACGGCAGGCTTCCATCTGTCATTCGTCCATGAAGCTGTTTCCAGGTCCGCCATCCGGGGCCTCCCGTAAATGGCTAGCCGAGCAGAGCTCGTCTCGAGACGCCATTTACCCCCATGTGAGAGTAGCACTCGACAACTGCTCCTGCGTTGTTCTACTACAGTCCATCCATGGACTAAATCACCAGACACCCAATCAATGCAAAAGGCCTTCTCATCAAGCAGCGTCATTAACCTATTGTGTTATTCAAATTTGAATCCTAAAAGACATGAAAAATGGTACACTCGCGATAATTATCGTTGATAAAAGCACCAGATATACGTGACATCATTAAAATCATTTCATACCTTTGGTTTTTCTGCCCATGCAAAAAAAATAACCCACTTGAATAGTGTTGCAGACATCAAAAGTGCGTTACCTCTGCATCGACCTTTTTATATCTTGGGGGGAGGAAGTAATAGTATTTTTGTGGATGATTTCGCTGGAGAGATTGTGAAAATTAATCTGCGTGGAATCGAATGCAATGAAACTCAAGAAGACTTTGGTATTAAAGTTAAAGCGGGTGAAAACTGGCATGAGTTTGTTGAATATTGTGTCAAGCGGGGAATGTATGGTCTGGAAAATTTAGCTTTAATTCCTGGTACAGTCGGAGCCGCTCCAATCCAGAATATAGGGGCTTATGGGCGTGAGGTAAGCGGTTTTATCCAGTCAGTTGACTATATTGAGTTGGCAACAGGGGAAGCGAAGAGTATTTTGCAGGCGGATTGTGGGTTTGGTTATCGCGATAGTATTTTTAAACACGAACTTAGTGACAAAGTGATTATTACCGCCGTTAACTTCGTTCTGCCAAAAAAGTGGGTTGTAGAACAATCCTATGGAGAATTGGCGAACCTGAGCAATCCAACAGCACAGGATATTTTCGATAAAGTTGTCAAAATTCGTCAGGCAAAACTGCCTGACCCGTCTCAATTAGGGAATGCGGGTAGTTTCTTTAAAAATCCGGTCATTGGTAAACCGCTACTTAAATCCATTCGTGAAAAATGGCCCGCTATTCCCTCCTATCCGGTTTCTGATGAACAATGCAAGGTCCCAGCAGCCTGGTTAATTGATCAACTAGGCTATAAAGGAAAAACACTTGGAGGAATACTTTGTCATCATAATCAGCCTTTGGTATTGGCTAATACGGGGATCGGCACCGGGCGAGAGTTACTCCAGTTTGCCAGGAAAATACGTGATGATGTTTTAGTTACTTTTTCTATTAAATTAGAAAATGAAGTGCGCTTGCTGACAACTAATGGATTAATTGACCTATGACAGTACAAGGCGAGCATAAGCGTAGCGAGATTTTAGCTATATTGGTTGACGGACAGTTTCATTCAGGTCAGACGTTAGGAGAATTATTAGGTATCTCCAGAGTTTCTGTTTCCAAACATATCAAAGTGCTCGGTGAATTGGGATTGGATATTTTTAGTATTGCAGGTAAAGGATATAAATTGTCTCAACCGGTAACGCTCCTTAGCCAACAGAAAATTCAGCAGTCTATTCAGTCTTGTGCTGTAGTTGAAGTACTCAGTGTGGTGGGATCGACAAATGACGTTATTAAATCAAAGACCTTCAAATTACAAAATGGCTTCACCTGTCTGGCTGAGGCACAAACAGCTGGAAGAGGAAGGCAAGGTAAACGTTGGATTTCTCCCTTCGGTGCCAGTTTGTATTTATCTATGTATTGGAACTTTCCGGCCGGTTACCATTCGGTTAATGGTCTTAGTCTGGTAGTAGGACTGGCAGTTGCAAATGGCTTGGAGCGATTTGGAGTCAGCCAGGCTAAATTAAAATGGCCTAACGACATTTATGTGAACGATCAAAAATTGGCCGGTATTCTGGTTGAATTGGAAGGGCAGGTAGGTTCGGATTGCCATGCGATTATTGGCGTCGGGTTAAATATTAATATCGTGGATAGCAAAGCGCAAATTGGTCAAGCCTGGACTGATATGAACAAAATAACCGGTAATACACCTGATAGGAATAAATTGTCAGCTGTTATTGTTGATGAGCTTGTCAGTGCTGTAGAAGAGTTCGAAAGAAAGGGGTTTGAATCTTTTATACAGCGTTGGTGCAATAAGGACTGGTTAATGAATCGACCCGCGAAATTACATTGTGGCAGCAGCATAATAAAGGGGATAGGCAAAGGAGTAGATCATCAAGGCGCTTTATTACTGGAAACTGCTCAAGGAATTCAACGTTTCTATGGGGGAGAAATTAGTGTCAGGGCGGAGTAGTGTGTTGTTTGTTGATATCGGTAACAGCCGGATAAAATGTTGCTATCAAGGAAATCTGAATGACGTTTTTATTCTGGAGGATGCTAAAAAGGTAACCGCTCTTCTTCAACAGGTGACACATTGTGTCGTTGCTGCAGTCGGCCAACAACAGCAACTAGACATACTATGTCAGATACTTGATGAGTTTCACATCACTAGCCAGCTTCTTACCACTACTAAAGAACAATTCGGGATTAAATGCGCCTATGAACAACCTGCTAAAATGGGTATTGACCGCTGGTTAGCTATTTTAGCCTGTCAGCAAGAGTATAAAGGGGGTTTTGCTGTGTTGGACCTTGGCACAGCAATGACCTGTGATTTTGTGGATAGTAATGGTCAACACCTTGGGGGTTGGATTGCGCCAGGCATGACAATCATGAAAAATGCATTGCAGCAGAGAACTGAAAAGGTTATGACTAATGCCCAGAATCAGCATCCTGTCTTACTGCAAATAGGACAAAATACTGCCGATTGTGTCGATTATGGCTGCTTGGCTGCCGTGCAGGGTTTTCTCCATTCTGCCAAACTGATTGTTAGCCGTTTTTCTCCGCAAGTTAAGATTTTTGTTGCGGGCGGGGATGCCAATTTACTTGAACAGCTTACAGATGAGCAGATTGAAATAATCGTAAATCCGGTATTAAAAGGGATTGATCGGGTAATTTCGGGTTAACTTCGCTCACAACTACGCCACCTTGCTGTGAAATTAAGCAAACAGTCAAAAAATCGTAATTTTTTGTTTTAATACTATTGCACAGCGTAAATTGTTCCTCTAGAATGCGCCCCTCTTGATGCAGTGCCGGCTTAGCTCAGTTGGTAGAGCAACTGACTTGTAATCAGTAGGTCGCCAGTTCGACTCCGGCAGCCGGCACCATCAAACTTGGAGGGGTTCCCGAGTGGCCAAAGGGATCAGACTGTAAATCTGACGGCTCCGCCTTCGGTGGTTCGAATCCACCTCCCTCCACCATATTAAGGTACGAGTCAATTTGACTCGTACTGTAAGAGGCTGGCAAATGCGGCACTTGCGTTTGTCAGCCTCTTGCGATTTTTCTTGGGATGAGATCGCCTCAAGAGAATAGGAACGCGGGCATCGTATAATGGCTATTACCTCAGCCTTCCAAGCTGATGATGCGGGTTCGATTCCCGCTGCCCGCTCCAAATAAAGTGCTGATATGGCTCAGTTGGTAGAGCGCACCCTTGGTAAGGGTGAGGTCGGCAGTTCGAATCTGCCTATCAGCACCATTTCTCTCTCTCTCATTCCTTACAATTAAGATCTATTTTTATTTTGATGAGGAATGACCCATGGCAAAAGCAAAGTTTGAACGTACAAAACCGCATGTCAACGTAGGCACAATCGGCCACGTAGACCACGGTAAAACGACCTTAACCGCAGCAATCACGACTGTATTGGCAAAAACTTACGGTGGTTCAGCTCAAGCGTTCGATCAAATCGACAACGCCCCGGAAGAGCGTGAGCGTGGTATCACCATCGCGACCTCACACGTAGAATATGACACACCAAGCCGTCACTACGCACACGTAGACTGCCCAGGACACGCGGATTATGTCAAAAACATGATCACCGGTGCAGCGCAAATGGACGGAGCGATTCTGGTAGTAGCAGCGACAGACGGCCCAATGCCACAAACTCGTGAGCACATCCTGTTAGGCCGCCAGGTAGGCGTACCTTACATGATCGTCTTCATGAACAAATGTGACATGGTAGACGACGAAGAATTGCTAGAACTGGTCGAAATGGAAGTACGTGAACTGTTAACCGAATACGAATTCCCGGGCGATGACTTACCTGTTATTCAAGGTTCCGCGTTAAAAGCGCTGGAAGGTGACGAAGAATGGGAAAAGAAAATCATCGAATTAGGTGAAGCCCTGGATACTTATATCCCAGAGCCAGAGCGTGATATCGACAAGCCGTTCCTGCTGCCAATCGAAGACGTATTCTCGATTTCAGGTCGTGGTACAGTTGTAACCGGTCGTGTAGAGCGTGGAATCGTAAACACAGGTGACGAAGTAGAAATCGTGGGTATCAAAGACACCACCAAATCAACCGTTACCGGAGTAGAAATGTTCCGTAAACTGCTTGACGAAGGTCGTGCAGGTGAGAACATCGGTGCCTTGTTACGTGGAACCAAGCGTGAAGACGTAGAGCGTGGTCAAGTATTATGTAAGCCAGGTTCAATCAAGCCACACACCAAGTTCGAAGCAGAAGTATACGTACTGAGCAAAGACGAAGGTGGCCGTCACACGCCATTCTTCAAAGGCTACCGTCCACAGTTCTACTTCCGTACTACTGACATCACTGGTGCAGTTGAATTGCCAGAAGGTGTAGAAATGGTTATGCCAGGCGACAACCTGAAATTCAAGGTTGAGCTGATTAACCCGATTGCGATGGACGAAGGATTACGCTTCGCTATCCGTGAAGGTGGCCGTACAGTAGGTGCAGGTGTTGTAGCTAAAATCATCGAGTAATATCGATAATTTAGCGATACATTATGTATCACGGGAAAGGCGCTCAGTGAGCGCCTTTTTTATTGCCTGTGATAAAGTCAAAAGCCCCGTCATCCCGGTAGTGTTTTGAGCCGGGAACCAGTCTTTTTATTGTTGGTAAGCGGCTAGCACTTTTTCTGCAAAGTCGACCATCTGCATCTCTTCAGGCTGGTTTCTGTTGGTTAAAATAATAATGCTGATTTGTTGTTCTGGAATGCGATAGAAAATATTTCGGAAGCTGGTACTACTGCCGGTATGAAAGATGACTTGTTGACCATCTGCTGATCTCTTTAAGTGCCAGCCATAGCCATAACGCGTTTGCGATCCGTTGTTGAGTTGTCCTGGAGTAAAGCTTGCTGCCAATATTCCTTTGGGTAAAATCTTGCCTGAATATAACGCCTGATCCCAAAGATAAAGGTCACGTACACTGGAATAAATTCCCCCATCGCCCAACACGGCACTAGTGGAACTTTGATCTTTTCTGACCCATTGGCCTTGTTCCATATCGTAACCAAAAGCACGTCCTGAAACCCGATTGATATTTTTAATATAGGCAAGAGTGTGATTCATACCCAAGGGGATAAAAATATGCTCTTCGAGAAACTCTGCAAACGGCTGTTGCGAGTATTTTTCAACAATTAAAGCCAACAATGCATAACCGGTGTTGCTATAACGAAATTGCGCTCCCGGCTCAAAATAGGTTTTTGTTTGTTGCTTGGTGATTGCTAATACTGCCTTATCGCGGATTTGGGTGGTTGTGTCCGGATCAATGTCCTCTACAAAATCTTCATAGTCCCATAAACCAGAAGTATGTTGCAGCAAATGGCGGATTGTGATCTTTTGGCCGTACGCAGGGAAACCGGTAAAAATTTTGTCCAATGTCCAATCAAGTTGCAGCTTGTCTTGTTGCTGCAATAACAAAATGGCAGTAGCGGTAAACTGCTTGGTTATAGAGGCGAGTCGAAAGTTGGTATCTGCAGAAACATAAACGGCCTGCTCCAGATTAGCCATACCATAGGCTCGCATATAGCTGATTTGTCCATGGTCTATAATAGCCAATGAAGCGCCGGGAAGCTTGCCGCCATAATTTTGAAATAGCCGGTCTATATTGTCATTTTGTTGACAATAGGCCGATGAGCAGGTGACAAGATAAATAACAAAAGCAACTATACAACGCATTGTAAAATTTCCTGGAGATTTTGATTCAACACTCATTAATGCCATTATTCTTTGTGTTTTTCCACTACCCAGTCAGCACGACTTCTTAACTTGTCCTTTTGCCTGATGGTGTTAAACGGATCATCTTCAGGTGTATCGTAAATAGGTACCTGTTGTGCGCTTATCTGGATTTTTTCGATATGCTTTTTCTGTTTACCTGAGTGAAAGCATACAGCTAGCCAGCCAGCAATAATGGCAAAGTAACAGACCCATTTAATAATAAAAGACAGTCCAAGATCTTTATCGCCGGGGAGATCCTGAGCATATTGGACATAATCGGAGTGTATCAGTGATACAACCACAAAGCCGATAATAGCGAACAGCGTCGCCAGCAATACTGGTTTATAATTACGCCACAGTAAATGTACTAGAGTGATTTTGACCAGGGGACGAAGCATAAATTCTATATCCACCAACCAAGGCCAAGTAAGGCGGCCAAAGCCAACAGGCCCTTTTCCTTATAGTTGTTTTTGATATTGTCTTCTTCTTCACGCACGATCACCTCAAGTTCTTCCTGACTGAAGTTTTCGGGTGTACGTCCGGCGATAAGGATACGGGTACGAGCTCTGCTAATGGCTTTCTCGCGAATGGAATTGCGTAATTTTTTGGGTAATTTCAATTTTCAATCTTTTGTTTAACACAACATGATAACCAATATACGTGATTTGTTGCTGACAACAAAACCGTGAATTGTATTAAAATTTGTCTTCTACTTGTAACCATTGATTCAGTGGGTATAATACGCCTCCCTCCATTTGAGTGAATCAGACTTCCCAACGCAACAGACTTCCTAAAATTAGTCTATGTGGGATTTGGGGAAATGGCTCGAAGTGGGCAAAGAATAGGGGTGTAGTTCCAATTGGTAGAACAGCGGTCTCCAAAACCGATGGTTGGGGGTTCGAGTCCCTCCACCCCTGCCATGTTTGGCAAGTATGGATTTATTAAAGGTTGTAGCATGAGTGTGAATACAGAAAGTGCGTCCACGCCGTTGGATTTATTAAAGTGGTTAATTGCCATTGGCTTGTTGGTTGCTGCCGTTGCTGGTAACCACATCTACCAGGATGTGTCCGTACTATACAGAGCATTAGGCGTTGTTGCTGCAGTGGTTGTTGCCCTGCTTTTTGCCGCCAGTACCGGCAAAGGTAGCCAGTTTTTGAATTTTGCCAAAGAATCACGCACTGAAGTACGTAAAGTGGTTTGGCCGACGCGTCAGGAAACCACTCAGACCACCTTAATTGTTATGGTTGCGGTTGTGGTGATGTCCTTGTTGCTCTGGGGACTGGACGGAATTATCGTCAGACTGGTTTCTTTCATTACCGGATTAGGAATTTAATATGTCGGACAAGAAAAGATGGTACGTGGTACAAGCTTTTTCCGGATATGAAGGACGCGTACAAAAAACGTTAATTGAATACATCAAAATGCATGAGATGGAAGACTACTTCGGCCAGATTCTGGTACCAACAGAAGAAGTGGTTGAAATGCGTGCCGGTCAGCAACGTAAAAGTGAACGTAAATTCTTCCCGGGCTATGTGCTGGTCGAAATGGCGATGAATGAAGATAGCTGGCATTTGGTAAAAAGTGTTCCTCGTGTATTGGGCTTTATTGGTGGTACTAGTGACCGTCCTGCACCTATCAGTCAAAAAGAAGCCGATGCTATTATGAATCGCCTGGCCGAAAACGTTGATAGTCCTAAACCTAAAACCTTGTTTGAACCAGGTGAAGTGGTGCGGGTTACCGACGGACCATTTGCTGACTTTAACGGTGTAGTTGAAGAAGTCGATTATGAAAAAAGCCGCGTCAAAGTATCCGTGCTTATTTTTGGTCGCTCTACTCCGGTTGATCTGGAATTTGGCCAGGTCGAAAAAGGTTAATAAAACAGCCAAAACTCCTGGCGAGTAGTAAATCTGCTTGTATAAATAAAAAAGTGGATTTTGTTGTTTGAAACTTGAACTGGGCGTGTGATTAAACTATAATCTGCGCCCTTTTTGTTGTGCGGGAAGCCGTTTGAGTAAGCATCCTCAGTGTTTACAAGGCGCTAAACCCATTATTGAGGCATATCATGGCTAAGAAAATCAAAGGCTTAATTAAGCTACAGGTTGCAGCAGGTGCTGCTAACCCAAGTCCACCAGTTGGTCCTGCATTAGGTCAGCATGGTGTTAATATCATGGAATTCTGTAAAGCGTTTAACGCCAAAACA
Source organism: Neptunicella plasticusilytica (assembly GCF_047922965.1). Lineage (GTDB taxonomy): Bacteria > Pseudomonadota > Gammaproteobacteria > Enterobacterales > Alteromonadaceae > Neptunicella > Neptunicella plasticusilytica. Next base: position 405,198 of record NZ_CP150481.1, read on the forward strand.
GACAGTCTTGAAAAAGGCGCTCCAGTTCCTGTTGAAATTACGGTTTATGAAGATCGCTCTTTCACATTTATTACCAAAACACCTCCAGCTTCTTTCTTGTTGAAAAAGGCTGCTGGGATCAAAAGTGGTTCAGGCCGTCCAAATACTGACAAAGTGGGTAAAGTTACTCTCGCTCAGTTGGAAGAGATTGCTAAAACTAAAGAACCCGATTTAACTGCTGCCGACTTGGAAGCAGCTGTACGTACTATCGCAGGTTCTGCGCGTAGTATGGGCTTGGTAGTAGAGGGATAATCTGATGGCTAAATTAACAAAACGTATGCGTATCGTTCGTGACCGAATTGATAGCACTAAAGAATATGATTTCAGCGAAGCCGTTGCTTTGTTGAAAGAACTGGCAACTGCCAAGTTTCCTGAAAGCGTTGATGTTGCAGTTAACCTGGGTGTAGACCCACGTAAATCTGATCAAAACGTTCGTGGTGCAACTGTATTGCCACACGGCACTGGTAAAGACGTACGTGTTGCAGTGTTTACTCAGGGTGCCAATGCCGAAGCCGCTAAAGAAGCTGGCGCAGATTTAGTGGGTATGGAAGACTTGGCCGAGATGGTTAAAAAAGGCGACATGCCTTTTGACGTAGTGGTTGCTTCTCCGGATGCCATGCGCGTTGTGGGTACCTTAGGTCAAATTTTAGGTCCACGTGGCCTGATGCCGAACCCTAAAACGGGCACTGTGACGCCAGATGTAGCTACAGCGGTTAAAAATGCTAAAGCCGGTCAGGTACGCTATCGCAACGACAAAAACGGTATTATCCATGCCAGCATCGGTAAAATCGCTTTTGAAGAAAACCAGATTAAAGAAAACCTTGAAGCATTGTTGGAAGCCTTGAAAAAAGCTAAACCATCAACAGCTAAAGGCGCTTTCATCAAGAAAATTAGCCTGAGCACCACAATGGGTGCAGGTGTTTCTGTCGATCAGGGCACACTGGCAAGTTAATTGAAGGATCAGCACCGAAGGTGTTGATTTCTCTCTAAAGGTTTATGGGTTGGAGCCTGACTATTAATTTTAATAGCCAAGGCTCCCGTCCAAGACCGCAGGTGTTATCCGGTAAGTAGAATTAGAGAGCTACCTACATTCAACGGATAACTTAAAATATCAACCTGCGCAGACGGTGGATCTGACTCAGACTCTCTGGGAATAACGAACACCGTAGTGCGGTAAAACGTTGTCGGTGTTACAACCAATAACATTTTATCAATCTGTGAACTCTGGAAAACTTCGGTTTTTCAGTAACTAAAGAGGTGAACTCAGTGGCACTAGGCTTAGCAGCAAAAAAAGAGATCGTCGCCGAAATTAATGGCGTTGCATCTCAGGCTCTGTCCGTTGCCGTCGCTGAATACCGTGGGATGGAGGTTGCAGACCTCACTGAATTGCGTGTTAAAGCTCGTGAGCAAGGCGTTTACGTTAAAGTTATTCGTAATACTCTTGCAAAACGTGCTTTTCAAGACACTAAATTTGGTGATTTGGAAAGCGCTTTAACTGGGCCGTTAATTTACGGTTTCTCTTTGGATGCACCTGGCGGTGCAGCACGTCTTTTCAAAGACTTTGCTAAAGAGAATAACAAGTTAAACGTCACTGCACTTTCAATTGGTAGTGGTTTATTGGGTCCAGAAAAACTGGATGCAGTAGCGTCACTTCCGACTCGCGACGAAGCTCTGGCGAAATTACTTGCTACCTTCAAAGCACCAATTGGCAAATTCGTTCAAACTATCAACGAAGTGCCTTCGAAATTTGTGCGCGTATTGGCGGCTGTCAAAGACACCAAGTAATTGGCGTCATTGGTATTTAGAATTTTTAACATTAAACCCAGGAGTTTAGAGAAATGGCTCTAACTAAAGAAGATATTTTAAACGCGATTGCTGAAATGCCAGTTATGGAATTGGTTGAGTTAATCGAAGCAGCTGAAGAAAAATTCGGTGTAACTGCTACTGCGGCTGTTGCTGCTGTTGCAGGTCCTGCTGCAGGCGGTGAAGCTGCTGCAGAACAAACTGAATTCGACGTAATCTTAGCCGAAGTTGGCGCTAACAAGGTATCTGTTATCAAAGCAGTACGTGGCGCAACTGGCCTTGGCTTGAAAGAAGCTAAAGACGTAGTTGATAGTGCACCTAAAGCAATTAAAGAAGGTGTATCTAAAGAAGAAGCTGAAGAACTGAAAAAAGCGCTTGAAGAAGCCGGTGCTAAAGTTGAAGTTAAATAATCTGTTTTTAAACAGATTATTTGCCTGATACAGGCATAGGCTGGTGACTTTTTGGTCACCAGCCTTTTTGCGCTGTAGGATAGGGTACTTACACCGTTTAAGCCCTATTCACTTAAAAATAAAAGAAAGTCATTTGGTTTCAAATAATTATGTTGCTTCACTGATTTAAAAATAGTGGGTAATATGGATCAAATGCACCTTCTCAAAACGGTGCTGGAAGTTTGTCTATCTACTCGTCGCGCGACGGGATGGCAAGTTGGATCACAATTCAACAGGCTGAGGAAACCATGGTTTACTCTTATAGTGAAAAGAAACGTATACGGAAAGATTTCGGCAAACGCCCGCAGGTACTGGAAATACCTTACCTTTTATCCATTCAATTAGACTCATTCAAACGATTCATCGCTATGGATCCGGAAGGTCAATATGGTCTGGAAGCAGCATTTCGTTCAGTATTTCCAATCAAAAGTTACTCAGGTAACTCCGAGTTACAATATGTCAGCTATCGTTTAGGCGAGCCCGTATTTGATGTTAAAGAATGTCAAATTCGCGGTGTGACGTATTCTGCTCCTTTGCGGGTGAAATTGCGTCTGGTGTTGTTTGATAAAGAAGCCGCACCAGGAACAGTAAAAGACATAAAAGAACAGGAAGTGTACATGGGCGAAATTCCGCTCATGACAGATAACGGCACCTTTGTTATTAATGGTACAGAACGGGTTATCGTTTCCCAGTTGCACCGTTCACCTGGCGTGTTCTTTGATCATGATAAAGGAAAAACCCACTCCTCAGGTAAAGTGCTGTATAACGCACGCGTCATACCTTACCGTGGTTCATGGTTAGATTTCGAGTTTGATCCTAAAGATAACTTGTTTGTACGTATAGACCGTCGCCGGAAGTTACCAGCGTCGATTATTTTGCGTGCACTGGAATTCAGTACAGAAGAAATTCTGGAAATGTTCTTCGAGAAAGTACAAGTACGTCTGGATAAAGACCGTTATTTGATGGATATCGTCCCTTCACGCTTACGCGGTGAAGTGGCCCAATTTGATATCGTCGGTAAAGACGGTGAAGTATTGGTTGAAACCGGTCGTCGTATTTCTGCCCGTCATGCCATTCAACTTGAAAAAGCCAACATTACTGAACTGGAAGTGCCGGTTGAGTACTTGATTGGTCGTGTATTGGCCAATGGCCATGTTGACAAGGAAAGTGGTGAAGTCATTGTTGAAGCCAACGATGAATTAACGCTGGAAACGTTGGAAGCGTTGAAAACTGCCGGCATTACCGAGTTTGATACATTATATATCAATGAACTGGATCACGGTTCATACGTCTCCGATACACTGCGTATTGATTCAACCACCAATAAGCTTGAAGCCTTGGTTGAAATTTATCGCATGATGCGTCCTGGCGAGCCACCGACTAAAGACGCTGCTGAAGGACTGTTTGGTAACATGTTCTTCTCTGCCGATCGTTACGATTTATCTTCTGTTGGCCGGATGAAGTTCAACCGTCGTCTGGGTCGCGAAGAAATGACTGGCGAAGGTACGCTGAGCAAAGAAGATATCGTTGCGGTTATGCAGCAACTGATCTCTATCCGTGACGGTAAGGATGAAGTGGATGATATTGACCACTTGGGTAACCGTCGTATTCGTTCTGTAGGTGAAATGGCCGAGAACCAGTTCCGTGTTGGGTTGGTTCGGGTAGAACGTGCAGTAAAAGAACGTTTGAGCTTGGGTGATCTGGATGCGGTTATGCCGCAGGACTTGATCAACGCCAAGCCAATTTCTGCTGCAGTAAAAGAGTTTTTCGGTTCTAGCCAGCTATCCCAGTTTATGGATCAAAACAACCCGTTGTCAGAAGTGACGCACAAACGTCGTATTTCTGCCTTAGGTCCGGGCGGTTTGACCCGTGAACGCGCCGGTTTCGAAGTCCGAGACGTACACCCGACCCACTATGGTCGCGTTTGTCCTATCGAAACACCGGAAGGTCCGAACATCGGTTTGATCAACTCGTTGTCAACTTATGCCCGTACCAACCATTACGGTTTCCTGGAAACGCCATATCGTAAAATTATCGATGGCATAGTGTCGGAAGAAATCGACTTTCTGTCTGCTATTGAGGAAGGTAACTTCCCGATCGCCCAGGCGAATGCAGAATTAGATGCAGAAGGTTATTTGGTTGATGACCTGGTAACTTGTCGTTACCGCGGTGAGTCTACCTTGATGCCTAAAGATGACATCAAGTACATGGACGTTTCACCTCAGCAGATCGTTTCTGTTGCTGCCAGCATGATCCCGTTCCTGGAGCATGATGATGCTAACCGGGCCTTGATGGGCTCGAACATGCAACGTCAAGCGGTACCCACTTTACGTGCCGACAAGCCGTTGGTGGGTACAGGTATGGAAAAAACCGTAGCGGTGGATTCCGGTGTAACTGTGGTGGCCAAACGTGGTGGTGTGATTGATTACGTGGATGCCAGCCGTATCGTGGTTAAAGTTGAAGAAGATGAAATGATTGCCGGCGAAGCAGGCATTGACATCTATAACTTGACTAAATATACCCGTTCAAACCAGAACACTTGTATCAATCAGAAACCAACCTGTTCAGTGGGTGACCCCGTTGTACGTGGTGATGTTCTGGCGGATGGTCCTTCAACGGACTTGGGTGAGCTGGCATTGGGTCAAAACATGCGCGTGGCATTTATGCCATGGAACGGTTTTAACTTTGAGGATTCGATTCTGTTATCAGAACGAGTAGCCGAAGAAGATCGTTTTACCACTATTCACATTCAGGAACTGAGCTGTATTGCTCGTGATACCAAGTTAGGTCCGGAAGAAATCTCTGCGGATATCCCTAACGTGGGTGAATCAGCCCTGTCCAAACTGGATGAATCCGGTGTGGTATACATTGGTGCTGAAGTGAAAGGTGGCGATATTCTGGTCGGTAAAGTGACACCTAAAGGTGAAACGCAACTGACACCAGAAGAAAAATTATTGAGAGCGATATTTGGTGAAAAAGCCTCTGATGTAAAAGATACATCATTGCGCGTACCGAACAGCGTTCGCGGTACCATTATTGATGTTCAGGTCTTCACTCGCGACGGTGTCGAAAAAGACAAACGTGCGCTGGAAATCGAAGACATGCAATTGCGTCAGGTCAAAAAAGACTTGTCAGACGAATTCAATATTCTGTCTGACGGTACATTTGCCCGTGCCCGTGCATTGCTTGAAGGTTCTGGTATCAGTGCTGAGAAACTGGACAGCTTGCCACGTGAAAAATGGTTCGAGATTTCATTGAAAGATGAAGACAGCCAGGCTTCTCTTGAGCAAATTGCTGATCAACATGCAGAGATCAAAGCGGACTACGACAAGAAATTTGAAGTCAAACGTCGCAAAATCACCCAAGGTGATGATCTGGCTCCAGGCGTGCTGAAGATCGTTAAGGTTTATCTGGCGGTTAAACGTCATATCCAGCCTGGTGATAAAATGGCGGGACGTCACGGTAACAAAGGGGTTATCTCTACCATCAAACCGGTAGAAGATATGCCTTACGATGAAAACGGTGTACCGGTTGATATCGTATTGAACCCGTTAGGTGTACCGTCGCGGATGAACATCGGTCAGATCCTGGAAACCCATTTGGGTATGGCTGCTCATGGTCTTGGGGTCAAAATTGATCGCATGATTAAAGAGCAACAAGAAATGGCCAAGTTGCGTGCCTTCATTAAAGAAGTGTATGAATCCGGCCAGTCTTGTCAGGAAGTGGACATCGACAGTTTTACTGATCATGAAGTCCAGCGTCTTGCGCAGAATTTGCGTAAAGGTGTGCCAATTGCGACGCCTGTGTTTGACGGTGCCAAGGAAGAAGAAATCAAGCAGTTGTTAAAACTGGCTGGTATTCCTGAAGACGGTCAGATTGTACTGTTTGACGGCCGTACCGGACGTGAATTTGAGCGTAAGGTGACTGTGGGTTACATGTACATGCTGAAACTGAATCACTTGGTTGATGACAAGATGCATGCGCGTTCTACCGGCTCGTACAGCCTGGTTACCCAGCAACCTCTGGGTGGTAAGGCGCAGTTCGGTGGTCAGCGTTTCGGTGAGATGGAAGTATGGGCACTGGAAGCATATGGTGCTGCTTATACCTTGCAGGAAATGTTGACGGTCAAGTCCGATGACGTAAATGGTCGTACTAAAATGTACAAAAACATTGTGGATGGCGATCATCGTATGGAACCTGGTATGCCGGAATCTTTCAACGTATTGCTGAAAGAAATCCGTTCACTGGGTATCAACATCGAACTGGAAGAACAGTAGGCCGCTCAGTAAGAGCATTATGTATGGAAGCCTTTGGGCTTCCCGAGTTTAATGACTCCGTCGGGAGAACATAGTGAAAGATTTATTAAAATTTCTGAAGCAGCAGCATAAGTCCGAAGAATTCGACAATATTCGAATCGGCCTTGCTTCACCGGACATGATCCGTTCATGGTCTTATGGTGAAGTGAAAAAGCCAGAAACTATCAATTATCGTACCTTTAAACCGGAACGTGATGGTTTGTTCTGTGCCCGTATATTCGGGCCAGTAAAAGACTACGAATGTTTGTGTGGTAAATACAAACGCCTGAAGCATCGCGGTGTTATCTGTGAAAAATGTGGCGTAGAAGTCACTTTAACTAAAGTTCGTCGTGACCGTATGGGTCATATAGAACTGGCTAGCCCGGTTGCACATATCTGGTTCCTGAAATCATTGCCGTCTCGTATCGGTTTGATGCTGGATATGACCTTACGCGATATTGAACGCGTATTGTATTTTGAATCTTATGTCGTGACTGAACCAGGCATGACAACGCTTGAGCGCAGCCAGCTTCTGAGTGAAGAAGAGTATCTGGACGCGCTGGAAGAACACGGTGACGAGTTCGACGCCAAAATGGGTGCCGAAGCGGTATTTGAATTGTTGACCGCACTTGACGTGGCTGCCGATGTTGCAGCAATGCGCGAAGAATTGCCTAGCATCAACTCAGAAACCAAGCGTAAGAAAATTACCAAACGTCTGAAATTACTGGAATCCTTCCAATTGTCTGGCAATAAGCCAGAGTGGATGATTATGACAGTATTGCCTGTTTTACCTCCGGATTTGCGTCCTCTGGTACCACTGGATGGTGGTCGTTTTGCTACCTCAGATTTGAATGATTTATATCGCCGGGTGATTAACCGTAACAACCGTTTGAAACGTCTGCTGGATCTGGCTGCGCCAGATATTATCGTGCGTAACGAAAAACGTATGTTACAGGAAGCGGTTGATGCGCTGTTAGATAACGGTCGCCGTGGTCGCGCTATTACCGGTTCCAACAAACGTCCGCTTAAATCTCTTGCCGATATGATCAAAGGTAAGCAAGGTCGTTTCCGTCAAAACTTGCTGGGTAAGCGTGTTGACTATTCTGGCCGTTCGGTTATTACCGTGGGTCCTACACTGCGTTTACACCAGTGTGGTCTGCCCAAGAAAATGGCGCTGGAATTGTTCAAGCCATTTATCTACGGAAAACTGGAAGGTCGTGGTTTAGCCACCACCATTAAAGCCGCCAAGAAACTGGTCGAAAAAGAAGCGCCGGAAGTCTGGGACGTTCTGGATGATGTTATCCGCGAACACCCGGTACTGTTAAACCGTGCACCTACTTTGCACAGACTGGGTATTCAGGCTTTTGAACCGACCCTAATCGAAGGTAAAGCGATACAGTTGCACCCGTTAGTATGTGCGGCCTATAACGCCGACTTCGACGGTGACCAAATGGCGGTTCACGTACCTCTTACTATCGAGGCTCAGTTAGAAGCGCGTGCCTTGATGATGTCGACCAATAACATCCTGTCTCCCGCCAATGGTGAGCCAATCATCGTACCTTCACAGGACGTTGTATTGGGTTTGTATTACCTGACGCGTGATCGCGTTAACGGTCTGGGTGAAGGTATGGTGTTCGCTAACGCTCACGAAGCTGAAAAAGCTTACCGTACCGGCTGTGCAGAATTGCATGCCCGCGTAAAAGTGCGTATCCGTGAGTTTGACGTGGACGCCGAAGGCAACAAAACAGAAAAAGTCACCCTGACAGATACTACTGTTGGACGCTCGATTTTGTCGTTGATATTGCCACAAGGTTTGCCGTTCGAATTGATTAACCAGGCGATGGGTAAGAAGCAGATTTCGCGTCTGTTGAATGCCTGTTATCGTGCCCTGGGGCTGAAAGATACCGTTATTGCCGCTGACCAAATCATGTATACCGGTTTCCATTACGCGATGATCGCGGGTGCCTCTGTTGGTATCGACGATATGGTTATTCCGGATGCCAAGAAAGATATCATTGATGAAGCCGAAGCCGAAGTGGTCGAGATCCAGGAGCAATTCCAGTCTGGTTTGGTGACCGCCGGTGAACGTTACAACAAAGTTATCGATATCTGGTCAAAAGCTAACGAAGACGTATCCAAAGCGATGATGAGCAACCTGTCAAAAGAGCAGGTGCTAAACCGTGATGGTGAAATGGAAGAGCAGGACTCTTTCAACTCGGTCTTTATGATGGCTGACTCCGGTGCTCGTGGTAGTGCCGCCCAGATTCGTCAGTTGGCCGGTATGCGTGGCTTGATGGCCCGTCCAGACGGTTCAATTATCGAGACACCGATTACCGCAAACTTCCGTGAAGGCCTAAACGTACTGCAGTACTTTATTTCTACTCACGGTGCGCGTAAAGGTTTGGCCGATACCGCATTGAAAACCGCTAACTCAGGTTACTTGACTCGTCGTTTGGTTGACGTTGCACAAGATTTGGTTATCAACAACGAAGATTGTGGCACCTTCGAAGGTGTTAAAATGACGCCACTTATTGAAGGTGGTGATGTTGTTGAACCGTTGCGTGAGCGTGTACTAGGTCGTACCGTTGCTGAAGATGTCATCAAGCCGGGTACCGATGAAGTGTTGGTGGCACGTAACGTGTTGCTTGACGAAGAGTTGGTTGATTTGCTTGAAGTTAATTCTGTCGATCAAATTCAGGTTCGTTCGGTTATCACCTGCGAAAATGACTTTGGTGTGTGCGCTAAATGTTACGGTCGTGATTTGGCTCGTGGACATGAGGTGGGCATCGGTGAAGCTGTGGGTGTTATTGCTGCACAATCTATCGGTGAACCTGGAACACAGTTAACCATGCGTACGTTCCACATCGGTGGTGCGGCGTCACGAGTGTCGGCCGAAAACAGCGTACAAGTTAAAACTAACGGTAGCATGAAAATGCATAACGCCAAGTTTGTACGTAATGTTGACGACAAAGTGGTTATCGTTTCGCGTTCAACTGAATTGACCATCATTGATGAGCAAGGACGTGAGAAAGAACGTTATAAAGTACCTTATGGTGCGATATTGAACGTTGATGACAATGCTGCAGTTCAGGCTGGTGATATTATTGCTAACTGGGATCCGCATTCGCATCCAATCATTACCGAGCGCGCATCGAAGATCAGCTTTGCTGATATCGATGAATCAAATACTGAAACGCAGCAGGATGAATTAACCGGTCTGACTCGTATCGTGGTTAAAGACTTGTCCAAGGCAACGGCTAAAGAACCTAAGCTGATTCTTGAAAATGATGAAGTGGGTATTCAGGAAATTCGTTTACCTAGCTTTACCACTATTGAATCCAGTGATGGTGCCATGGCTAATGCCGGTGATGTACTAGCCCGTATACCGCAGGAAAGTTCGAAGACCCGTGATATTACCGGTGGTCTGCCACGTGTTGCTGACTTGTTTGAAGCGCGTAAGCCGAAAGAGCCTGCAATCCTTGCGGAAATCTCCGGAACCATTGGTTTTGGTAAAGAAACCAAAGGCAAAAAGCGTCTTGTGATTACACCTGAAAATGGCGATCCATACGAAGAGATGATTCCTAAGTGGCGTCAGCTTAACGTGTTCGAAGGTGAAAAAGTCGAGCGCGGCGAAGTAATTGCCGATGGGCCTGAAGCGCAGCACGATATTTTGCGTCTACGCGGAATCAGCGCCGTATCCAATTACATTGTTAACGAAGTACAGGATGTTTACCGTCTGCAAGGGGTAAAAATCAACGATAAGCACATCGAGGTTATTATCCGTCAGATGTTGCGTAAGTGTATGATTACTCATTCCGGTGACAGCCAGTTGCTGGTCGGCGAGCAGGTAGAAGTCTCTACCGTCAAGATCGCTAACCGCGAGCTGGAGAAGCAAGGTAAAATGCCAGCTGAATATGAAATTCAGTTGTTGGGTATTACCAAAGCGTCGCTGTCGACTGAATCCTTTATTTCAGCAGCATCGTTCCAGGAAACGACTCGTGTACTGACCGAAGCCGCAGTGCAAGGTAAAGAAGACGAGCTACGTGGTCTGAAAGAAAACGTTATTGTTGGTCGTCTGATCCCGGCAGGTACCGGTTTCGCTTACCATCAACAACGTCAACAACAAAGAAATCAGGTTGAGCTGGATGATCCGTCCGTATCAGCCGCAGAAGCAGAGCAAGCATTAACTGAAGCCCTAAACGCTGAAGTGACCGCTTCTTCTGGTGATGCAGAGTAATTTGTTGACATAATTGAAATTTACTTGTCAGCCAGCATGCCAAGCTGGTTGACAGGCTAAACTTTGATCTATAGAATTCTGCGACCCTAATTTTAGGGCCGCGGAATTTTTCGCATTTAAAATCAGCAGTTTTTAATCAGGAGCTAGTTAATGGCAACAGTTAACCAGTTAGTCCGCAAGCCACGCCAAAAGGCCATTGTGAAAAGCAATGTTCCCGCTTTGGATGCTTGCCCACAACGCCGTGGTGTATGTACTCGCGTATATACCACCACACCAAAGAAGCCGAACTCAGCATTACGTAAAGTATGTCGTGTTCGTTTAACCAACGGTTTTGAAGTGTCTTCATACATCGGTGGTGAAGGTCACAACTTGCAAGAGCACAGCGTTGTTCTTATTCGTGGTGGTCGTGTTAAAGATTTACCAGGTGTGCGTTATCACACTGTTCGCGGTACGTTAGACTGCGCCGGTGTTGGTGATCGTAGACAAGCTCGCTCCAAGTACGGCGCGAAACGGCCCAAGTCTTAACGGTTCTCCGTTAGTAAGGCCAAACTTAAGTATTAATTAGAGTTTTGGGAAACCCCTGAATTCCTCGGAGAATAGAAAATGCCTAGAAGAAGAGTCGTAGGTCAACGTAAAATCCTGCCTGATCCTAAGTTCGGATCACAGTTACTCGCGAAATTTATGAATGTCGTCATGTTAGATGGCAAGAAGTCAACTGCTGAAAAAATCGTTTACGGCGCGCTTGATATTGTTGCTGAGAAAACCGGCAAAGAGCACCTGGATGTATTTGAAGTCGCATTGGATAACATTCGCCCGACTGTCGAGGTTAAGTCTCGTCGTGTGGGTGGTTCTACCTATCAGGTTCCGGTAGAAGTTCGTCCAGTTCGTCGCAATGCATTAGGTATGCGCTGGTTGGTTGAAGCCGCACGTAAACGTGGTGAAAAATCCATGGCTCAGCGTCTGGCAGCTGAAATGCTGGATGCATCTGAAAACAAAGGTTCTGCGGTTAAGAAACGTGAAGACGTGCACCGTATGGCCGAAGCAAACAAAGCTTTCGCCCATTACCGTTGGTAATTAGCAGAGTGAGAGGTTGAAATGGCTCGTAAAACGCCAATTGAGCGATACCGCAATATAGGCATTGTTGCTCACGTAGACGCGGGTAAAACCACGACTACGGAACGTGTTCTTTTCTACACTGGTTTATCACATAAAATCGGTGAGGTTCATGATGGCGCGGCCACCATGGACTGGATGGAACAGGAGCAGGAGCGAGGAATCACCATCACATCTGCTGCGACCACTTGTTTCTGGTCGGGTATGCAAAAGCAATATGAACAACACCGCATCAATATTATCGACACGCCGGGGCACGTTGACTTCACTATTGAAGTAGAACGCTCCCTGCGCGTTCTTGATGGCGCTGTGGTGGTGTTCTGTGGTTCATCTGGTGTTGAACCTCAATCTGAAACGGTATGGCGTCAGGCTGACAAATATCACGTTCCGCGTATGGTATTTGTCAACAAAATGGATCGTGCCGGAGCAGATTTCAAACGCGTTGTCGGACAAATCCGTAATCGTTTAGGTGCCACTTGTGTGCCTATTCAATTGAATGTCGGTGCCGAGGAAAACTTCAAAGGGGTGATTGATCTTCTGAAAATGAAGTACATCAACTGGAATGAAGCAGACCAGGGCATGACTTTCAGCTACGAAGATATTCCGGCTGACCTGCTTGAGCAGGCAAAGACAATGCGGATGGAAATGATTGAGGCCGCAGCAGAAGCCAATGAAGAATTGATGGACAAATATTTGGAAGGCGTCGAGCTGACCGAAGAAGAAATCAAGCATGGCTTGCGCACACGCACACTGAATAACGAAATTGTACTGGCGACCTGTGGGTCGGCATTCAAAAACAAGGGCGTTCAGGCTGTCCTGGATGCTGTTATTGAGTATTTGCCAGCGCCTGTCGATGTACCGCCAATTAAAGGTATTCTGGACGATAAAGACGAAACAGAAGGTGAGCGTCATGCAGATGATAAAGCGCCGTTTTCTGCCCTTGCGTTTAAAATCGCCACCGATCCTTTTGTTGGCACACTAACATTCTTCCGTTGTTATTCCGGTGTGGTTAACACTGGGGACTCGGTATACAACCCGGTAAAAGGTAAACGCGAGCGTTTTGGCCGCATCGTACAGATGCATGCCAAAGACAGGGCCGAGCTGAAAGAAGTTCTGGCCGGCGATATCGCGGCTGCTATCGGTTTGAAAGATGTGACCACGGGTGACACATTGTGCGACCCTAACCACATTATTACCCTGGAACGGATGGAGTTTCCGGAGCCGGTTATCTCGGTGGCTGTTGAACCTCGTTCACAGGCGGATCAGGAAAAAATGGGTATCGCGCTAAGTAAATTAGCGGCTGAAGACCCTTCTTTCCGGGTTAAAACCGACGAAGAAACCGGACAGACGATCATCTCTGGTATGGGTGAATTACACCTGGATATCATTGTGGATCGAATGAAACGGGAATTCGGTGTTGAATGTAACGTGGGTAAACCACAAGTTGCTTATCGTGAGACTATTCGTTCTGCCGTTGAGGTAGAAGGTAAATTCGTGCGTCAATCCGGTGGACGCGGTCAATTTGGTCATGTTTGGCTGAAAATTGAGCCACAGGAAGAAGGTGCGGGTTACCAGTTTGTCAACGACATCGTCGGTGGTGTGGTTCCTAAAGAATTCATCCCGGCGGTTGATAAAGGTATTCAGGAACAGATGCAAAACGGCGTTATCGCCGGTTATCCTGTACTTGATGTCAAAGTAACATTGTATGATGGTTCATATCATGATGTTGACTCTTCTGAAATGGCGTTTAAAATCGCTGGCTCAATGGGCTTCAGGAAAGGGGCTGCACAAGCAAACCCTGTGTTACTTGAACCAATGATGAAAGTAGAGGTCACCACTCCAGAAGACTGGATGGGAGACGTTGTTGGTGATTTGAATCGTCGCCGCGGTATGATCGAAGGCATGGACGATGGGGTGGGCGGAATTAAAATAGTACGCGCTAAAGTCCCGTTATCTGAAATGTTTGGTTATGCAACTGATTTGCGTTCTGCAACGCAAGGACGTGCATCATACTCAATGGAATTCTTTAACTACGCCGAAGCACCTAATAATGTTGCCAAGGCGATAATTGAAGCTCGACAATAATCTTAATGAAGGTCTGGTCCGGTTATCTATCCTTATTAGGGGCCGGACTTTTAACTTAGGAAATTAGTAAAATGGCAAAAGCAAAGTTTGAACGTACAAAACCGCATGTCAACGTAGGCACAATCGGCCACGTAGACCACGGTAAAACGACCTTAACCGCAGCAATCACGACTGTATTGGCAAAAACTTACGGTGGTTCAGCTCAAGCGTTCGATCAAATCGACAACGCCCCGGAAGAGCGTGAGCGTGGTATCACCATCGCGACCTCACACGTAGAATATGACACACCAAGCCGTCACTACGCACACGTAGACTGCCCAGGACACGCGGATTATGTCAAAAACATGATCACCGGTGCAGCGCAAATGGACGGAGCGATTCTGGTAGTAGCAGCGACAGACGGCCCAATGCCACAAACTCGTGAGCACATCCTGTTAGGCCGCCAGGTAGGCGTACCTTACATGATCGTCTTCATGAACAAATGTGACATGGTAGACGACGAAGAATTGCTAGAACTGGTAGAAATGGAAGTACGTGAACTGTTAACCGAATACGAATTCCCGGGCGATGACTTACCTGTTATTCAAGGTTCCGCGTTAAAAGCGCTGGAAGGCGACGAAGAATGGGAAAAGAAAATCATCGAATTAGGTGAAGCCCTGGATACTTATATCCCAGAGCCAGAGCGTGATATCGACAAGCCGTTCCTGCTGCCAATCGAAGACGTATTCTCGATTTCAGGTCGTGGTACAGTTGTAACCGGTCGTGTAGAGCGTGGAATCGTAAACACAGGTGACGAAGTAGAAATCGTGGGTATCAAAGACACCACCAAATCAACCGTTACCGGAGTAGAAATGTTCCGTAAACTGCTTGACGAAGGTCGTGCAGGTGAGAACATCGGTGCCTTGTTACGTGGAACCAAGCGTGAAGACGTAGAGCGTGGTCAAGTATTATGTAAGCCAGGTTCAATCAAGCCACACACCAAGTTCGAAGCAGAAGTATACGTACTGAGCAAAGACGAAGGTGGTCGTCACACGCCATTCTTCAAAGGCTACCGTCCACAGTTCTACTTCCGTACTACTGACATCACAGGTGCAGTTGAATTGCCAGAAGGTGTAGAAATGGTTATGCCAGGCGACAACCTGAAATTCAAGGTTGAGCTGATTAACCCGATTGCGATGGATGAAGGATTACGCTTCGCTATCCGTGAAGGTGGCCGTACAGTAGGTGCAGGTGTTGTAGCTAAAATCATCGAGTAATCGATAGATTAGCGATACGTCAGTATCATAAGAAAGGCTCCTTCGGGAGCCTTTTTGCATTTTTAGGGCTAATAACGCAGTTGCTGTACGACCACCGTAACGGTGTTCCGTGACAAATTCGTCGGGAACGAATTTGAACAGCCGAAGGCTGGCCCGTAGGGTGAAGGGCAGGATGCCCGGAATAACGTGGCCGTACAGTAGGTGCAGGTGTTGTAGCTAAAATCATCGAGTAATCGATAGATTAGCTAACGCTAAGTACTAGAAAAAGGTCGCGAAAGCGGCCTTTTTTGTATCTGCGATACGGCTAAAAGATATTGGCTTCGCCAAGGGCTGTTCCGTTCGCCCTGAGCGCAGAGCAGTAGAAGGGTAGTACTTAACGCCAACTGGCCTCCATGCCTTTGTAACTCGCATCCTTGCGAGCTAGGCACTTTTCAAGGACGAAAAGTACCCAAAAGTCCTTTCGCTCCACCAACTTGCTATTCTTGTTCCGGCGCAACTTGTTTAATCGAAGCGGCGCGATGAAACATTCATGTTTGGCCGTTCGAACAAGTCAGGCCTACACAAGGCAAGTTAGAGTTGCTAGATAAAACCATAATCTTTGAGTACCCAAACATTATGCGATGTCCAGTTTTGCAACCCGTCTTTTATAACCAAATATCGGTATCTTGGTTTCCTGAGATAACCATAATTTCAACGTTTTGGTTTGAGACTCGATAGAAGATGCTTTCTTCACCGCAGATACATCCTCTATATCCCGGTCTGATATGGTCTATCGATTGGTAAAGCTGCGGATGGCTGGCAATTCTTTCAATAAAAAGAATTCATCAAAATAGCTGTTTGCTGCCGCTTCGCCGAAGTTTTGCTATCCGCAGGATAGCTACGCCTAAGATTTTATTTTGCAGCATTTGACAGCTTAATCTTATGCATCGCTAATTTTAACTTGATGAAATATGACACCTATTTAGCATCATTATCACGAATAAGCTCAAGGAAGTGGAGAAGAGGAAGGTTGAAGCCTTTAAAAAAATCCCCGCTCTGTTGGCGGGGATTTACTTGTTGATTAACAGGCTAAATATAAAGCAGTTTAGTTACCTATCACTTTAAACTCAATTGAGCTTGGATATTCTTTGCTGTGATAGAGCTTGTGCTCGGCTTTAACAAAGTCTTCCGGTTTGGCGTTGAAGATATTGTCGATGTATTTTTGTGGGTTCATATCCATAAACGGGAACATGCTGCTTTGCACCTGAATTTGCAGTTTATGTCCACGTTTGATGGTGTGCAGTACATCCAGTAATTCAAATTTGACCAATGTGGGTTTATTCGGCTCAAACGGCTCAGGGGTACTCATACTGTTTCTGAAGCGCCCACGGATAATGCCCCAACGCACTAACTCATGGCGGTTACCTGTGTCTTTGTCGACTTCATTACTGCTTTCGTCCATGCCTGGGAATACATCAACCAGCTTCACCACAAAATCTGCGGCACTTTGGTTGGTGGATACCCATAAATTTAAATCAATGGCACCTGCGATGGTTTGATCTTCAGTGGCCACGTCGCTGTTAAATACCAGTACGTCGGGGCGACGGGCAGTGAAGCGCTGATCTTCGGCCATATAGGGGCGATCCCAGCCGCGACTGGTGTGGGCCGAGTGAGGAACAGGTTTATTAGGATCACTGATATAGTCACTAAAGCCGCCTTTAGGTTCCTTATGATCAAGTAGTTTTTCATTGGCACCCATATATAGGGTCATGTCTTTGCCCTGTTTAGGTGGCCAGGTATCAAATTCACGCCAGCGGTTTGCTCCGGTTTCGAAGATAGTCGCTTTGGCCAGCGAGTCGGTTTTATCATCCTTCAAGTTATGTTTGAAAAATGGTAGTAAAATACGTTCCTGAAACCATTCACTGGTATCGAATCCAAAATTGGCTTCACCCATTTTGTCGCCATCGCCGCGGTTCCACTGGCCGTGGTACCAGGGACCCATAATGATGTGAATGTTGTCTTTTTTGTTGCCTTTGGACATTTTCTGATAGGTTGCTAATGGGCCATACAAATCCTCGGTGTCATACCAGCCACCGACAATCAAGGTTTCAGGTTTAACATCGTTAAGATGCTGCAACAGATTACGTGCTTGCCAGTATTCATCGTAATTAGGGTGTTCAGTCAGTTCATTCCAGAAAGGACGCTCGCCATGAAAATAGTCTTTATTGACGTTGGCTAACGGCCCTAAATTACGGAAAAAATCATAACCATCCGGAGTGGTAGATTTCATGCCTTCCGGCCAGTAGGGGAATTGTCCTTCACGCTGCTTATCGAACTTATCGAAGAAAATAAACGCCATAGGCGTCGAGAAAGCACCGTTTCGATGGAAGTCATCAAAAAACCAGTCGGCAATAGGCGCCTGGGGTGAGATCGCTTTCAGGGCCTTGTGGCTGTTGATTGCGGCTACCGAGGTGTAGTAACCAGGGTAAGAGGTTCCCCACATACCGACCTTGCCATTGTTGTTCGGGATATGTTTGACCAACCAGTCGATAGTGTCATAGGTATCGGTGGCATCATCTGCAGCCTTCCCACCTTTTTTATAGGCGTCTTGCGGGCGCATATTGACATACTCGCCTTCGGACATAAATTTGCCGCGTACATCCTGAAATACAAAGATAAAGCCTTCTTTCTCGAAGATTTCGCTAGGACCCAGTTTGGTCTTGTATTTATCCAGTCCGTAAGGTGCAACACGATAAGGCGTGCGCTGCATCAACATCGGATATTTAGTCGACTTGTCGTAGGGGATATAGACGGAGGTAAAGAGTTTGACTCCGTCACGCATAGGGATCTGGTATTCATACTTCGCATAATGCGAGCGGATATATTCGGCTCTTTTGTCTTGCTCTTTATCATCGGCAGCCTGAGCAAAAGCGACCAGCATGATATAGCAACACAATCCGATAAACCCTGATAAGGTTTTCTTATTCATTACATTATCCTTTATTATATTGAAAAATAAATAATTTTTGCTTTTGCGCAATCGCTCACCATACTATTTTTTGCCTTCAAGTCCTATGCTCAAATCGATGAACTGAGTTAATTCAACGGTGAGCTCCATCATTCCGGAATTGCTGCCGAGCAGTCCATTTGGCAGGCGTCGAGTAGTTCGTTTACCAGTTCTGGTTGATTAAGCGCTTTGGCAATCGCCACACCGCCTATCATCAATACTGCACGCTGCATGGCATCAACACGAGTCATCCCGGCGGATTCCAGAAAGCGTATTAGACCTTTGAATACGGCAGTATAGGCGTCGCGCACTTGCTTATCACGCTGGCCAATATCAGTCGTTAAAAACGCCAGTGGACAGCGCAACTGTTCTCCTTGCAGGTGTTCCGAGGATAAATATTCGCGGCTCATCTGTTCAATGTCGTCGGCATTGTGTTGGTACTGAGCCGCTTTTTGTTTTGCGCCGGCGATAATGGCTTCGGCGTACAGTTCCGATTTGGTTTTAAAGTGGGCGTAAAAGGCACCGCGCGTTAATCCTGCTTCTGTCATCACGTTATCAATGCTGATTTTGTCAAATCCGTGTTGGGTAAACAGGCGGGCGGCACTGTGTAAAATGCGTTGCCGTGTATTGATTTTATGCTCTGCGTTCCAGGCCATAATAGCTGTCTCGTTGATTAAAATATGTTCTTGAACATATTTTAACACCGATTAGGCTGAAGTGAACTTTATCAGACGAGGAACACAGAATGAGTCAGGTTTATATTTACGGTATGCAGTTCAGCCCTTTTGTACGTATTGTGCAACTGGTTTGTGAAGAGAAAAATATCGCATACGATATTGGTATGCAGCAGGGAAGCCAAACTGTCGAGTTTCAAAGTGATGAGCATGCGTTGCTACACCCATTTCGTAAAATCCCGGCGCTGCAACACAACGGCAAAGTACTGGCGGAAACCAACAGCATCTGTCGATATCTTGACAGCAACTTTACTGGTATCAGCCTAACGCCCGATGATCCCTGGATTAAGGCAAAAATGGATGAATGGTGCGAACTGGTGACAACTTATATCAGCCATGCGATTGTGCGTGATTATTTGCTGGAACTGGTCTTTCCCAAGGGCGACGACGGTAAACCCCGTATTGACGTACTCAAAGCAAATCGTCCAGCAGCTCAACATGCAGTGCAATTGATCGCTAATCAGTTGCAAGAGCAGGATTATTTGTTTGCAGGGCAACTGACCCTGGCGGATCTGGTGACGGCTCCTTGTCTATACTATGCCGCCAGCTTACCAGAGAAATTTGCGTTGGTTGAACCCGATTCCAGTCTACATCAGTACTTGTCACGTCTGCAGCAACGTGAGTCAGCCAAAAAGGTGTTAATCCCCAAAGCCTAAACTATCGGAGTGTAGCTGTTCAGAGAGTGTAGTTGTTCACAGAAGTAATGGAGCAACTGCGCAGCCCTTCTCAATTGATTTAAAGTTGGCTAAGGTAAATGCCTGTTAATTAGCGGGCTTTCCTTATGCCAGTTTTAACTTTTGTCCTGTAATGAACTGCGAAAATTGGATTATTCATCCAGGTTATCTGACGGATAGCGATTTACTGTTGGCATATGAGGGTGCGCAAGCCTTGGTGACACAAGAACCGTCATGCACGGAACAGATTTTTCGATATAATATGCTGGCCGCCGAGATTATCTTAAGGCAGCTCGCCGATATTAAATTATTGAGTTTCACCAATAGCCGACTATCAAGCTCACGTTCCTGTCAAACCAGTCCTTATCAGCAATTTGAACAGTTAAGAGTGCGTTATCAAAATAAGATATCTGGACGTATCCTTTTGCCAGCTAATGCCCAGCAGCTATGGAGCCAGCACAAATATTCGATTATGGCTCGTGATGTGAATTTGTATAAACGCATAGGCAGGGAGGTTGCGCAGATGAAACCGGCTACCCAGTACTCTGAGCTGGCATTATTGCTGACGCAACAATTAAGTGTAAGGCCTGGGCCAGGCGGTATTTACAATGCCCTGCAACATATGTGGGGGTATGTCTCCGCAGTGGATATAACCAATAATGACAATATGACGGAATGGTCAGCGTCGGAGTTATTGCTAAAAATTCAGCTTAATACGTTGAAAATAAAACAATTCTATCTATTATCATCTACAGCGTTAAGTGAACTTTATGTATGGATTGCTACCAAGCCCTAGCGGCTAAGTCCACAACAGGGAGAGAAAATGTACCGGCAAATTATTGATTTCTGGTTCAAAGAAATAGAACCATCCCAGTGGTGGAAAAAAGACGACGAGTTTGATCAATATATCCGCGCCCGTTTTATCGGTGTATACAACCAGGCCATACAGGGAGAATTATTCACCTGGCGCCGACATTCTCAAGGCCGGTTGGCCGAAATCATCATACTGGATCAATTTTCCCGCAATATGTTTCGCGATAAACCGCAGGCTTTTAGCCAGGATAATATGGCCCTCGTGCTGGCACAGGAGGCTGTGGCGGCAGGGGTTGATAATGAATTAACGCCTATTCAGAACAGCTTCCTGTATATGCCTTTTATGCATAGTGAATCTAAGTTACTGCACAACATTGCCGAAAAACTGTATAGGCAGAATGGCATTGAAAACAATCTGGACTTTGAGTTGAGGCATAAGGCTATTATCGAGCGTTTTGGCCGTTATCCTCATCGCAATGACATTCTAGGACGCGAATCCACTGAAGAAGAAATTGATTTCTTAAAGCAAGCGGGTTCTTCTTTTTAGTTAAGGAGACTGGCCTGGACTACATAGCGCAGTGGCGTATCGGGAGTTAGTGAATCGAAAGGGTAGCAGGTAATCAAAGTAAGCAGGGCAGCGCTGCTATTTTGCAGTAAATCGATTCGATCCTGATTAACAATTTGTATCTTGGTTACCTGATATTGATAATGACCTTGGCGGGTTTCAAGGCTCAATATTTCCCCCTTTTCAACGCCCTCCAATATTCTGAAATGGGTGTCTCGATGACCAACAACAACGGTATTCCCTTGTTGCATAGGTAATGGTGTTTGACTGATATGACCGGGCCCAAAGGCAAGTACCCGGCCCGACGCACCTTCCAATATATACAGTTCCTTGTTTTTTAAGTTGAGTTTGGCAACAGGCCAGGTATCAGCCCAGGACCAGGGGAGCTGCCATTGATTACTGTCCAGTGTTTGTTGCCATGCATCTTTAATCAGCCATTGAGCAACCTGGGCTTTGGCATAAATATAACCGCCACTGACGATTAAATAGAGCGCAATCCCCGACAATAATGTCAGGGTTAGGTAGCGCCATTGTCTTATGCCAACTTTGCTCACCAATTTTTGCGCCGGGTAAGTAAATGCCAACTACATATCAGAATCAGTAGCAAAATACCGGTGAGTATATTCAGCGATGCCGGGGTGGCGGTTTGCGGTAATTGTCCCACCATCATTTCCGCGGCGTCGATACCTTGTGGAAGGTGATTCGCAACGGCCCGATCATGCGCGCCATGTTGCTGCAAGTCCACCGGAGTGTGATCTACCGCGACCAGACTGGTAAATTCGCTAACCAGATGATGCTGCAGAGCAGTTTGTTCAATCTGCTGATTCATCCCTTGTCGATCTTCACTATGTCGCCTATCCCGGTTCAATTGGGCAATCTTGTTGCGCGCCCACAATACATCCAGCCCACTTGATTCGGCCCCTTGGGTTACAGGTAATTGCACAGCCCAGGGAGTTTGTTGTCGGTTACCTGAAATATTCAGCTTGTTCAGTTTGTTATCGCTGCGAAAACTGACCATAACCGGCTCACCCAGATAAAGGTCCGGGATATGTGCCGGATAGAATTCGGTACCGGCGCTAAAGTCCAGTTCAATATCGGTTAATGCCGGAAAGCGCAGTTTATCCAACAATAGCTGCATTTTAGTGCGGACCTGCCCAACGTCACCGATATAGGTAAAGGTGCCTCGACCAGCCTGAGCAGCACCGGTCATAAAATAGCTGTTGGGGGCGGAGCCAATCCCCACGGTAAATAAACGGCTATGGGCAAGTTTTTGTTCGATCAGTTGCATTAGAGCTTGCTCATTGCCGACGCTGCCATCGGTAATAAAAATAACCTGGCGTAATTCATGGGACGGATATTGTTCATCCAAGGCCAGATGCAGCGCTTTGGCCATTTCGGTGCCGCCGTCTGCGTTGAGTCCGCCAATAAAACTCATGGCGGTGAGTTTATTGGCGGTACTGGCCGTCATCGGTTCCCACCACAGCGAGCGGGCATTGGAGTTGAATTCGATAAGATTAAAGTTATCTTGCGGATTGAGTTGCTGAATAGCGATTTGCAACGCCATCTTGGCTTGCCGGATTGACTCGCCCGCCATGGATCCTGAGGTATCGAGGACAAAAATCACTTCGCGTGGCGGAATGTCAGGTTTATCCTCGTCCTTTTCATTAATAACGGGTTGTGGTGGCATAAACATCAGCAAACCGTATTGTTTGTTATTGTGCTGTTGAGTAAATAAAGCGGCTTGCGGACTGGCGTTAAGCTCTGGTTGCCAATTCAGTACAAAGTCCCGATTAGCCATCGCGCTGCGCTGTAGCTCAAGTTTTACCTGTTTGTCATCCTGATAAGTGATATCAACGGGATGGAATTCACTTTCAATACGACTCAGGGCAAAACCACTGTTTAGTGTCACCTGTAAATCGACTTTATTTTCAGATGAATCCCGGTCTTTAATCGGTGGGCTGATTAAGCTGGCGTCGGGTACCTGATCGGTATTAAGTGCCCATCCAGTGGCACTAAAGACAGGACTAATTGGTCTGCCCGGTATATATCTGGGCGTGATGGTCATCGGAAAGCGCAAACTGAATTGACCATTTTGGTAGTCAAGCTGTTGCTGGTATTCGATAGTCACTTTGACCGTTTCGTCAGGGCCGATATTGGCCACCGAATTGGTAAACAGGTTGGGGCGCTGCTGTTCAACCAGGCTGGCTTTTTTGCCTTGTTGTTTGGCTTTTTGGTAAGTTTCGCGCGCCTGCTGTTTGGGCTGTATCTCGCCCACAATAATTCTGTCTCCTACCTGCATCGACATATGATCGACGGCGGCATTTTCTGGTAACGGGAATACGTAGATGCCGTTGACCCACTGTTGATCAGGATTACGGAAGGTTTGTGTTACTGTGGTGCGTGCCACCATACCGGTAACGTTAATTCGTACATCGGTATGCAATAGCGGGCTGAGTGATTGCTGCTGCGGGTTGTTAGTCTGTTGCAGCACTAAACTTCCTTGTTGCAGTTGCTGGATACTATCAACATTTGGCATGTTTGCGCGTCCGGCGCTAAAACAGGGCGCTGCAAGAAACAGCGCCCCAAGCCCCAAAATAAGCGGCCCCCAGACAGAAGTACACCAAGAAGTGATATGCCAGACAGCAATCTTGTGAATGATTGTCGTCATGGGTTTATCCTTTTAGTTAGCCGCAGTCATTACGGAATGTCCGTCAGACAATTTAACCATCACCCGGCGATCAAAGAAGTTATCTTCATTGCTGGTACCTGCGCTTAGCGGTGACGACTCGCCAAAAGCGTTGCTGGTGATTTGATTGTCGCTCACCCCGTTTTCTACTAAAAAGGACCGGATGCTTTTTACCCGTTGCTCGGACAAAGACTGGTTATAGCTGTCATCGCCACGACGATCGGCGTAGCCGGACAAATTAACCTGCAACTTGGGATTGTCGCGTAAATTCTTGGCTAACAAATTCAATTGCGCTTTGTAGTGATCCTCGATCAAATAAGACGCGGTGCGAAACTGGATACTGGACTCTACATCCTGACTAACCACTTCAATTTCACGATTAAGGGATACCAACTCCAGCTGAGCTTTTTGTTGCGCCTGTTGGTAACTTTGTTGCAAGGTCGCCAGTTGTTGGTCTTTGTTATTCAGTTGCGTTCTGGCATCGGCCAGTTTGGCTTCATCATTGACGTCATCGGCGATCATAATACCGAAAATACCAGCGATCATGCCGCCTAAGGGGCCTGCGATAAGCGTGCCTGCTACTGCACCCGAGCCAAAACCTATCAGCTCGTTTTTCTGTTGTTGCTGCTTGCTTTGTTCGGCAAAAGCTGTGGAAGTTAGTGCCAGGCTGATTGCGATAATACTGAGTGAATGTTTCATATTGTTTCTCCAAATGGTTGTTTATGTAACATGCTGTTGTGCTGAGTTCCCATATAGTAAACAACGACTTAGTGACCAACCCGGGGTCGAATAATGGCAATGTGGCGAGCAATTGTGGCGAAAAAATGGAATTTTCCCCCAACAGGTAAATTGCGTCAGGTTTTGAGATATAGTGCAGGCAGTAGACACCGATTTATCCACAACGAGTTAATTAACAGTATGAGTAAACGCATTGCACTGGTAGAAGATGACCCGGATATCCGTGAAAATTATGCTGCGGCGTTAAAAAAGCAGGGCTACGATGTACTGACTTATGCCAACAGGGCTGCAGCGGAAGCCGGTTTTAGCCAACGTTTACCTGATCTGGCCATTATCGATATCGGCTTGCAAGACGAGATTGACGGGGGGTTTGCGGTTTGTCAGCAATTGCGTTCGCTGTCCAAAACCTTGCCGATTATCTTTTTTACCGCGCGGGATAACGACTACGACACCATTTGCGGCCTACGCATGGGGGCCGATGATTACCTTACCAAAGATATCAGTTTGCCACATTTGCTGGCGCGAATTGCTGCGTTATTCCGGCGCACAGAATTGCTTAACCAGCCACAACTGCAATCGGACTTGGTCCAGTGTGGTGACTTATTGATGGACAGCAACCGTATGACGGTGAGCTGGCAAAATCAGCCAATAGAGCTTACCGTTACCGAATTCTGGATGTTGCACGCGATTGCCAAATTTGCCGGCCATGTCAAAAGTCGTCAGCAACTGATGGATGAATCCCGGATGGTGGTGGATGACACCACTATTACCTCACACATCAAACGGATCCGCAAAAAGTTTGTCCAGATTGACAAGTATTTTGATCGAATTGAAACGGTTTATGGCATGGGCTATCGCTGGAAAAATAGTGGATGAGTCAGTTACGTATCGGCATTCGTCTCAAGCTATTGTTATTGTCGCTGTTTTTATTTGCGATCCCCTGGCTGGGTTACAAATATGTATGGGAGTTGGAAAGTTACCTGCGGCTGGGGCAGGAACAAACCATGGTGGGTACTGCCCGTGCAGTAGCGACAGCCTTACATGAACGTCCTACTTTATTTGATAATCAGGCGGCTTATCTAAAAGATGTCAAACCCGGTACCGACCTGTACGCGCATAAAATTATGCAGCCCATTCAACTGGATGGTGATCTAACCGACTGGCAGGATTATCGTCATCTGGCACTGGATTACGGAGAGCAAAACCTGATTGACCCGGTGGCGGACTATCATCCGCAAAGTTTGCACTTTACCCATATGGTGGGACAGTTTGGTCCTTATCTGTATGCAATGTTTGAAGTGACCGACGACAAGGTTCTGCTTCGGCCGCAGAACAGTTTACGCATCGATCGTAATGACCATTTACAAATCGCGCTTATCGACCCGCAAGGTGAGTTCCAGCGTTATATTGTAGCTCCTGTAAAACCAGGATGGGTGAACGCTTACCAACTGGACAGCGAAACAGACTCGCTAAGACCCCTACGTCTGGAAACCCGTATTCAGGGTGACTGGCGCAGTACTCCTGATGGCTACAATATTGAGCTGCGGTTTCCACTGAATATGATGTCGAGCAAAATTGCCTTTGCTATTGTGGATGTCGATGATGCCAAAACCCGCTTGAAGCAATATTCAGTGGGTACGGCCAATCCGTCCCAGTCCGATTCACTAGGGACCGTGCTGGTGCCATCCCCTGAAATAGAAAATATTATTAAAGGGCTTAAATATTCGAACGCGCGGGTCTGGGTGGTAGACAATCATATGCGGGTACTGGCACGTTCCGGCAGTATTCATAGTTCCACCGGAGTCAAAACCGATGATAGCAATTCCAGAGACAAGTCATGGTGGCAAGGTTTTGAGCGGCGCTGGTTGCTACCCTTGTACTACCAGATTTTAACCAAACCACCGGCTGATTTTGTTGATGAATTGCAGGATGCCTATGCCTTGCAAGGCCAAGATATCGCCAATGCATTGGCGGGTAAACCGGATTCGCTGTGGCGGCTTAGTTCGGACAATAAGGCGGTGATTTTATCTGCCGCCCATCCCATTTTTATTGACGAAAAAGTCATGGGGGCAGTGGTGGTGGAGCAAACCACCCACGGTATTCGTACCTTGCGAAATAAAGCGCTGGAAGGCCTGTTCCATGTGATATTGGCGGTCATGACTTTGGGCACTTTGGCGCTGTTTTTATTTGCATCACGGATTTCATCCCGGATCCGTAAATTGCGCGATCAAACCGAGTCTGCCATCGATCAGCATGGCAAAATTATCGGCACTATTCCTGCCTCCAAAACCGGTGACGAGATTGGTGATTTATCCCGTACATTTCATAGCGTACTGGGCAAGCTCGGCCAATATAATACTTATCTGGAAAATATGGCGTCGCGTTTATCCCACGAGTTGCGCACGCCCGTGGCTGTGGTGAACTCTTCGCTGGAGAATATGGCGCTGGAAGAGCAAAGTGAAGACAATAAACAGTATATTGATCGTGCCCAGCAGGGGATCAAACGGCTGAGTAAAATCCTCAATAATATGAGTGAGGCCACCCGGCTGGAACAGGCGATGATGGTCAGTGAACAGGAAAAATTCAAGCTGGCAGAATTACTCAACGGCTGTATAGAAGGATACCGCATGGCTTATCCGGAGCGGCAGTTTAAGCTGGATATTAATAGCGTTGAAACGGGTATTAGCGGCTCCCCCGAACTGTTTGCACAGATGCTGGACAAAATTGTCACCAATGCAGTGGAATTCAGTGAGACACAATCGACTATCTGTTTTGAATGCAGCGACAAATCAGGCAAATTGCAGCTCAGTATTAGTAATCAGGGAGCTTTGTTGCCCGAAAAAATGCAAACCCAGTTACTGGATTCTATGGTGTCGGTCAGGCCGCAAAATGATACCCGGCAACCGCATTTGGGCCTGGGTTTATATATTGCCAAAATGATTGCCGAATATCATCAGGCACAGATTAGTATTGCTAATTTATCTGATAGTGCGGGAGTGGTGGTTAAAATAATAATCAATAAAACCTGAGCGATCGATGTTTGAAAGCTGTTCTTGCCCGTCATAACTTGGGTTTACTAAACCTGACAAGGCTGCAGGGGAAGAAGTATTATTAATTGGAAAAAATTATTTGTATGATCATCGATTGTGCCGTTGTTGACGCTACAGCTTAATTAACTATTAGAAGGCGATTAAATTGATACAAAAGTTACTCCCATCCAATGCAGGTTTTACGTTAATTGAACTTATTATTGTCATTGTCATATTAGGTATATTGGCCGTTACCGCTGCTCCCAAGTTTATTGATATAAGTGAAGATGCAACTGCGGCGGTTACCAAGTCCCAATACGCCGGTTTTAAAACGGCAATAAATCTTGTTTACGCCAAATCATTAATGAATCCTGGCAGTACGTTAACGGTTGGCAGTGACACTTATTCTATAGACGAATCAGGTTGGCCAACAGGCACAGGCAGTGGTTCAGCTATGTGCGCCGATCTGTGGAACAAGCTATACAGTGACCCGCAACCTGTGGCGACGACTAATGATCCTAACGGGACATTGGCAAAAGGTTGGAATACATTCGGTTATGACGGAATTTGTGCGTATGGTAATAGCGCTAATGGTGAATCATTTCTGGCCGGTAATTTGCCATTTTTCGTATATTTTTATAAAGACTTTAATCTGGCGGGTTACTCAGGATCGGCAGGTGATGTTACGACATATAATATGTAATGATACCTTAAACTTGAGGGGCGAGGGGAGTTAAAGTACTGATGAAGCGTTTATTGGCGGTTATGTCCTTGGTAGTCCTTTTGTTGTCTGGTTGTGCAGCAGTGTCACATGTAATGATAGGTCAAGCTCGGCCTGCTATTACACCGGGGCAGGTAAGAATTTATTATACCGCCCCAGCTAACTACGATGAGATTGCGATTATCACTGCTTCCAGCAAACACTCCTGGACTGTGACTGATCAGGCGAAGATAGATAAAGCCATCGAAAGAATGCAAATTGAAGCCGCCTCGCTTGGGGCTAACGGCATACTCATTCAACGCACCGATGATGAATATAGCGGTTCTGTTGGTACCGGAGGCTCATCCCTTTCAGGTAATGTTGCCCTTGGTACGTCGGTGGCCATACCTATTATAAATAAATCGGTTGAGGGGCTGGCTATTTTTGTGCCAGACAATCAACCGCCTAATGATGATGGTCTAGATCGCTAGCATCACGGCAGGCTTCGTCGTCAAACTCCAGTTCTATGGTGGTGTGTTCCAGCTCATAGGCAGATAAATTTTCGGCAATAGACGCCTTCACTCCCGCCATTTGTTGCACCGAAACATCGGATGCCAATACCAGATGGGCGGTTAACACATGTTTTTCACCATCAAGTGACCAAAAGTGCAAATGATGAAGCCCGGTGACCAGTTCATGGTTTAGCAATACTTCACGAATTTCGGTGCGCAACGACTCACTGGGAGCGGCTTGTAAAAACAGGCGCAGGGTAATGCGCAGGTTTTTAGCCACATTAAACAGGATAAACAAGGTAAAGCCGATCGAAAGGATGGGGTCAAGAATGGGTAGATGGACAAACATCAGTACGATAGAAACAATCAATACCGCCACCCAGCCCAATACATCCTCAAGCAAGTGCCAATTAAGCACTTTCTCGTTTAGTGTGGTGCCGGCACTAAGTTTGTAGGCGGCAAAACCATTCACACAGATACCGAAGATAGCCAGCACAAACATGCCTTCCGTTACCGGCATTTCGGGGTTGATCAATCGGGGTATCGCCTCAAACATGACCCATATCGAGCCAGTCAACAGCACCACGCCGTTGATTAACGCCCCTAAAAGCGAAAAACGTTTATAACCATAGCTGAAATTATGATTGGCTTGTTTATGACTGACTTTATTCAGTATCCAGGCAGTACCGATCGACAGACTGTCGCCCAGATCATGCACCGCATCAGCCATAATCGCGGTACTGTTAGTCAGCCAACCACCGATAAACTCGATAATAGTAAAGCTGACATTAAGTAAAAAAGCCCAACCTATACGCTCGGATGACGCATGGCTGTGATCATGATGATGGTGATCGTGCATAAAGTTTCCCGCTCGCTACAATCTTTCTAGTTATTCAACAAAACCCTGATTAGCTTTGACGGTTAACGGATGATAACCGGCCTTGGCTTCATCAAAGGCTTTCTTGGCGATCGCTTTTCCTTCAACAGTTTTGGATAACTCTTTATATAAAGGCTTAACCAATTTGTTACGACCAATGCTGACTAAATAATCATGCAACCGCGGGAAGGCAGGTTGGTACCAGTTTTTTACCGCAATCAATAACCAGCTGTGGGCAATTTCATTGTTGTGCGATTCGGTCAGGTTAAATGCTCTATCCAGATCATGTAACTGTTCCATGCTCAGCTCTTCGGGCATGTTATTCAAAAAATATAACCACTGATGTACTGTCCAGTTTTTGGTGTCAATCTGGTTGGCATGTAACTCGCCGCTAAGCCAGTTGCTACGCGCGTTATCGACAATACTGAATGCATCAGACTCAGGCATCGGAGCACCTTCAGGCACGCCCGGCTGGAAGATCCATTGATTGATGCGATCCATATCCAGTTTATCAGGATAACTAGCTACCACATGTTTTTTGAAGTAAGCCAGAAATTCGTCGGTGGTAATGCTCTGAAATTTGAAGTGCTGGAAGTATTCCATCAAAAACGCGTCCATATTGTCACGGCCGATTTTTTGCTCCACTTCACGCAGGAATAGTGCCCCTTTTTCGTAAGGGATGTCGGAGAACACATCATCCGGATCACGACCACGTAAATCGATAGCCAGTATTTGATCCTTACCGGTCAAATTGGCCACATCTGCTTCTAAACTCTGATAGCCCAATACAGCTTCCTGATTGTAACGGTCTTTGCCGTAGACATTTTCCATAATGCGATAGGTCAAATAGGTGGTAAAACCTTCGTTCAACCATAAATCACGCCAGGTGGCATTGGTCACTGTGTTGCCCGACCAGGAGTGCGCCAGCTCGTGGGCAATCAGTGAAACCAGGCTCTTGTCACCGGCGATTACTGTTGGGGTAATAAAGGATAAGCGCGGATTTTCCATGCCACCAAAGGGAAAGGACGGTGGCAAAATTAACAGATCATAACGATCCCAGCGATACGGACCATAGAGTTTTTCTGTGGCTATAAGCATCGATTCGGTATCTTCAAACTCGGCTGCTGCCGCGTCTAAAATAGAGGGCTCAGCATATACGCCGGTGCGTTCGCCCATCGCTTTAAAATGTAAATCGCCCACACCTAAGGCAATCAGATAGGACGGGATAGGTTGTGGCATATTAAATTCATACACACCGTCGCGCTCGGTATTGGGGTCGTTGGAGGCACTCATTACCGCCAGTAATTCCTTAGGGGTGCGAATAGTGGCTTTGTAAGTAACCCGAACTTGCGGCGAATCCTGCAGGGGAATAAAACTACGAGCGTGGATGGCTTGCGCCTGGGTAAACAGGAACGGATATTTTTTACCTGCCGTTTGCGCAGGTGTTAACCATTGAACACCGCTAGCCTGAGGTGAGGTGGCATAATTGATTTTTACTTTATTGCCTTTATCAGGTAAGGGTATTTCCAGTGCCGCACCTAAAAAATCATCGGCTTTCTGCAGTTCGAAATCAATTTTCTGGCCATTGGCTGTCACACTGTTAATCGTTAAGTCGCGGGTATCCACAATCAGGCTGGTTGCATCAGGATCTTTTTTATCGAAAGTCAGTTCGGCGTAGCCACTCATCACTTTTTGCTCGAAATCGACGGTCAGATCCAGATCAATATGGCTGACTTTGACCTGCTCTGGATTGGAAAGCGAATGGTAATCTTTGCCAACCTGGATCTGGTTGGTTGGGCTAATATCTTCGCTGGCCGCATTTGATGAGGTTGGCTGGACACTGTTGTCGCTGCAGCCAGCCAGCAGGGTAAGGCCAACTAAAACGAGCCCGGAAATTTTACTAAACATGAATATTCCTTCTACGAGGGTTTGATAATAAGTTTCTATCTTACCTTATAGTTATTGGGCAGCGTCAAATTAGTTATGTTCACATCTGTATTAATGTCTATATAGAACAGCTTATTGAAAAGGTAAGGACTTTTTCGCTTGATTGAATCGATTACTCTTTAATTGAACGTTTAATTAATTTGCTGAAATAGCTTATTGGATTAAGTTTGCAGGGAGTTTCATAGGTTGTAATCCAGGAGGGCTCAAAATAGGCTCTAGTTTCATAGCTTGCACTGGGTCGCCAATATCGGCAATTTTCAAAATAATAGTGACTTACTTGAGATAAACGAGTTTTGTTACTTAACCTCCTGCTGCCACCATGTAGTAAATTTGCTGACCATATTATCGCTTGGCCTTTCTTTAACAAGCCGTATTTCGGTTCAAATCCATGATCCAGAATCATCTGCTTAATTGCGACAGAATATTCTCTAAAATCGCTGCCTTTTGGCATCAATCCAAGATCCCGAAAGTCCATGTCGGGTAATTTATTTGAACCAGGATAAAAAACTAGTGGCCCTTGATCTTGGTTAATATTTTCAAGAGCCAGCCATACCCCACACATCATGCCAAAAGGTTCTGAATTAAAATGAATTGCATCGGAATGTTCAGGTTGTTCGGTTCCTTGATAAAAATTTAAAGTTTGAAAAGGTCTAGGTAAACGGTTGTACATGAAGTGCAGTAAACTATTGATGGTTTTATCTAAGGCTATGCTTTTGATTCGGCTATCTATTCGCCAACCATCTTGAAGTCTGTTGGGTGCAAAATAACTAACATTATTTGAGGGGAGTTTTTTATTTTCAAACCACTGATACAGATCTTTAGATAAAGACTCAATAATTCCATCATCAATATGTGTGTCGATGATGGCATAACCATTATCGAAATAATAACTTTTGATTTTAGGCCAAATGGCCTTATCAGCAACGCTAAACATGATGCGATAAATTTCCTTGATTCATTCGCCGACGGTAGCAATACAAACCCCTATGACTATTTCATGAAGGTCCGCAATGTAGGTTTAACATACTAGATTGCTAATCTTACCCCAGAGTGCCAAAGTAACTCCAAATTAGTTTTACTGCTGTTATTTGTCGCTGCACGGTTCGGTGTTATCTGATTGATTTATGAGCTAGTATTGAATCCCATTTTAGCGGATAACACGCTATCGTTGTTAGATTGGTGTCGCGGGAATTCGGCGGGAATAGCAGAGTGTTTTTTAATAAAGTGATATTACAGACGGGATTATTCGTTTTACTGTCGAGTCTTTTTAGTGTTGCGGCTTCCGCCAATCAGCATAATCATAAAGCCGAAATTCGTTTGGCGACCTTAGGGCCTGGTGTCGGTAATTTTGCACCAGTTTTATATGTAGAAAATCATAAAGTGATGGGGTCGATGCCCGATCAAATCCGCTGTGCTTTCGCCGCGTTGCAAATCGACACCCAGTTTATCCCTGTTCCTATTGGTCGACATATCTGGGCGGTGGATAAGCACCGGGTCGACGGTTATTTTCCTGCGACAGCCTATGAAGAAAATACCTCACCATTACAAACCAGCATTGTCTTGCTGGAAAGTGAAATTGCGGTTTATTCTTTATCGCCCGTTGATATTTATTCTCAACCCGCTCCATTGGTAGCGACAGTTCGGCGAGCAATGGCGCCGGAAAAGTTTATTGAGCGCCACCAGTTGCCGGTTGTAAAAACGTCCGGTTTTAATCAAGCCATAGAGTTGTTGCTAAAAAAAAGGGTCGAGGCTGTTATCGCTAATACCCAGGGATTTGAATTGGCGGCTAAAAATGAAGACTACCAATATGCCTGGCACAAGCAGTCGTTGGAGTCTGTCCAGATGCGTCTCTTCTTGTCACCAAATTACACCGCAGAAAATCCGGATATATTCAGTCGTTTAAATCCACTGCTGGAAAAATGTAAACCTTAGTCGTTCTTGGCGCATAGTTGTATGTCGATTTTATTGCGGTCATATTATGTTCATCTAACCGTAGTAAAAAATTCATATTGTTGCCTTAGCCTAGATTGTTGTTTTTATTATAAAAAATCTAGTTAAGGGACAGTCAATGAAGAAACTGAAACAAACATTAAAATTAAGCTTACTTTCACTGGCAGTGGTAGCCGGTCTATCTGCTTGCTCGCTCGATGGCGACGACGGTAAAGACGGTCAGGCCGGTGTTCCAGGCGAACAGGGAGCACCGGGTACGCCGGGAACCGATGGCCAGAATGGCGCAGATGGTCAAGACGCCACTCGTGATCTTTCCCTGCAAGTAGTAGGGCGTTTTGCCGCTGGTGGTATTGAGATTTATGGTAAGAGCGCCGCTGAAATTGTGCAGTTCCATAAAACTTCCGGATCTGCCTTTGCGATTAACGCTGCTGTTAATCATATTGAAGTAATTAATCTGGCCAACCTGCCTACCACCGAAGTGGCCAACCCGATAACCGACACCAGTTTGAGTTCAGCCGCTTTTACTTTCCCTGATACCGTCACAGTTAAAGATAGCAATGGCGTTGATCAGCAGGTGGCATTAGGTGTCGCTAACTCTATTGCTATTTATGGCGATATGTTAGCTATTGCCGTTGAAGCCGCAGTAAAAACCGATATGGGTGCGGTGTTGTTTTACAGTCTGGATGCAATGGGTCAGGGCACTTTTGTTAAAGCAGTAGCGGCCGGTGCGTTGCCCGATATGCTGACTTTCAGCCCGGACGGTAGCAAGGTCCTGGTGGCCAACGAAGGTGAACCGGATACTGACTATAACGTTGATCCGGAAGGCAGTATTTCGGTTATTTCGATTAGCGACAATACGCCAGCCGATACGGCAGCAACCATCAATTTTACCACCGATATGACCTTCAGCAGTGATTTGCTGGATGACGAAGATTATGACACCGATGCCAAGCGTATGGCGCTGTTGAAACAGGCTGGAGTGAAATTCGCCGGGCCTGCAGGTACCAGCGTGGCACAGGAACTGGAACCGGAATATATCGCCGTGACATCCGATAGTAAAAAAGCCTATGTGTCGCTACAGGAAAGCAACGCCATCGGCATTATCGACCTGGATGATATGACCGTTGAAGTTAAGGCGTTAGGTTTTAAAGACTGGAGCAAATATGAACTGGATTTCACCAACGAAGATGAAGTACCGTTTTTCCGTAGTGTAAAAGGCTTATACGGTATGTATCAACCCGATACCATTGCGTCCTATGAATGGAACGGTGCGACCTTTATTCTATCTGCTAACGAAGGCGATTCCCGTGATTGGGACGCTTATTCTGAAGAAGTGCGGGTAGAAGATATTATCGACCCGGATGAAATGAATATGTTGTTATCAGCTGAATTACAGGCCGCATACGATGCCAGTGGTGCTGATGATGGTTTGGGGCGTTTAAAAGTGACCACCGCATTAGGTGATGCGGACAATGATGGCGTTTACGAAGGTTTATATGCCTATGGTGGCCGTTCCTTCTCAATCTGGGATCAGAACGTCAATATGGTTTACGACTCAGGTGATGATTTCGAGAAAATCTCTGCGGCAATATTAGGCAACGATTTCAACAGTGCCCATACCGAGAACAAGGGTGATAACCGCTCCGATGACAAGGGGGGTGAGCCTGAAGCCATCACAGTGGGAGAAATTGACGGCCGTAACTATGCCTTTGTCGGCCTGGAACGCTCCGGTGACTTGTTTGTGTATGATGTGACCAGCCCGTTTAACGTCAGTTTTATCAATCATTATAACAATCGTGATTTTGATACCGACTTTGAGCTGGATGATGATTTGACAGAGCCCTGTGACGAAGCCGAAGGTATGGATTGTACCGAGGTGGCTGAATCGGGTGATTTAGGGCCAGAAAGCATCAAATTTGTGGCTGCTGCCGACAGCCCCAACGGTAATCCGTTATTAATTATCGGTAATGAAGTCAGCGGTACGGTGACGATCTATCAGGTTATTGCTGAATAATTACTCGATTATACAAGCTATGTAAAAGGCGCTACGGCGTCTTTTTTATTTTGTCTGCCACGCTGCAGGTTTTAATCTTAAATAGCTGAGGTTAGTATATTTTCTGCCATTACATTTGAACTTATAACCTGTGCTGAAATGACAACGCCAATATTAAAAACCGAACAGCTTATTGTCAGAGCCTTTGAGCAAGCCGATTTGCCCGTCTTTGCCCATTACCGGGCTCAAGAGGAGGTGGCCCGATATCAAAGTTGGACAGACTATAGTTATCAGGATGCTCTCGATCTTTTCAATCAGACCGACTATTCATCATTTGGCACAGCCGGACACTGGTATCAGCTGGCGATTGCCGGACGTCAGTCTAATCAATTATTGGGTGATATCGCGGTACATTTTATGGATGACAACCAAGTTGAAATGGGGTTTACCGTTGCCCCCCAAAATCAGGGCCAACATATCGCCACGCAAGCCGTTTCGGTTTTTCTGGTGTATCTGTTTACTGAGTTAAACAAGCACAGAGTGGTGGCCACCACAGATACAAGAAATGTGGCGTCCTGTCGTTTGCTGGAAAAGTTGGGATTCAGGCGCGAAGCGCATTTTATCCAGAATATCTTTTTTAAAGGTGCGTGGGGAGATGAGTACCAGTACGCTCTTTTGCAGTCAGAGCAAAGGTTATCCTAATGGACAAGTTCAACCAATATGCGATTAAACCACTCAGGCATACAGCAAAGAATTGAGTATCTGGCTGGCGGTGCAAGAGCGTTGATATTATTATCCAGCCAAGATAATTCTAGTCAGGAGGAAGCAAGCATGGATCCCAAGGTTAAGGCCTTGTTAGATAAAAGCGAATGGCATGAAGAGCGTAAGAAACTCAGACAGATTGCACGCGACTGTCAACTGGATGAACAAGTGAAATGGGGCAAACTGTGCTATAGCTACCAAAGTCACAATGTTGCGATGATTTATGGACTGAAAAACAATTGTTCATTGGGTTTTTTGAAAGGGGCATTGTTAAAGGACCCTGACAATATTCTGGTTAAACCCGGGGATAATTCACAGGCAGTGCGCTGGATCAAGTTTACCGATATCCAGCAAATAACCGCCATGGAAAACACACTCAAGGCATATATCAATAATGCGATTGATGTAGAGAAATCTGGGCTGAAGGTAGAATTTAAACAAAAGCATGCGCTGGTTTTAGCGCAAGAATTTCAACAGCGGCTGGATGCAGACCAACAGCTGAAAACGGCTTTTGAAGCGCTGACACCGGGAAGGCAGCGAGCCTATAACCTGTATTTTTCGGGTGCCAAACAAGCCAAAACCCGGATAGCAAGGGTAGAAAAATGTACCCCACAGATCCTCGACGGCAAGGGACTCCATGATAAATAAAACGGTAACTGGTAAAAACTAAAAGTCAGGATTGGCTACTTGGCGATTACCTTGATTTACCCCATCTGATCAGTAAAGATAATCGCCTGTTTCAAATCTTGTTAAGCCAAGGATAGCCGCTGTTGTTAGTCTTCAATAAAATCTGCCAGTTCTACCAGCAACGTTGTTTGTTCAATGAATTTTCGTTGCAAATCAAAGAACCACGGGTGCTGATCAGTGGTGCCAATGGCAGTGGTAAAACCACTTTATTGTTGATGGCGGCGGGTTTGGTGAAACCGCAGTCAGGCGATATCAGTTTTAATCAGCAGGATGTTTTGCAGGCCAATATCAAGCGCCAAATTGGCATTAGCGCCAGCAAGATAGCTTTGCCCGCCTTTATGACAGTGGACGAAATACTACAATTCCATCGTCGGCAATTTGCTTGTTCTTGTTATGATAAATGGCTTAAGCAATTTGGTCTTAATCACTATCTACCGACTAAAGTGGCGGATTTGTCGTTGGGGAATGTGAAAAAACTCAGTCTGATGACTGCCATTATGCACCAGCCTGAGTTATTGCTGCTGGATGAGCCTACCAACGGGCTGGATGAACAGGCTCGACTGAGTTTGAATCTATTGATTAGTGAATATCCCGGTCAGGTAATTATTGCCAGCCATGAAGCATTGGCAGCCGAGGATCAGCAAGTCAGGCATATTCAGTTGCAACGCGGCTAGGCTGTTTACAGTGCTCCGTTACTGGCAATTCCGCATTCGTATTTACCATGAATCACTTAAACAGTGGCTGGATAGTTTACGTCAAATCAGTACGGGACTGGTGGCATTGTTCCCGCTGGCGTTACCTGCGTTAATACTAATTCCGTTATTGGCATTAGGGGTACTGGCGGATTCAACCAGTAATAATCCGCTCTACCTGAATACCTTATGGGGATATCTGTTATTACTATACAGCTGGATGGCACTGCAGCGTGATGGTATACAGGCCAGACAGTATCAGCTGTATATCGACAGTCTGCCCATCAGCGCTGCAAAGCGACACTGGTGCGAACTGGGGATTATTCTATACGGTGCGAATATCTTTGTGCTGGGGCCATTATTATTAGTTGTAGTGATGTTTTTTCATCAGCTTGGTCATGCCGGTGCTGCTTCGATAAGTGCACTACTTAAACCATTGTTGCCTATTACTGCTTTGTTATTTCTCAGCGGGTATTACAGCCTAAGCGCGGTTCAGGGTGTCCGTCCGTGGCTGAGTTTATTGTTGCTGCCGTTAATTGCCAGCTCCTGGGCCAATGAATTAGTTAAAGGGCAATGGCTGATAATCTGGTTTGCAGCTATTGTAGTTGAACGTCAGTTGCCAGGGTTACGGGTGACATTAGGAAGCTGGCCAAGCGGCTTTTACCGGTTATTGCTACAAGCCGATATGGATAATCCGAGAAATGAAGGATTGCGATGGGTTGCATTACTGCTATTACTGATTCTGGCTACTATTTGTATTCAGGGGGTAGAACCTCAAGTGCAGCCTTATATCGCCAATTTGCTGAGCTTTGTCAGTGCCATTCTGATCGCTAGCAGTCTTTTTGATGTGCAAGCGGTGCGCCGTCAGTATCAGTTATATCTTGCCAGTTTGCCTGATACTTTATTGATACAGCGGTTTTATGGCGTTGCCTATGTCATGTTTAAAACGCTTCCCGCAGTGCTACTGATAAGCTATTTACAATTGTTTACCAGTGAGCAGTGGTGTTTGTGGAGTTTATTTTATACTAGCAGTCTGCTGGGAATACACTTGCGTCCAAAATGGTTTTTGTTTTTCCCGCTTGGCTGTGCTTTGCTGGTATTTTTTAAAAACCAG
Source organism: Neptunicella plasticusilytica (assembly GCF_047922965.1). Taxonomy (GTDB): domain Bacteria; phylum Pseudomonadota; class Gammaproteobacteria; order Enterobacterales; family Alteromonadaceae; genus Neptunicella; species Neptunicella plasticusilytica. The sequence goes on from NZ_CP150481.1 coordinate 443,934, forward strand.
ATTGCTTGAATTCGACCAGATTTACAGTTAACAATGTCACTACAACGAGTTGTGCTTACCTTTATGGTATGAGTTAAAAAGGGTTAGGACAGCGCATAAAAAAACAGGGGATAAATGGTGAAATCAATAGTCTACGCACTTGCTTTGGCTAGTTTAATATCAGTTAGTTTTAAATCTATTGCTCAGGATAACCAGCTAACTGCGCAGGAACAGGCAGCGGGTTGGAAGCTGCTATTTAACGGCAAGGACATGCAACAGTGGCGGAATTTCAAGAAAACGGATTTAACTGACAAATGGGTGGTTGAAGACGGCGCTATCAAGCTTAGCGGTGAAGGCGGTGGCGATATATTGACCAAAGCCACCTATCAGAATTTTGAGCTTAAACTGGACTGGAAAATCTCCCAAGCCGGTAACAGCGGCATCTTAATCATGGCGGATGAAACCGGACAATATATTTATTCGCATGCGCCGGAAATCCAGATTCTGGACAATCAACGACACCCGGATAATAAATTGGCCACTCATCTGTCTGGTTCTCTGTATGACATGATCGCCTCGCCAACATCGTCGCATAAGGTGGCTGGCGAATGGAACCAGGTAACAATCCGGCTGGATAATTCACTATTACAAATCTGGCAAAATGGTGTGAAAACGGCAGAGGTCAGCATTCACAGCAAAAAATGGAATGAGTTGGTGGCAAACAGCAAGTTCGCCGACTGGGAGGGGTTTGCAGGAGTCAAGCAAGGACATATAGGTTTGCAGGACCACGGTAACCCTGTCTGGTTTAAAAACATTAAAATTAAAGAGTTGCCCTAATGAACGGCTTCAAGCACGAGGTATTGGTGGTCGGCTCCGGAGCCGGTGGTGCCATGGCCGCCTATGAACTCACCCGATTAGGTCATAAGGTACTGATGCTCGAGGCCGGGCGGGATTACGATCCTAAAACCGAAACGCCGATGTTTAAACGTAATGGTGAAGCTCCATTAATGGGCGCTGGCAATGAAGACAAGGACTTCGGTTTTTATGATGCTACCGTCGACGGTGGCTGGCAGGTACCTAATGAACCTTATACCACCGCCGAAAATTCGGAATTTATGTGGTGGCGTGCCCGCATGTTGGGTGGCAGAACCAATCACTGGGGACGCTATTCACTACGTTTTAGTGCACATGATTTTAAAGGCAAAAGCCGCGACGGATTAGGAGCTGACTGGCCGTTCGAATATGCCGACATCGCCCCCTGGTACGATAAAACTGAAGAACTGGTGGGTGTCTGTGGCACCAACACCGGTTTGGATGATATGCCACCTTCAGCAGAGGGGATACTGCAGCCTCCGCCAAAACCCCGTATCACCGAGTTGCTGGTGGCAGCAGCGGCAAAAAAACTGGGTATTCCCGTTGCGCCCATGCATAGAGCGGTATTAACTCGCCCCAAAGATCAGCGTGCAGCCTGTTTTTATGCTACTCCCTGTGGCCGTGGGTGTTCAATCGGCGCGGCCTTTCAAACCACCACCTCGTTAATTCCGATGGCAAAAGCCACCGGCAATTTGCAGGTTATTACCGGTGCAATGGTCAAATCCGTTGACGTTGATTCAGCCGGTAAAGTAACCGGCGTCACTTATATAGATAAAACTGACGGTAGCGAGCATAAACTTACTGCCCGAGCAGTGGTATTAGCGGCCAGTGCTTGTGAAACTGCACGCTTGTTACTCAACTCGAAGAGTGAAGGTTTCCCTAATGGATTGGCTAATTCCAGTGGCCAGGTGGGTAAAAACTTGATGGATTCGACCGGTGCTGATTTGGGCGCACTTATCCCGGCACTGCGTGGCCGACCTATTTATAATGAGGACGGGCATACTTCCAACCACTTGTTTATTCCGTGGTGGGGACACAAGGCACAAGAGAAAGGCGAACTGGCTTTCCCACGAGGTTATCATTTTGAAATTGGCAGTCGTTTTCGCGAGCCGGGGGCTGGCGTGGAAGGCGATGTGCAGGGTTACGGCCTGTCGTTAAAACAACAGGTTAAGGATAATTACGGCGCTTTTGTGTGGTTTTCCTTGCGCGGTGAGATGTTACCCAATGAGCACTGTTATATGGATATTGATGACAACGTTACCGACAAGTGGGGCATTCCCGTAGCCCGTTTTCACTGGCAATGGTCAGAGCACGAACTCAAGCAAATTGAACATGGAATGCAAACCGCCAAAGATATTCTGACGACCATGGGGGCCGAAGTGGGCGATTTGCCGCCAGCCGATCAGGCGATTTTAAAAGGTGGGCAAATTATTCATGAAGTCGGTACTACCCGCATGGGGGCATCGCCACAGGATTCGGTAACCAATCAATGGGGGCAAAGCTGGGATTGTCCCAATCTGTTTGTTATGGATGGTGGGGTATTTGCATCTAATCCGCATAAAAATTGTACATTGACCATTATGACCCTGGCCATGCGCAATGCCGCCTGGTTAGGACAGCAACTCGACAAGGGAGTGCTTTAAAATGGTACAGAATAAATCACAAGCCACTGGTGATAACGGCAGCCAGTATCAGTACCAGGCAGGAATGACACGCCGCCAGTCGTTAAAATGCATGGGGATATTGGCGGCAGGGGCCATGTTGCCTTTGGTCGGGGGATGTGTCGCTGTTGATGAACATGCGGTAAAAGCCGACGTTGGCCATTGGCCCAACCTGGATTTGCCCGTTATTGATGCCAGGGGATATGGAAAAGATCCCAATTTAATCTTGCCACCGGAGTCGCCCTGGCCGTTAACCTTAACTGCCGAGCAATTAAATTTAGTGGCTGTATTGTCGGATATTCTGGTTCCCCGTGACGGTGCTATTCCTTCCGCTTCCGAGGTCAAAGTACCTGATGTAGTCGACGAGTGGGTAAGTGCGCCTTATGCCAGACAGCAAAGAGACAGGCTAACTATTCTTTCGGCACTGGTCTGGATTGATGATGAAGCGCAAATAAGATTTAACCAAGCTTTTGTCGCGTTAAACGAGTCACAACGTTTGGCTATTATCGATGATATAGCCTACGAGAATGAACAAACACCTCAGCAATTCAAACGTATTGCTGCGGCTTTCGGACGTTTTCGTCGTCTGGTACTGGCTGCTTTTTACAGCACACCGCAAGGTATCAAAGATATCGGTTATGTGGGCAACGTTCCTATTGCCGGAGATTATCCGGGCCCGACGCCACAAGCCTATGCCCATCTGGACAGGGTATTGGCGGATTTGGGTCTAACTGAGTATGCTTATCAAAGGGACATATAATCGACAGAGGGTTGCATTGTAGAAGGAGCAGAGTATGGAACTGGGTTGTTTTTCAGTAAGCCTTGCCGTGAAAGATCTTGAAAAATCCAGGCTGTTTTATCAAAAACTTGGCTTTGCAGTTTTTGCTGGGGATCAGGCACACAATTACTTAATAATGAAAAATGGTGCAACCAATATCGGTCTGTTTCAGGGGATGTTCGAAAACAATATTCTGACCTTTAATCCCGGTTGGGATCAGGGAGCACAAAATCTGGAAACCTTTACCGACATTCGGCAAGTACAGCAACATCTGATTAATCAGGGATTTGATATTGTGCAAAATGCGGTTAGCGGAGAGTCTGGCCCGGCGAACTTTTCAGTGGTTGATCCTGATGGTAACGCGATTTTATTTGATCAACATGTTTAACTCGTTGGGGGATTTAGGACTCACCCTTTCCGTACCCCCAACGTTCCATTAGATTCTGATCCAGTCCTAAATGATCGAGTATGCGCGCTACCACAAAGTCGACTAAATCCTGTATTGATTGCGGATTGTGATAAAACCCCGGAGCAGCGGGCATAATAGTCGCGCCAATCTGTGACAGTTTCAGCATGTTTTCCAGGTGAATGGTGGAAAGTGGCATTTCTCTGGGAACCAGGATCAATTGGCCTTTTTCCTTGATTACCACGTCGGCGGCGCGTTCTATCAGGTTATCACTGGCACCACTGGCAATGGCTGATAACGTGCCGGTAGAGCAGGGACATACCACCATCTGTTTGGGCGCTGCCGAACCGGATGCAACCGGTGAAAACCATTCATCTTTACCACATACGCGGACCTGCTGTTGTTGTACCTGAAAATATTCGGCAAAAAACTGGCTGGCCGCTTGCGGATTAGCCGGTATTTTCAAATTTTGTTCAGTTATGAATACAACGCGCGCGGCCGAGGATATTAATACAAAAACCTGATAATCTGCCTTTAGCAAACAATCCAGTAAACGCAACGCATAAGGAGCACCGGATGCTCCCGTTATCGCCAGTGTTATTTGTTTGCTGTTTTGCGTCATGTTAATTCCCGTTGTGCAATGAATTGGCGTGTAGCAGATGGCGTTATCGCCTTTAGATATAACCAAGTTTACAGAACCATTATCAATTTTACTAAGTTGATTAATGAGTTATCGATATAAAAGCATTACAATTCAGTGGTCTGTATAACAATAATAACCGCTATTTTTTCGTGTCCAGGCCGGTTTTAATGAGATGGTGATGGCACAGATTCTGGTCTTTTCATTTTGCCAATGACCGGCGCGAGTGATAGCAACAGCACAATGGTTAAAGCTGCGGTAAACAGTGGCAAAACCTAATTTATCCTACACCAACAACACTAAGGTCAACGACAACAATGAAAAGACTTAACACACAACTGCAGGAAGACGGCTGTCCCCTTGAATTGATCCTGCTGATCCGAACTTTATTGGCCGCCTGTAAGGAAATATCCTTCCGGGTCAGTCAAGGCGCCTTGGCTGGCGTGCTGGGATCAACACTAAGCGACAATGTACAAGGTGAGCGCCAGAAAAAGCTGGATGTCATTGCCAATCATATCTTGCGCGATATTTTGAGCGAATCGGGATACGTTAAAGCGGTTTCTTCGGAAGAAGAAGATAATGTAATCGGTTGCGCGCCTGACGGAAAATATCTGGTCAGCTTCGATCCGCTGGATGGTTCATCCAATACTGATGTGAACAGCCTTATCGGCACGATTTTTTCCATTATGCACGCCCCTCAATGGATGGAAACCACCGACCCGTCGGCGTTTTTGCAACCTGGCACTCAACAGGTTGCGGCAGGCTATGTACTGTACGGACCATCCACTATGTTGGCGATGACTACCGGACGCGGCACACACCTGTATACCCTGGATAAAACTCATGGGGGATTCCTGGTTACTAAAGCCAATGTACAGGTACCACCCGAAACTAACGAATTTTCTATCAACAGCTCTAACCAGCGCCATTGGGAAGAGCCGATGCAAAATTATGTGGCAGATTTACTGGCTGGCACGGAAGGGCCAAGAGGTAAAGATTATAATATGCGCTGGGTGGCGGCGATGGTGGGTGATATTCATCGGGTGCTGTCTCGCGGCGGCATTTTTGCTTATCCGTTCGACAAACGTAATCCGGCGATCCCAGGCAAGTTACGTCTGCAATATGAAGCCAATCCTATGGCATTTTTGATGGAACAGGCTGGTGGATTGGCCGATACCGGTGAAGGACGCATTATGGAAGTCATGCCAACCGAAATCCATCAACGAGTGCCGGTGATTTTAGGTTCCAAAGACGAAGTTGAAACCTGTCTGGAATACTATAAATAGACTAATCTGGTTGCGTTTATACGGTTAAAGTCGGCGATATATTTGCCGACTTGTTGCATTTGCAGGTAACAATCCTGACGATTCAGCAACTGGGCACCTAAATGTCATAATTTGTCACTAAACTTATAGTCATAGGTTACCAACCGGGTGTCAATATGTCGATTATTCCAATTCCGGGCTTTAGCGAGCCGGTTAATGCCATTTCTCATTTGCTTACTGCCGGTGTTTTTCTGATTTTGGCTATTTTTACCCTGTATAAGGGGCGTGGCAACACTGCCAGACAGCTCAGTCTGCTGGTGTTCAGTTTTTTTGCTGTCGCGTTGTTTGCCTTGAGCGGTGTCTATCATTTGCTTGAAAAGGGCAGTCAGGCCAGTCTGGTGCTACGTATTCTCGATCACACTGCCATTTTTACCATGATCGCCGGTTCATTTACCCCATTTCATATTATTCTGTTGCGAGGTCGTTCGCGCTGGCTACCCCTGTTAATTATCTGGCCATTGGCAATTACCGGCCTGACCTTAACCGCGATCTTTTTTCGCTCGATGTCGGAAGGGTTATTACTGTCATTTTTTCTGGCGATGGGCTGGATGGGAATATTCACCGTTATCCGGGTATGGACAATCAGTAAATCAGTCGCTCAGTTGATTGTGGTCGGTGCGTTATTTTATACCATTGGTGCATTGCTGGATTACGCCCAGTGGCCGGTGCTGATTGACGGGGTGATAGGCGCCCATGAATTGTTTCATTTTACCATTATTGCTGCAGCGCTGTGCCATTGGTTTGCCATTTATAATATTGCGTATTATCCGCTAAAAAATGAACTGACCATTGTCGTACGTGAATTTCCCGGTCAGTTCCAGGCCTATTTATTTGGCGAGAACTGTATTGCCAAAGCGCCAACCAAGGCTGAGCTAATGGCAGGGTTGCGTCATTGGTTGGTACGCACTTACCCTCAAAAACTGGTTCCTGAAAAGATCCGTTTCAAATTTTATCAAGAAGAGTGGGTCAAGCTCGACTGATTTAAAAAATTGAGGTATGGGTGTAACTGGTCAGCTTCTCCAACGCGAGCTGACCGAGTACCGAATTACCGTATCGATCCAGTTCTGGCGCCCATACAGCCACAGTGTATTGTCCGGGACAAACGGCAACTATGCCGCCACCGACACCACTTTTTGCCGGTAACCCGACATTATAGGCAAAGTTTCCTACCGCATCGTATAGACCACAAGTCAGCATTAGCGAGTTGATGCGTTTATCCATTTTTTCGGCGTGAAAGCTGGACTTGAAATGGGACTTTCCACGATTGGCCAAACACTCAATTGCCCTGGCCAAATCACGGCAACTCATCGTGATGGCACATTGTTTAAAGTAGCAATCGAGGGTTTGTTCGACCTCTGCTTCCAGGTTGCCCATGCCCTTGAGCAGATTGGCAATCGCGACGTTACGAAAGCCGGTTGCCTGTTCGCCGGCGGCAATCTGTTGATCAATACGGTTGCTGTCATTGCCGGAAAGCGAGGCGATAAATTCTTCTATGCGTCTTGCCGGTGCGGCGCTTCTGGCGGCAATTACGTCGGTTACCACTATGGCGCCGTCGTTGATAAAAGGATTGCGCGGAATACCACCCTCTGAATCCAGTAACACCAGAGAATTGAAACGCATGCCGGAAGGTTCGCGGCCGACACGTTGCCATAGTTCCTCTCCAACGATATCCAGCGCCAACATTAAGGTAAACAGTTTGGAGATACTCTGGATTGAAAAGGCGGTATCGGCGGCTCCAACGGTAAACTCCTGTTCATCCACGGTACGCAATGCCATGCCAAATTGTTGCGGATCGACTTGGGCCAAGCCAGGAATATAGTCAGCAACGTTGCCCTGTCCATATTCATTGATCACTTCCTGATGAATTTGTTGCAGTATCATCGGTAGGGCGTCCAGATCGAGTATCTGGTTTATGCTGTTGTCGCCAGTATTGTTAGCCATAGGTGATAATTTATATTTTCTATGTTGGTGGTCTCTATCCGTCAGACTAGCATGTCCAAAAAAAAGCCGCTCAAACTGGAGCGGCTTATAACGGTTTTGTTACTACTATTGGTTATAGTAGCGGGGCGATAACCAGACTGACAATCGCCATCACATTGATCAAAATATTCATCGCCGGGCCGGAGGTATCCTTGAATGGGTCGCCGACAGTATCACCCACAACGGTGGCGGCATGCACATCTGATCCTTTACCGCTAAAATTGCCTTTTTCGACATATTTTTTGGCATTGTCCCAGGCCCCCCCGGCGTTGGCCATCATTAGCGCCATTAATACGCAGCCTAGTAGCGCTCCTCCTAACATTCCGCCCAAGGCATAAGCACCCAATCCGAATCCCACCACTGGCGGAGCGGCTACCGCAATCACACCGGGCAAGATCATTTTCTTCAGTGCCGCCTGAGTGGCAATATCCACACATCGGCCGGTATCCGGTTCCGCCGTACCTTCCATCAGGCCGGCAATTTCCTTAAACTGGCGGCGAATTTCCTGAATCATCTCAAAGGCCGCGTCGCCTACAGCTGTCATGGTAATAGCAGCGATCAGGAACGGGATGACCCCGCCAATAAACAGACCGACCAACACTTTGGGGTTACCCAGATTTAAGGTGAACTCCGGGTAATGAAAGGTCATGGTTTTGATAAATGCGGCAATAATGGCCAATGCAGCTAACGCCGCTGCCCCAATCGCAAAGCCTTTACCGATGGCTGCCGTGGTATTACCTAATTCATCCAGTGAATCGGTAATCTTACGGGTTTCTTCACCTAATCCGCCCATTTCGGCAATGCCACCGGCGTTATCTGCCACCGGGCCGTAAGCGTCTATCGCCATGGTAATACCTACTGTCGCCAACATTCCTACTGCGGCAATCCCCACGCCGTACAAACCAGCTAACTCAGTCGAGGCGTAGATAATCGCGCAAATAGTTAATACCGGCACAACCACCGATTGCATACCCACTGACAAACCTGTGATCATGACTGTGGCCGGGCCGGTTTCACCGGATTTTGCAATGCGTTTAACCGGTGTGGAAGCGGTGTAATATTCAGTCACCAGGCCGATAATAATGCCACCGACTGCTCCGGATATTACCGCCCACCAGACATGGCTGGAAATCTGCAGGTAACTAATCACAAAGTGCGCAGCGATGATAAACAGAACGGCTGCGGACATAGTGCCAGCCCGTAAAGCCACTTCCGGTTTACTGGAGGACAACAGATTAACCAGAATAATGCCCAGTACCGAACAAATCAGTCCGGCAGAAGCCAATGCCAAGGGCAGGAACATCAAATTTTCGCGGGCACCCATCATATCCAGTGCCATGGTTGAAGCAATGGCTATCGTAGCGATCATCGACCCGCAATAAGATTCAAAAATATCCGAGCCCATGCCGGCAACATCACCCACATTGTCACCCACATTGTCGGCAATCACTCCAGGATTGCGTGGATCATCCTCAGGAATACCCGCTTCAATTTTACCTACCAAATCGGCACCGACATCGGCACTCTTGGTAAAAATACCGCCACCCACACGTGAGAACAGCGCCACCGAGGAGGCACCCATACCGAAGCCGTGGATAACATGCGCAGTGTGCGGATCGCCGCCAAAAAACCAGTACAAAACACCAAGCCCGAGCAATCCCATCGCCGCGACACACAATCCCATCACCGAGCCACCCATAAAGGCAATGGATAATGCTTTGGCCGAACCCGTATCATGGGCCGCCTGAGTTGTGCGTACATTGGCCTTGGTCGCGGTGAACATACCAATGTAGCCGGCCAGCGCTGAGCAAATTGCACCCACTGCAAAGGCCAACGCAGTATTTTGGCCGAGGGCAAAGTACAGGATGGCGCACAGGATCACCGCAAAAATCAGCAGCATCTTGTATTCGCGATGCATAAACACCATGGCTCCCAAATGGATAGCATCGGCTATTTTGCTAATCGCCTGATTAGTGACTTTGTGTTTAGTGATAAGAAAATAAATAACCAGTGCACAGAGTAAACCGGCGATGCCAAGGACTGGCGGTAGTAATAACATTTCGTTCATAGTGTCCCCGTAAAAGTGTGACACAAAGAGCGACAACTTCCTGACGGATAACATGACAGGTTTTTAACAACAAACCTGACTCGACAAGAACACGCTTTGTTATTGTTTTGTTAGTGTTTTTCGTTACTGGTTTAACTATAACCAGCGTTGAGAGTAGAGACAATCACAAATATTGCTCAAAGCGCGGAAATATTCGCCAATGCCTTTGAATCAGGGCGGTTAAATCTATATAATTCGCGCTCAAAAATTTCACCCAAGCAGGTAATAGAAAATGAGTCTAAGTAAAGTTCCCGCAGGTCAGAACCTGCCAGAAGAAGTCAATGTTATTATTGAAATCCCGGCTCACGCCGATCCGGTGAAATATGAAGTGGATAAAGATTCTGGTGCCATTTTTGTGGATCGCTTTATGGCCACTTGCATGCATTACCCAACTAACTATGGTTATGTGCCACATACTTTATCTGAAGACGGTGATCCGGTAGACGTGCTAGTCATGACTCCGTTCCCGTTATTGGCCGGTTCAGTGATTCGCTGCCGTCCGGTTGGCGTACTGAATATGACTGATGAATCCGGTACCGATGCGAAAATTCTGGCTGTGCCTGCAGACAAGTTGTCGACCATTTATCGCGGTATTACCGATGTCGATCAAACGCCAGAGTTACTGCGTAACCAGATTGAGCACTTCTTTGCCCATTACAAGGATTTGGAACCTAACAAGTGGGTTAAAATCGATGGCTGGGATAATGCCGCTGCCGCTAAAGCAGAAATTGTATCCAGCGTTGAGCGTTATAATAACAGCGAAGAAAAACCGGCATTCTAATTGCCAGTTATTTGCCGTTCGCCAGAAAAGGCCAGCCAGCAGGCTGGCCTTTTTGTTGTATTGTGGGACAATAAATCAAGTCGTTAAGAGTGAAAATACTATCCATGTCAGCTTTCCGCGCATTGCGCCATAATCCCCAGTACTTGTTGTTAGCCATGGCATTTGTGATGCCGCTAACGTTTTCGGTGTGGAATGCGTTACTGAATAACTTTGTGATTGAAAAAGCCCAGTTTGGCGGCGCGGAAATCGGTATTTTGCAGAGTTTGCGGGAAGTCCCGGGGTTCCTGGCCTTTACCGCTGTATTTGTTTTACTGGTCATCAAAGAGCAACATTTTGCACTAATTTCACTGGCCTTGATGTCGGTGGGAGTGGCCATAACCGGCTGGTTTCCGTTTGAAATAGGTTTGTATTGCACCACTGTTTTAATGTCGATCGGATTTCATTATTTCGAAACCGTTAACCAGTCGCTGACCTTGCAATGGTTAAGCAAAGAGGACAGCGCCCATTTTATGGGCAAGCAACTGGCGGTGAAAGGTTTTGCTTCCTTGTTGGCTTATGCGCTGATCTGGATCTTGATGGAAGGCTTGGCGATCAGTTACAACACTGTGTATATGTTGGCGGGTGGAGCGGGATTGATTATCTGTGTTTTGTTATGGGCTGTTTTCCCCCAATTTAAACAGCCTTCTACTCAGCACAAACAGTTATTAATGCGCAAGCGCTACTGGTTGTATTACTGCCTGACGTTTTTCAGTGGCGCCCGCAGACAAATTTTTGTGGTGTTTGCCGCGTTTATGATGGTCGAAAAGTTCGGTTATTCGGTGGGCGATATCAGTTTGTTGTTTATGATCAATTATGTATTCAATCTGCTATTTGCCCCGGCTATTGGTAAATGGATCAGCCGGATTGGTGAGCGTAACGCGTTGGTGATTGAATATGTGGGTCTGGCCATGCTCTTTAGTGGTTATGCTATCGTAGAAAATGCCATCCTGGCTGGCGCATTATTTGTTATCGATCATTTGTTCTTTGCCATGGCAATTGCAATGAAAACCTATTTGCAAAAAATTGCCGACCCCCGTGATATAGCGTCAACATCAGGCGTCAGTTTTACTATTAATCATATTGCAGCGGTCATTATCCCGGCGTTGTTAGGCATGGTATGGTTAACCTCTCCCGCGCTGGTGTTTATGATTGGTACCGGTTTTACCCTCTGTTCACTTGTGCTGGCACTTAATATTCCTCGTATCCCGATGCCGGGGGCTGAGGTAAGCTGTAATTTATTTGGCTGGGCGAATACCCCTGGTCTTGTGTTGAACCCGACCGAAGTGCAGATCTCAAAATGAAAAAACTACTATTACTTTGTTTGTTACCCATGTTGTGTATGGCTGAAACCAAGGAACTGTTCTGGGAAGATCTGGTGCCCAAGGATTATGTACAACCAGAACAGCAGGTTGATCACAACGCCAATAGCAGCAATGGTCAGCAATCTCAGCATGCCCCTGTGGTGGCGGAATACAACGGACTGGAAGTCAGAATTCCCGGCTTTGTGGTGCCACTGGAAGGTGATGAAAACAGTCTGACCGAGTTTTTACTGGTACCTTATTTTGGCGCTTGCATCCATGTTCCACCCCCACCGGCTAACCAGATAGTCCATGTGACCTTTGCCAAAGGGATTAAGATCGAAAATTTATATGATCCCATCTGGATTGTGGGTACTTTATCCACTCAACAATGGTCCGGAGATATTGCTACCGTAGGTTATAGCCTTGCGGGAACAGATGTTCTTCCTTACGACGGTTAATTTAAATCGCTGGCTGATCCGATAAGCAGGACAGAATTTTCATTCTGGATGAAACTTGACTAATATTGGTTTGCATAAAGCAAAGCGTTAAATATTAAAGGTTTTCTGTCGATATAAGAGGTTAATAATCTTTTATTTTTGTTATCAACATTGCCAATGTTGATACGCCAAAGCTCAACAGGCGCCATTAAATACGAAAGATTAGCTCCTTTTCAGCATAAGGATTGAAGTCCGAATGAATTTTATGTTGCGTATGTCTATTGCTCAGAAAATATTTCTGATCCCGATCATTGGTACTGTCAGTTTTATTATTTATCTCATCATTTCTACTCATACTTCGCTGAATAACGTCAGTTTACTGGAAGACGCAAAAAGTATTGAATTCCCTGCGTTGCAGACCAGTAATCAGGCGTTGGTGTTGATGGAGAAGGTGCGAGACACCCTAAGCAGTGCGGTGACTACCGGCGATGAGGAAGCATTGGGCAATGCCAAAATGTACGCAGAATCTACCCGTGATAACCTGAATCAGCTTAAATCGATTAATCCCAAGCTAAGCGCCGAAGCAAACCAGATCCTGAACAGTTTTGATGAATATTTCAATGTTGCTTATGGGGTATCCGAGTCGATGGTGAACAATACCGCTGATTTCTCCAAGATAGGTGAATTGTCAGCGCAGATGAATAGCGGTTTTGAACAGACGACGGTTAATTTGAAGAAATTTACCGCCGATAGATTGAGTGCTTTTGAAAACGCTATTCAGGACTCTAATGATGCTGCCAGTTCGGTCATTTATCTGGGCATTATTATGGGCGTAGTGACGACTTTTTTGTTGTTCGCAACAGCCATACCTATAGTGAAAGGTATTAAAGGCAGCATTGTACAAGTGGTTAATTCGTTGCGCGATATTGCCCAGGAAGACGGCGATTTGACTGTCAGGATCCAGACCAAAGCCGAAGATGAAATTGGCGAACTGGTAAAATGGTTCAACCAATTTATGGAGAAATTGCAAGGTGTGGTCCGGGATATTGTTAACACCACTTTACCGCTATCAAAATTGGCTCAGGATTTGAATCATTTGACCGACGAAACCAATCAGATTATTGATGTGCAACGACGTTCTGCCGACAGTGCCAAGCGAGCTGTGGATGACATGAGTACGTCCGTTGCCGCCGTGGCAGAAAGTGCCGCTGAGGCATCGAGTGCCGCCAGTGACGCATCCGGTGCGGCGATAGATGGTCAAAGTGTGGTGGATAGCACCGTGAGCAGTATTCAGAATCTGGCCGATAATGTCAAAGAAACCGGTGAAGTGATCCAGAAGCTGGAATCAGATTCCAATCAGGTGGGTGTGGTACTGGATGTGATCAAAGGCATTGCCGAGCAAACAAACTTGTTGGCCTTGAACGCGGCAATAGAAGCAGCCAGAGCGGGGGAGCAGGGACGTGGATTTGCCGTAGTAGCGGATGAAGTGCGTACTCTGGCATCGCGAACGCAAAAATCGACCGAAGAAATCCAGACCACAATTGAACAACTGCAAAATGCGGCCAGACTGGCCGTGTCGGCTATGGACAAGGGAATTGAACGGGCAGAAAAAAGTGTCGAAACCGCCAATAAAGCTGGCAGCAGCTTGTCGGCAATTACTGAAACTATCAGCCGTATTAGTCAGATGAACGACCAAATAGCGCGCTCGACCGAGGAACAACAAACTGTATCCCATACTATCGTTAGCCATGTTGATGAAATTAATCAGCGTACCGAAGAAACCTCCAGTAGTTCAGGGAAACTAGCCGAAGCCGGTGCCGAACTAGCTGAGTTGGCAAGCAGCCTTGAAGCCATTGCACGTCAGTTCAAGGTTTAAAAGCTAGAAACGATATTGAATCAGCATCATTATTTGTCGTTGTGTATGTTTGGCAGTCCAGTTACTCCACAATGCCCGGTTTTGGTTATCGCTGGTGATATGTAACCATTCGGCACCCACATTCCAGTTTTTATCCAGATCGTAACGCCAGGCGACAGTGACACTGTCACCGTTGCTATTATTCGGATCGGCAGGATTATTATCGGTCTCTTTGACATCAAATTTATCATAACGAACCGAAAAACGATGCTGTTGCCATTGGTAACTGCCTAATAGATACCAGGATGAGAAATCGGTATATACGCCTTTATCCCAACTACCCATACCAGTTTCACCCTTCATCCATTGCGCCAGTATGCGAAAGTCCGCATTGAACTTGTGCTGCAACGCGACGGAAGTAAAACGGTTTTCCCATGCGTATTGCCAGTTAGGTTCCGTTGTTAGCGGATCAGCATTGTTATCATAGTAATAAACCCGCAGGTCGGTACTTTGCAAGTATCGCCAGTTGATACCGACATAATAACCCCAGCGTCCATCTGTTTCTTCGGTGACTGTCAGGTAATCAGGGAAGGGCTTGTCAAATGCACCAAACTGGAAATAATCAGCGAAGTAGATCTTCTCGTTAAGCAGGGTCTGCCGGTTATGTACGGCCCAACCTCGCCAGGCTAACAGGGTGCCGGCCGGATCATTGGCTTTAAATACCGAGGCAACGGCGGTAAAACTGTGCGGGCTATGGTATTTTCTGCCAGAGCGGGTGACGGACCATTCGGCACCAATGGTCCGAATTTCCTCTGCAATCCAGGCGTTAATAGCGGAAAAACTGTAAGTGTAAGGGCTATTCCAGCCGGTATCGACATTTTCTAACGACATTGCCGGATAAAACATACCGATCTTTAGCTGGTGTTTTAAATCACGGCTTAATGGTGCGTAAGTGACAAAGGCTTCGGTTAAACCTATGTGGCTATCACCATCGGGGTAATAGTTGGCGACCAGTTGATAACTGATGTCACTGAATAGATCACCATTGGATTCAAGAGCAGCCTGTGAAAATTCAAATCGATCATCCCGATTAAAACGCAGAACGCCCACCCCTCCTTCCATCCAACTGTTGAGCCAGGATTTGTCGTATTGGGCATCGACGTAACCGCCTTCTATCAGGCCCTTTATTTCCGCTGCTTCAACCGTTGCTGTTGATATTAATGTACTTACAACAATAGCTAAGGTGAGTATTTTAGGCGACAAGTTGGGCATAGGCTCAGTAACCTGTTAGCTCATCGGTATCTTCATAATCGATCAAAGCAGGCTGCAACTCATCTTTGAGTATGAGTGTGGTGGTTGTATCCTGCTGTATCTGCACTAGTTTGGAAAAGCCCTTATCTGCTTGTTTGAGCAAGGGACTCCAGAATTTCAACTGATACTCACCGGCAGGGACGTTCAAAGTAACTTTACCCTGTTTATCGGTTTTACCAAACCAGGGGGTATCAACAACGTAGATATAGCCTAGCATCCAGTCATGAATGTTGCAGCCTAATGCGACCTCTCCGGTTTGCTCAAATTGTATCGATGACGCGCTACCACCGCTGTATAGTTTTAATTCAAAAGACTTGGCGTCAGAAAAAGAATAAACATGGTGTTTAATTGAATCGGAATTGGGAAAATTAACCCAGGCTGATTTTTGCACCACCAATATATGCGGTTTAAACTGCTTATCAATCTGATCCATAATTGCACTATGGTCTTTTGGTGCTGCTTTAACCGGCATATCCGTTTTATCAACGGGTTCCAGATATACCGCAATATTAGATAATGGCACCTCGTTGGAACTGTTCACCAATACTTCAATTCGAGTCGCATGAGCTTTGCAAGCAAAATAAAGGGTCGCTACCAGTAGTATGATAAAAACTGTTTGCCGCATATCGAAAGCCAATCCTTACTAGTTGTAGCGTGTTGATCTTGGCTGTGTACAAGAACGATTCAAAGCTAAATTAATTCAAAAGTTACTGATAACGCAAATATTTTTCCTACTTAACCGCAGTTGTAAATAGATTATTGATGCGCTATTAGCCCTTGTAGTTGCTGTTTTATAGCGGCGGGAATAGGTGCAGATTTTTGACTTTGATAGTCAAAATGGACCATCGTAGTATGGCCTTCGGCACAGAGTTTATTGTTTTGCCAGACTTGCTGGTACACCTCGAATGAACTATTCCCCAAGCGGCTGATAGCGGTTTTTATTTCGACTTCCTGGCCGTAAAAAATCTGTGCTATAAAATCGACTTTATAACTGGCCAAAATCAGGGGCCAGTTATCCAGATCGAGTTCGTCATTAAAAAGTTTAAATAAAGGCTCGCGAGCCGCTTCAAACCACCCTACCAAAACGGTGTTGCTGACATGCTTAAGTGCATCTGTTTCGTAAAAACGCACTTTAAAATGCTCCGAAAGCATGGCTACTCCTTAATGTCTTAGCGAGACTGGTTAAGTAATGGTTTTAGAAAACGGGCAGTATGCGATTGCGCCATTTCGGCCAATTGTTCCGGTGTACCTTCGGCAATAATCTGTCCTCCACCGGAACCACCTTCCGGTCCCAGATCGACAATCCAGTCAGCGGTTTTAATCACATCCAGATTATGTTCGATCACCACCATAGTATTACCGTGATCACGCAAGCGATGCAGTACTTCAAGCAACTGCTTGATATCCTGAAAATGCAGGCCGGTTGTTGGCTCATCCAGAATATACAAGGTCTGGCCGGTATCCCGCTTGGATAACTCCTTGGCCAGCTTCACACGTTGGGCTTCACCGCCAGACAGAGTGGTTGCAGCCTGGCCAAGGCGAATATATGACAGACCTACATCCATCAAGGTTTGCAACTTACGTGAAATTGCGGGTATGACATCGAAGAACTGGCGGGCGTCTTCTACCGTCATTTCCAGTACTTGATGAATATTCTTGCCCTTATACTGTATTTCCAGTGTTTCGCGATTGTAACGCTTGCTTTTACATACATCACAAGGGACGTATACATCGGGCAGGAAATGCATCTCTACTTTAATTACACCGTCACCCTGACAGGCCTCACAGCGTCCGCCTTTAACATTAAAACTGAAACGTCCCGGTTTGTAACCGCGTGAACGGGCTTCCTGAGTGCCGGAAAATAGCTCCCGAATTGGGGTGAAAATACCCGCGTAGGTGGCGGGATTGGAGCGTGGGGTGCGGCCAATCGGACTTTGATCGATATCGACGACTTTATCCAATTTTTCCAGCCCGCTAATAGACTGGTGCGGTGCTGGTTCACCGGTGGTAGCACCATTGAGATCGCGATGAGCAATTTTATAGAAAGTATCGTTAATCAGGGTTGATTTACCTGATCCTGACACACCGGTAACACAGGTCATTAAACCAATCGGCACGCGTAAATCAGCGTTTTGCAGATTGTTACCTGTTGCGCCTTTAAGTTCGATCCAGCCTTGCTCGCTAATTGGTGTGCGTACGGCAGGTACTTGCACTTTTTCTACGCCACTTAGAAACTTGCCGGTTAATGAGGCAGGATTGTTTTTTATATCATCCAGATTACCTTGCGCGACAATCTCGCCGCCATGCACACCGGCGCCTGGGCCAATATCGACAATATGATCGGCGGCGCGGATCGCATCTTCATCATGCTCCACTACGATAACGGTATTGCCCAAATCACGCAGATGATTCAGCGTTGTCAATAAGCGTTCGTTATCACGCTGGTGCAATCCAATTGAAGGTTCATCCAATACATACAAGACGCCTACCAGACCTGCACCAATCTGACTGGCAAGACGAATACGTTGTGCTTCACCGCCGGATAAGGTATCGGCGCTGCGGGACATGGACAGATAATTTAACCCCACATTGACCAAAAAGCTTAATCGGTCGTTAATTTCTTTAAGAATTTTCTCGGCAATTTGTGCCCGCTTGCCGGTTAGTTCGATTTGGTTGAAAAATGT
Source organism: Neptunicella plasticusilytica (assembly GCF_047922965.1). GTDB lineage: Bacteria > Pseudomonadota > Gammaproteobacteria > Enterobacterales > Alteromonadaceae > Neptunicella > Neptunicella plasticusilytica. The sequence continues at coordinate 462,091 of NZ_CP150481.1, forward strand.
CAGTGCGTCGGCAATCGACATATCAGCGACAGCCGGTAGTGTGGTTTCAGTAACAAACACATTACGCGCTTCTTCACGCAGTCTTGTTCCGCCACAGCTATGGCATGGCTGTTGGCTAAGATACTTGGCTAGTTCGTCTCGCACCGCGTTGGACTCGGTTTCCTTATAACGCCGCTGCATATTGGGGATGATCCCCTCAAAGGGATGCTTGCGTTCTATGACATCGCCACGATCATTGATGTATTTGAATTTAATCGATGTCCCCTTGCTGCCAAATAACACCAAATCCTGAGCTTTTTTATCCATCTGCGCAAAAGGTTGTGACAGGTCGAATTGATAATGTTCGGCTACGGCTTGCAACATCTGAAAATAGTAAAAGCTGCGTTTGTCCCAGCCACGGATTGCACCGCCAGACAAACTGAGTTCGTCGTTAGTAATAATGCGTTGTGGATCGAAAAACTGGCTGGTTCCCAAACCGTCACAACTTTGGCAGGCGCCGGCGGGGTTGTTGAACGAGAACAGTCGAGGTTCCAGTTCCGTCATGCTATAGCCGCAATGGGGGCAAGCAAAATTGGACGAGAAAACCATTTCATCTTTTTGCGGTTCATCCATCCAGGCCACTCTGGCGGTACCCGCGGACAAATTCAGGGCGGTTTCGAAAGACTCCGCCAGCCGCAGTTGGATATCCTCACGTACTTTAAAACGATCAACCACAACATCAATGCTGTGCTTTTTATGCAAGTCCAGTGGGGGAGGATCAGACAGATCACAAATCTCGCCGTCAATCCTGGCGCGGATAAAGCCTTGCGCCGCCAAATTTTCCAGCGTTTTAATATGTTCGCCCTTACGATCCTGCACAATAGGTGCTAGTAGCATAAGCTTGCTGTCAGCCGGCAGGGCTAACACCCGGTCGACCATTTGACTAACAGTTTGCGCATCCAGTGGTACTTTGTGTTCCGGACAACGTGGCTCACCAACACGGGCAAACAGCAAACGTAAATAATCGTAGATTTCGGTAATGGTGCCCACAGTGGAGCGGGGATTATGCGATGTGGATTTTTGTTCAATCGAAATGGCCGGCGAAAGCCCTTCAATATGATCTACATCGGGTTTTTCCATCATCGACAAGAATTGTCTGGCGTAGGTGGATAAGGATTCAACGTAACGGCGTTGACCTTCTGCATATAAGGTATCAAAGGCCAGAGATGATTTGCCTGAGCCAGATAACCCGGTGATGACAATCAATTTATCACGAGGTAGATCGAGGCTGATGTTCTTTAGATTGTGGGTGCGGGCACCGCGAACTTCTATTTTATCCATAACGCCTTGAATAGCCGAAAAGTGAAAAGATCCAGTATCGCATACTCAACCAGATCAATTCTATTAAACAAATCCATCTGTGCATAAATGAACAAGAATAATAACTGGCAAATTTACTGCTTATTGACGGATACAAACACAGCAAACCATTTTACGATAATTTAACGGTTGCTAGCGGGTAAGATGGTTTTGGCGTTTGTATGAATATGCTAAAATTCGCGACCTTTCCAATTGCATTTGATAAACCGTTGAATAAATTAGAAATAAAAGCCGCCATATCACTCGCCTCCATTTACGTTTTACGGATGTTGGGGTTGTTTATGGTGATGCCGGTGATCGCCGTATTGGGTCAGAATTTTGCGGATTATTCTCCCATGTTGGTGGGATTGGCTATTGGTGGTTACGGATTGACTCAGGCTGTGTTGCAGATTCCGATGGGAATGCTGTCAGATCGAATCGGACGCAAACCAGTTATTATTGGCGGTCTTATTATGTTTGTGCTGGGTAGCTGGATTGCTGGCAGTGCCGAATCTCTGACCTGGGTAGTGATTGGCAGGGTTATTCAGGGAGCCGGGGCTATTGCAGGTGCGGTGATGGCATTGGCCGGTGATGTTAGCCGAGATAGCCAGCGTAGCAAAATGATGGCTGTAATTGGTATTTCTATTGGTTTCTCATTTTATCTGGCGGTCATTCTTGGCCCCATTATTACCAGCGAATTTGGCTTAAGTGGTATTTTTCACCTGACGGCAATATTAGGCATATTGGCTATTCCTCTGGTGTATTTTGTGGTGCCGGATGCCATCAATATGGCGCCGAGCCGTGATACCTTACCCATTCTGTCTGATCTTAAATCACTTGTTTCAGACAAGCAGCTTATCCGCCTCAATATCAGCGTGTTGTTATTGCATATGATGATTACACTGTTGTTTACTCAACTGCCTGGATTAATTAGTAAAGCCGGTTGGCCTTTGTCCAAACATTGGGAATTGTATTTACCGATCCTTATTTTGTCGGTGGCCGGTTTAGGTATTCTGATGAGTTTGAGTAAAAGATTGCAGCCGGGACAGCCGCTGCAACTGGCAATTGTTTTGCTGGCGCTATCCTTCGCCGGCTTTGTCTGGTTAGACTTACCTCTTTCAGTACTGATGGGATTGGGGCTATTGTTTTTTATTGGCTTTAATTTTTTAGAAGCTAATTTTCCGTCACTGGTTTCCAGTATTGCACCTGCCGGTAAAAAAGGCTCGGCAATGGGGATTTATGCCAGCTTCCAGTTTTTTGGTGCATTTTTAGGTGGCACCTTGGCCGGCATTATCAATCAGGAGCTAAGTGGTCAGGTGGTATTTGCTCTGGCGTTACTAGTTTGTATATTGTGGTTACCTTTATTGACAGGATTGAATGGATCAGGACACCTAAAACGTTATACACTTACGTTGAATCTGGAGCAGGAAACGGCTCAGCAAATCGCCCGAAAATTAACCGCCTTAAGCGGCGTACAAGACGTCACAATAATCCTTGAAGAGCAGACCGCTTATCTTAAAGTCGAGGATCAAAAATTTAACTTGCAGCAAGCCAGACAGATAGCTGGTGAACCATAATAATCAGGAGCAGACATGGCAAGTCGTGGAATTAATAAAGTCATTTTGGTAGGTAATCTCGGCCAGGATCCCGAGGTTCGATATACCCCAAATGGCAAAGCGGTGGCTAACCTAACGCTGGCGACATCGGAAAGCTGGAAAGACCAAAGCGGCCAAATTCAGGAAAAGACCGAGTGGCACCGCGTATCTATGTTTGGCAAGTTGGCCGAAATTGCCGGTGAATACCTGAAAAAAGGTAGCCAAGTTTATATTGAAGGTAAATTACAAACTCGCAAATGGCAAGATCAGCAAGGTCAGGATCGTTACACTACCGAAATCGTGCTGGATCCTTTTAACGGCGTGATGCAAATGTTGGGTGGCGGTAGTGGCCGTAGTCAGTCTGAAGGCGGTGGTTATCAACAGAATCAGCAGCGTCAGCAGCCACAACAGAACCCGCAAGCACAATATCAGCAGTACCCGAATCAGGGAGGGGGGCAAGCGCAGCAAAGTCGTCCACAAAATCCTCCGGCGCAGCAGAATACGCCGCCAATGGCTGAGCCTGATTTTGATTTTGACGATGATATTCCGTTCTAGGCTGGTACGCTTTGCAAATACTCGATATAAAATATAAAGCCCTGTTTTGCAGGGTTTTTTATTGGTAAACAGAGGTTAGTCGAAGCAATATCGATTAACAAAGAATAGGGAAAACAGTATGGCCGTCAAAGAAATTAATCACCCGCTGGTTCAGCACAAATTAGGATTAATGCGTGAGGCTGGTATCAGTAGTAAAAACTTTCGGGCGTTGGCCAGCGAAGTGGGTAACCTGCTAACCTATGAGGCCACCCGCGAGCTGGAAACAGAGACCGTTAGTATCAACGGCTGGCAAGGCAAACCAATTTCGGTAAAAAAGATCAAAGGTAAAAAAATCACCATTGTGCCTATTTTGCGCGCAGGTCTAGGCATGCTGGATGGAGTTATGCAATTAATTCCCAGTGCCAGGGTCAGTGTGGTTGGCCTTTACCGGAATGAAGAAACACTGCAACCCGTGGCATACTTTGACAAGGTGGTTAAAGATGTTGAAGAGCGTACGGCGTTAATTGTCGATCCGATGTTGGCCACAGGTGGTACTCTGATTGCTACTATCGACCTGCTTAAACAAAAGGGTTGCAAGCATATTATGGGATTGTTTTTAGTCTCGGCGCCAGAAGGTATTGCCGCGGTGACTAGACTGCATCCCGATGTCGATATCTATACCGCGGCTATTGATGAGAGATTGAATGACCAGGGTTATATACTGCCTGGCCTGGGCGATGCTGGTGATAAAATATTTGGTACCCGTTAACAGAAAACGACGCCGCGATTTGTGGGCGTGGAGCTAACAATAAAAACATGTCCGCGCAGAGGGCTGAAGTCGCCAGGAAAAGGAAAAACACAATATAATTCATTTTTCCTTTGTGATTTCTGCGCCTTGACGTAATTAATATTGTTAGCCTTTAACTTTCCAGTGTACTGTTTTGCCCGCGTAGAATGGCACGATATCATCGCCGCCGGGTAGTTTAATTTGCGCCGGTACCTGCCAGTCTTCCTTTACCAGCGTAATAGTCCCGTTATTTCGCGGTAGTCCATAAAAATCAGCTCCATGATGGCTGGCAAAGGCTTCTAATTTATCGAGCACATTTAATTCATCAAACACTTGCGTATACAATTCAATAGCACTCCAGGCGCTATAGCATCCTGCACAGCCACAAGCTGACTCTTTACGGTGTTTCTCATGTGGTGCTGAGTCGGTACCTAAAAAGAATTTCGCAGAGCCGCTTTGGACCACATCCAGCAAACGCTGCTGATGAGTTTGACGTTTTAATACTGGTAGGCAGTAATTATGCGGTCTTATTCCTCCAACCAGCAAATCGTTACGATTCAGCATTAAATGCTGTGGAGTAATAGTCGCGGCAACTTTGTCTGAACTTTCAAGCACGAAATCAGCTGCGTCGGCTGTTGTGATGTGCTCAAACACAACTTTCAAATTGGGATGCCGAGTGACGATGTTGCTCAGGTTTTGTTCGATGAAAACTTTTTCACGATCAAAAATATCGATGTGCTGTTCGGTGACTTCTCCATGCACCAGTAACAACAACCCCAACTCTTCCATCTTCTCGAATACAGGCGTCATGGCCGCTAAATTGGTAACGGCGGCATCCGAATTGGTGGTCGCGCCAGCTGGATATAGTTTGGCTGCGACTACTCCGGCGGACTTTGCTGCTTCAATATCAGCTTCGCTGGTACTGTTAGTTAGATAAATTGTCATCAGTGGCTCAAATGATGAGCCTTGGGGACGGGCCGCCAAAATACGTTGCTGATACTTCACTGCCATCTCGGCGGTCGTAATGGGAGGAACCAGATTGGGCATCACAATAGCGCGTTGAAAACAGCGGGCGGTTGCCGGAACTGTTTCAAGTAACATATCGTTGTCACGAAAATGAAGATGCCAGTCGTCTGGTGTTTGAATCGTAATTTCGCTCATGCTGCCCCCATTAATTTCAGGACAGGGATTGTAGTGTCACCTGAGATGACAAGCAACCGCTTATGCGTTGACGGCCCTGGCTGTCATAATATTTGGCATCTGTTGTTCTATCCGTTCCAGCATCTGTTCAAATTGTACGGGCAGATTATCCATAAAATGCTGGGCATCAATATAACAAGGCTGGCGTAATCCTTTGTGAGCGACATAGCTGCCGATAGGCTCAATTCTTAATCCTACCATTCGCATACTACGCACCAATTTCGGTTCCGATAGTAAGTATACATGGGGCCGTCCACTATCTGCAGCATGCTTTAGTGAACTGAGATAGAGATGAAGATTGATATAGGGATAGGTTGATTGCTCCAAACTGATGCCGGTTAAATTCCTGTCTTTTATCGGGTGAAAAGCTTTATCAACGGTTAATCTTGATATTTCACATATATGTTGTCTGGGGAAATTGCCGGGATGTAATGCTCCTTCATATAATTTCTGGCAACTTAACAACTCTACAGGTAAACAATCGCTGTTTTCATGACAGTTTATGATACGGGTACAGCCAACTGTTTCATTGCTGGTATCATGAACTATGGATATATAATCTGATCTCAAATCAAATTCGTCTTGCTCTTGTTCAGTTGCATTAACTGGCTCGTAGCCGAGTGTTTCACAATATACTTTGTGACGTAGGCGATATACATCAGTGCTTTTTTGCGGGTCTTGTTGATAATTGAACCCTGATTCTAGCGAGAAGTAATCGAAAAAACGCCGAATATGTGGATTCAGCGCGATAGGTTGTGTGGCGTGTTTATTAGTTTCTTTTAATATTATCGAATTATTGGCTAACTGCATCAGCTGTTTCGTTACCGTTTTATTTATACGTTATAATTTCAACACCAAAATACAGGTGCCAGCGAGCCTTTCCATAGCGTATTTAATCTATCTGGGTACTGACATTTATGCTTTCAATACATCGATGAACCGCTATGGGTAATCAAACATCGTGCCACTGTATTTTTCTGCATATAAAACAAAGAATTAAAGCATTGCCGCTGGTTATCTCCAACCAAACGTTAATTTAAACTGTCTGCAAAAGCCGACACCTCATCGCTGAGAATAAAAAAACTATATTTTTCAGTTATATAAGCCGTATCAAATTAGATACATTTATTTAACATATGTTTCTATATGGCTGTCATTGCTGAATTTCAACTGTATTCTTGCCTTTTTCTTTTGCTTGATATAATGCCCTATCGGCATTTACAAAAACAGTATCAAGTGAATCGCCGTCTTTAAAGAAAGAGACACCAATGCTACAGGTCATTTTGCCAACCGGTTCGATATGATGACTTGCTACGGCTTTGCAAATTCGTTTAGCTAATGCTGTGGCATCGTTTAAAACGGTATCCGGTAACAGGATGATAAACTCCTCGCCTCCCCAACGTCCTACTACGTCAATACTGCGAACCTGTTTTTTCAAAATTTGAGCGGTTTCAATTAATACCCGATCACCCACACTGTGGCCATAAGTATCATTAACGGATTTAAAATTATCCATATCAATTAATATTAAACATAGACTGGTGTTATGCCGGATTGAACGATTAAGCTCCCTTAAAACTGAGTCTTCAAAAAAATTCCGGTTAACCAGCGCAGTTAACGAATCATGAGTGGACAAATACTCCAGTTTCTTGTTACGTTTTCTGAGTTGATCTTGTAACTTGGTTAGCTCCTGATTCTTCAAATCCAGTTCGAAGTTTTTAGAGTCCAAAGTTACACTATGCATAGCCAAGGTATAGTACCTGTAAGCCAGTAGTAGCAAAGTGGTCAGACCTAATACAATCCAAATCCATACATCGGCTAACCCTACGCCTTCGTTGTAAGAAACAATTCCCCAACGCCTCAATATTTCGTCGCGTTGAGTATTGTCAATTGACGCGATGGTTTTTTCCATAATGTCGTGTAACAGGGGTTCTTCGGGACTAATGCCCACCCTGAGCTTATCGTAAAGATTAGGGGCGCCGGTGATAATTAAATTGGATAATTGAAGACTTTCTATTTGCTGGATCACAAAAAGTAACGACCCGGCCATGGCATGAACATGACCTCTTGAAACCAACTTGATTGCTTCCCTTTCCGAGTCGACTAACACCAGAGTAATATCCGGATAATCCCGCGAAATAATTTCCTGATATCGATAACCACTGGTGATGGCTAAGGTTTTACCATTTAAATCGCTCAGGGTTTTAATATCTCCGTTGCCCTTTAAAGAAACCAGTGCGGCAGGCGCATTGACATAAACGGATGTAAAATCAATATACTTTTCTCGCTCAACACTGGCGTTAAGCATGGGGATCATGTCGCATTTCTTTTGCGCCAGCGCACTCAATGTTTCGAGCCATGATGAGGTGGGAACTAAGGTAAATTCTATACCTAGCCGCTGGCGGAAAATGGCGATGTAGTCTGCCGATAATCCTATGTGCTGACCGTCTACGATGCCCTCTATGGGTAACCAGTCAGGGTCGATACAATAATTGATATTCTGGTGTTGACCAAGGTAGTTCTGTTCCTCTTGGTTAAGAGTAATTTCCTGCGCCAGCAGTATGGAAGATGGCAAACAACAGCCCATCAACAAACTGATAGATAAGGTTGTAACTTTATTCATGGTCAAAATGTTCAACGCATATCCAGATGGCTTGGTTATTTAAACAGCTGATTCAGATATCGGCTGATGTTCTCTTGTCGCTACCCACAACAAATAAAAACTCAAGACGGTGGCGGACCCAATTACCCATTCAAACCAGTTGGGCAGATCATATAAAGCTAATGCAGCACAAGCCAGTATGTTTTTAATCCACTCCAATGCCAGACTATAGTGACGTTTTTCCATCAGACCGCCAATTGAAAAGCTGGAAAAAATCACAAACCCTAGAACCAGCCATTTTTCCAGTTCCGGCATATTCTGGTAATTAATTAAAAATAAGACTGCGATAATTAAAGTTAAAATATGCTGTACTGCGGCGTAGAACTTGATCGGTACTGGCAAATTTATGTCAAATTTTTTGAACTGGGTCAAATCTGCTCTTGGTAACGGATATTGTTGTTCCACATCGGCCGGTCTCCAACCTGTGGGTCTAAACCAGATTGCAATCTTGTTTTTCCAGTTGCGTGTATGAAAACTGTCTTTTGCTAATTGCACATAGACATGCACATTCGCCCATAGGGGGTTCCAGCTATGTAAGGCTTTTCTAATCCCGTAAATGGGTGGTTCGTTTTCCAGTTCTTCCTGAAAAGTACCGAAAAGCCTGTCCCATAGAATAAATACACCGCCATAATTGCGATCAATATAAACCTGGTTTTGTGCGTGATGAACCCGATGATTGGAAGGCGTAACAAAAATCCATTCAAACCAGCCTAATTTGGGTACATGACGAGTATGTACCCAGAACTGGTAAATCAGATTAAGAGAACCGACGGTGATGAGTATGGTGACGGGCACCCCTATCAATGCCATCGGCAAATAAAATATCCAGCCGACAAAACCTCCACTGGTTTGTCTTAAGGCTGTGGTCAAGTTGTATTCTTCGCTGGAGTGATGAACCACATGAGCGGCCCAGAGTACATTTATTTCATGCCCCATCCGATGATTCCAGTAATAACAAAAGTCATACAAAACAAAGGCCATAACCCATACCCAAGGTGCATCCGGTAGGGTTGTCAACGATATATAGTCAATTGATAACGCATACATGGATATGGGAATAACACTGCGGGCAATTTGATTCATTCGACTAATAACGCCAATCGTCAAACTGTTAACTGCATCATTCAGCCTGTAATATTGGGTATTGCGAACTTTATCAAGTACCAGTTCAAGGCCGATTAGCAGAAAGAAAAAGGGAATTGCAAATAATACATAGCTCATCAGTTCATATCTCATCAGATCTTGCTGATCAATCCATCCAAGTAAGCCACGTTACTTTTGGATTAATTTTTATCCAGTGTAAAGATTTGCCCTTTCGCTGTCTATAACTCAAGCAAGGCATGCCTCTGAAGTAATTGTTGGCTTTATATCGCTGTTTCATAACAATAAATATGTGCAATAGCGGATGAAATTTTTCAACTATTTGATTAATCTGTGGTCTTCACTAGTATATATTCGATGACAAAAGGCTTAATGATATGACTGACGACATCAATTCCACCTCTCGCCGCTCCATGCTCCCATACCTGTTTGTTGCCGCTTTATTGGTAATACTGGTTGCGGCTTTATATTTATGGAATACGGATAAAGAACCGGAGCAGCCTGTCGTGTCAGAACCTGTTACGTTACCTGAGCCTAAACCGGTACAACCAGAAACGGTAGAGCCAGAGCCCGAACCGCAAGATATAGTCGAACAACCTGCACCTGACACCGAGGATATGGGCGAACCGGAGAATATTGAACCTGAGCCGCCTAAACCGGTTGATATTAAAGACAGCACAATCAAACAGCTGATTACCGAAACATCTGACTATGAGGCGTTACCGCAAGTTATGGTGAACAACGATTTGCTGGAACGTTTTGTGGTGTTTACCGACAATTTGGCTAATCACGAAATTGCCAACAGTCATCGTTTGTTAAATCCGCCCAAACAAAAATTCAAGGTGTATCAGCAGGCCGACAGGCAATGGATCGATACGTCCAGTTATAAGCGATATAGCCTTTACACCGACATTTTTACCTCAATGGATTCTGAAAAACTGGTAGAACTATTTGAAATTTATCTACCGGCGATGACAGAAAAGTATGCCGAGGTCGGTTCAACCCGCCAACCATTTGCTACTGTAGTGGAAGAGGCAATAGAGCACTTGCTAAATACGCCTGAGGTTCCCACCCCCATCGAGGTCACCACCGACAGTGTAATGTATAAGTATGTTGATCCGAGGCTGGAAGCTCTTTCTCCAGTACAAAAGCAATTATTACGCACTGGGCCGGAAAATATGCGCCTGATTAAAGCTAAATTGCGGGATATTAAAGCGTTACTAAATCAGACGGAATAAAATGGAACTGAACAATCTGCAAGCACAGCTTGCCGATAGCAGCAACAACAAGGATAAATGGGATCCGCCCTTATGCGGAGAGATCGATCTGGTCATTAAACAGGATGGTAGCTGGCATTATGTCGGCTCCCCGATTGGTCGTATGTCACTAGTTAAGCTTTTTGCCAGCGTGTTACGTAAGGAAAACGAACAATATATGCTGGTAACACCGGTCGAAAAAGTCATTATCCGGGTTGAGGATGTTCCCTTTGTGGTCACCCAATGGAATAACTTACAGGGAGTCTTGTATTTTACCACGTCGCTGGGCGACGAAGTGCCGGTTAACCAACAACATCCGGTGGAACTAAAAAGGCATAACTTAACCGGAGAGATAATTCCTTACTGCCTGATCCGTGACGAGTTATGGGCAAGGTTGCACCAGAATGTATTTTATCAACTGGCGGCAGCAGGCAGTATTGGTCACTGGCAAGGCTGTGACCATCTACTGATTAGAAGTGGCGAGTATCAATTTACCCTGGGTGAAGTGTAAACGTCTGCGAGCTGGCTTGAAGTTAGCCCATCCCTTTTTTGAGCAAATAGCGATAGGGTTTTTGAGCCGTATCACTACTGACTAACTGATGATCCATAAAACGGCAAAAACTGGGAATATCCCGGGTAGTAGAAGGATCATCGGCCAGTACCGCCAGTGTTTCACCCTGCTGCATTTTACGAATTTCCAAACGGACCATCATCACCGGCTCAGGACAACGCAAGCCCATGGCATCCAACTGATGATCCGCCTGGGAATAACAATCAGATGCCATATTGATGACGATAAGCCTTAATGCTGTTTAGATGTTCGGACATTTCCGGCTGATCCTGCAAATAGCTGATTAAATCATTCAAACTGACAATGGATACAACCCGGGTATTAAAATCACGCTCAACTTCCTGAATGGCTGATAATTCAGCCTTACCTTTTTCCTGACGATCCAGAGCAATTAATACACCAGCCAACTCTGCACCGTTAGCCTGGATAATTTCCATCGATTCCCGAATAGCGGTGCCGGCGGTAATCACATCATCGACCAACATAATTCGGCCTTGTAATGGACTGCCCACCAGCGAACCGCCTTCACCATGATCCTTTTTTTCTTTGCGATTAAAACAATAAGGTTTATCAATATCGTGTTTATCTGCCAGTGCCACAGCGGTGGTTGTGGCAATAGGGATGCCCTTGTAAGCAGGACCAAACAGCAAGTCGTATTCAATCCCGGCATTGACTAATGCGGCCGCGTAATACTGGCCTAAGCGCGCCAGATCACGACCGGTATTAAACAAACCGGCATTAAAAAAATAGGGGCTGGTGCGTCCCGATTTAAGCGTGAATTCGCCAAAACGCAATACGCCGCGTTCCACCGCAAACTGGATAAACTCGCGTTGATAGTCCTGCATCAATAGCTCCTTAATTCAGCGCCGATTTTTGCAGATCAAATATTTCACGCAAGCCATGTTTGGCCAGCTCCATCATTTCCTGCATTTCGTCAAAGCTGAACGGTTCTTCTTCAGCCGTGCCCTGAATTTCAATCAGTTTACCTGTATCGGTCATCACTACATTCATATCGGTTTCTGCCGCTGCATCTTCCAGATATTCCAGATCGGCAATCGGCGTACCTTTGTAAACCCCTACAGATAACGCCGCAATCATGTGTTTAAGCGGATTAGTTTTGATAATACCTTTGCTGCGCATATAGGTTAATGCATCCACCAACGCTACACAGGCACCGGTGATAGAAGCTGTGCGGGTACCACCATCGGCCTGAATCACATCACAATCGACAATAATGGTATTTTCACCCAGCAGTTTTAAATCAACCGCCGCGCGCAGGGCACGGGCAATCAAACGCTGGATTTCGAGGGTACGGCCACCCTGTTTACCGCGAGCTGCTTCACGATCGCTGCGGGTATGGGTAGAACGTGGCAACATACTGTATTCAGCCGTTACCCAACCCTTGCCCTGACCTTTCATAAAACGGGGCACCCCTTCTTCTACCGAGGCATTACATAACACCTTGGTATTACCAAACTCCACCAATACAGAACCTTCTGCATGACAAGTAAAATTTCGGGTAAAGGTAACAGGACGTATTTGGTTGGCAGTTCTTCCGCTTGGGCGCATGGTAATTCCTTCAGATAAATATGGCCGACGATTATAACTGCTTTATGCCAGCCACAAAACCGCAAATGTTCGCGCTGGCTCAACAACTTGGTATACTGCCTGCTCATTCTTACTAAACGGAAATTAAACCCATGATATACAGCATGACCGCCTTCGCACGACATGAACTTAAAGCCGAGTGGGGCACTGCCGTATGGGAAATACGTTCGGTTAACCAACGTTTTCTGGAAACCTATTTTCGCCTGCCGGAACAGTTTCGCGGCATGGAACCGGTGTTAAGAGAGCGCTTTCGCAAACAGTTACAGCGCGGCAAAGTAGAATGCGCGCTACGTTTTAGTGCCAATGATGCAGCAGTAGGTAAGTTAAGTCTCAATCATGATTTGGCCAAGCAATTGATGACCGCCGCAGACTGGGTACAATCTCATGGCCAGTCAGGCGGGGTTAATCCGGTCGATATTCTGCGTTGGCCAGGCGTAATGAATGCTGAAGAAGCAGATATGGACAGCATTCAAGCCGATTTGATTAAAGCATTTGATCACTGTCTTAAAGATTTTATCGACGCCCGCGCCACCGAAGGCGAGTCGTTAAAAACTATGATCGAACAACGCCTGGACGGTATTGAGGTTGAAGCCGCCAAAGTGGCTGAACAGATGCCCACTATTGTCGAATGGCAAAGGGAAAAAATCACTAGCCGTTTTGAAGAAGCCAAAATCGAATTGGACGCCACACGTTTAGAGCAGGAAATGGTGATGCTGGCACAAAAAATAGATGTGGCCGAAGAGCTGGACCGCCTCAACTGCCATATCAAAGAAACTCGCAATATTCTTAAAAAAGGCGGTGCGGTAGGGCGCAGACTGGATTTTATGATGCAGGAATTTAATCGTGAATCCAACACCCTCGGCTCCAAAGCCATACGCAACGATATCACCCAATCTGCGGTGGAACTTAAGGTGTTGATTGAACAAATGCGCGAGCAGATCCAGAATATTGAGTAATATCCATTAAAGCCCTGCTGTTAGGTGTTAGGGCTCTAATGTTGTATTCAACTAATAATGTTCATCCAGCCACTGTTGTTTAAATGCAGCACGATCGACGTCTTCCGAGTTTACCATTAAGGCATAACCCAATTTTCGTTCAGGGTCATACATTAAAACAGACTTAAAGGGACCATTGCTTCCTGTTTGCATGCTTAAAAAGTGTAACTGACCTGCTGAATCCTGATAATTCTGATATCTGCCACCAAATGCATAATGCTGCTCATCGGTGTAAACCTGTGTTATTTGTTTGATTATATCGGCGGAAAAATATGTAAAATGAAACTGCGAGATTTTCAATAAATCGGTGGGTGTCGACGCAACACCACCGGTACAGGCTAAAAAGGACGGCATCCCACGCGCTTTGGTCTGATTAATTCTCGCATCGCTGTTGGTAATCTGATGTACAAACACACTGGTATTGCGGGTTTGAGCAGGTTTAAAAATCCGATTTTCTAGAATTTCTGCAATAGGTTTATGCTCTGCCTGTTCTAAAATCGCCTGCACCAACACCCAGTTGATGGTCAAATAATCGAATTGCTGTCCCGGAGTGGCTCCCGACTTTTTACTTATCAGTTTATTGGCGGCCTGTACTGCGCTTGCGTTCGAATTAACAAACTCCGGCTCGGCTTTAAGCACCTGATTTAGTTTAGTGGTTAAGCCTGAACGATTTGATAAAATGTTAGCCAGGGTAATTTTATCAGCATCTGGATGGATAAATTCCGGCAGTAACGTGTTCAGCGTATCGTTAAAAGATAACCTTTTCTTTGCGACTAAATCGGCAAGCGTCAGCGTGCAGATATATTTAGAAATAGAGCCAGCCTGAAAAATAGTCGAGGCATCACCATTCTCGACCTTTGTATTGGTCGTATTTCCCTCCAGCCAAGCCTGGCTGATGACAACTGACTGGCTAGCAGCCGATACTCTACTTTCATCTGCGAACACAGGTTTTGCGATCTGTTGCTGACTCAAAACTGCCAGCAATAAAACCAGTAAAAATTTGAATTTAATATTGTACATCAGACTACCGCCCCTTAAATTGGCATTACAAAGTGGCAATTATGTTTGCATGGCAACAATGCTTAGATCGTCTCAACTTTATGAAAAACTTAAAAAAATAATTTGAGACCTGTCTCAAATTGGATCATCAGGACTCAAATGAGTGAAATAAACTTCTTTAACTGGCATTCAGTCGCACTTGCAGTAATCATCATGATGCTCAGCATTAATTGTGTCATGTTGCTGTTAAGACAAGAAGAACAGCAAGCAAATCGCATTCTGGTATTACTATTGTTAACGACTATTGGTTTAATACTGCCCGATGTGTTGGGTTTTGCTGGTGTCTATGGTGCCGTGGAGGCACTGCGATACATGCCCATTTTTTTTGAAACGGCAGTGGGTCCTTTGGTTATGCTGTATTACGCAGTGCTGACCAAACAGCAAACGCCCAAAGCAATTAAATACTCTATGTTTATTCCACTAACAGAACTCATCTATCGGGTGGTGTTGTATTGCCTGCCTTCCGCCAGTCAAGATTGGTGGGTAGTACACTGGCATGAACCTATATTCGATTCAGCGTTCACTTTAGTCGCAGTGGCATTAATTGCTATCAGCGTTATTTGGGTATTTGTCATGAATCGCCAGTACAACCAATGGCTGGCAGATAATAGTTCAGTGAAGACAGATTTGGATACCAGTTGGCTCAGTCATTCATTGTGGCTATTGCTGATGATTGCCTTGTACTGGGCTTATATTGATATTACCGACATCTTTATTACCATATTGAATCATCAGGCTGAATACCCATTTTATTTTACGCTGGGTATCAGTGTGTTCCTGCTGTCGCAGATTGTGATTAGTCAGGGGGAGAGAACCTATCCGAAAATGCCTCAAACGGCGATGGTGCAATACAATCAGAATTATAACCTGCAACAGGCGAGTGAAATAATCAGCAGCTTTAAGGCCAAGGAACTGTATTTAAAACCAAGATTAAGCCTGGTGGATGTCACCAGCTCGCTCGCCATAGGTGAAGATGAGCTCGCCCAGGCAATTCGCCTCAGCAACACCCCAAATTTCAATCAATTTGTAAATTACTTCCGGGTAGAAAAAGCTAAACAGGATTTACGCCAGACAAACGGGGACATTCTGTCTATTGCGCTGGAGTCAGGGGTTAACAGCAAGGCGTCATTTAACCGGGTCTTCAAGGACTATGTAAACCAAACGCCTTCCGAATTTCGCAAGGCATCTAGGTAAGCGTTAATCCGCCTGGACTATGGTTGTTGCGGATTAACTTCGATGGATATATGCGACAAATGTGGCAAGTGTGTTTGTAATATTGGTTTGTATATTGCCGGATTTTGCGGTTGTGGCGTCGAAACCGATAAAATAGCAGCGTGATGAGACCTGCCGATTTTCCAGATATGAATATCGTTAACGTCGGCTTGATATTGGCTTTTTATCGCGGCGGCTATTTGAGAGTAATAGGGTTGGCCGACGGATTTAACCAGTAGTACATGGCTGGATTCCTTTATCAGTCCGTAAGACCATTTACCTATGACCACCGAACCAACAATCCCCATCAATGCGTCCATCCAAATCCAGCCAAGATATTTGCCGGTCAGCAATGCAGCAATGGCTAGCAGAGATGTTAATGTATCGGCTAGTACGTGAAAATAAGCGGCTTTTAAATTGTGATCGTGATCATGCTCGTGTTGATGACCCTGTGAGTGCTCATGTCCATGGTGGTGTTCATCGTGAAGGATAAATACCGAAGCAACATTGACAATAAAACCAATTACCGCCACGCCAATGGCTTGATTGAAATGAATATTTTGTGGCTCGATTAGGCGTTGAATTGACTCAAGTGCCATTATCAGGGCAATAATTGCTAAAGCTACCGCACTGGCAAAACCGCCCAAGTAATTGACTTTGCCGGTACCAAAGCTGAATTGTTGATTATTAGCATGTTTTTTTGCATAGGCATAGGCAAACAAGGTGAGCAGGAAGGCAGCAGAATGGGTGCCCATGTGCCAGCCATCGGCCAAGAGTGCCATTGAGCCAGACAAACTACCGACGGTAATTTCCAACAGCATAATCAGGCTGGTGAGCCAGAATACTATTTTGACTTTAGTAACATTTTGCTGGTTGTCTATGCCGAAGTTATGGGAATGTTTCCATTGAACATCAGTTTGATTTTGCATGGGTTTTTCCAAAAGGCAGCTCATTATTGAGATGAGAGTATTGTTTTGTTTAAATTTTATATACTATACCCCAGTATACCATTTTTCAATTTGACAGGAATAATATGTCGCACATCAGCACCGATAAAAATAAATTACTTACTCGTGTTCGCAAGGTTAAAGGACAATCACTGGCATTGGAGAAATCACTAGAAGGTGAACCTGACTGTATGCAGGTTTTACAGCAGATTTCAGCCATAAAGGGCGCGGTTAATGGCTTGATGAAAGAAGTATTGGAAGGGCATGTACGTGAACATTTAGGCGCAGCAGACATCACCCAACAACAGCGGCAAGCAGAAGTAGAACAGGTAATTACTATTTTAAAAAGTTATTTAAAGTAATGCTATTGAACCTGAGTTCCGGATAAACCGCTCCTCTCTATAGCGCTCTTTTTGCGCCTAGCGGCGTTAGGTTTTCTAGCAATAGTCAGTTATTACGTACAAAAAAACGCTATTAGCCAATGAGTACGATGCTCATTTATATAGCGACTCGTCGCAAGGCAGCCAAATGCAGTGGATAGATAAAGATCTGCAATGGCAATAATTTAAAAAATTTCCTTGAGTTAGGCGGCGTGGTCAGATAATAACCACTACACTAGAGACATTAATTTTTGAAATAAGGGCAAAAGTAGTTGTTTTTTAGAGATTATTTTTCCCTTCGGGTGGATAAATGGTTTATATTAGCGACCAAACTATAATAATAAATTCAATTTAGTATTCGTTTATGCATATAGGCTGGCGTGGCGCTCTGAAGCAATATTTTAATCCCAAGGCAGGGAATTATTCTGTCGGGATAAATATTGTCGAATTAGGCATCCATATTAGCGTGTTTGACACTCGCAAAAACCAACCTGGCTGGATCAAGCAACACTTTATCGAATTAAATAATTGGCCAGTGGCCCTCAAACACTGGATTCAACAGCAAGGCTTGCGCAATTGCCCCTGTAATATCGTCCTTTCGTCAATGGATTATCATATTCTCCAAGTTGAACGACCTTCTGTGCCAGAAGAAGAGTTACCTCAGGCGTTACGCTGGGCGATCAAGGATCTTATCCCCGACAAACAAGAGCAGGTTATTGATTATTTTGAACATCCCGCACAAACCGCAGGCACTAACAAATTGTCAGTGGTGGCGGTTTCCCGTCAACGAATCAACGATCTTATCAAGCAAATAAACCTGACAGATTTACAATTGTCGACCATCAGTATCCAGGAAATGGCGTATTGCGAATTGTTACCTGATACAGATGAAGGTGTAATACTGTTAACTCAGGATGCGGGACAGGACTTGTATATTAATATTGTTAAATCAGGCAGTTTATATTTCACCCGCAGATTGCGTGGCTATGAATTATTATCCAGCTTGAGCATGACAGAAATTCAGCAAGATTTACTGGTTTCTTTGGCCACCGAAACCCAGCGTTCAATGGATTATATGGAAAGTCAGTTGCGTCAACCGCCAATTAACAAGGTTGTTCTGGCGCTGGATACTGATTTCCAGTCGGAGTTGGCCGAGCTGTTACAACAACAAATTTTTATTTCGGTTGAATCCGTTGTTCCACAAATCACGACCCAGGCCAATCTGACTCCCCGACATGCCTATTATGTCTCATTGGGGGCGGGATTAATGCAGACCAATGGCAAGGCGGTCAGTGTATGAAGAATCGGATTAATCTTTATACTCAGGAGATGCGCCCAAAACTGGCGTTGTTCACCCTTGATTTTGTCGGCTTCGTTTGTGGCGTCGCGTTGGCGATAATTTTGTTGAGCTATTTCTGGGTGACGCAACGTGCTGAGCAGCTTAGCCAGCAATATGCACAATTAAATCTACAGAGTGACCAGTTACAGTTGCAATTGAATCAACTTTCATCCCGGTTAGCATCACGTAAACCCGATCCTCAATTGACCAAACAAGTACAAGATCTGGATGATGAACTACAAAATAAACAGCGCGTACTGGCTGGACTCAGCTCGATAACGGATATGCAAAGTCGCAATTATCCTGAACTGATGCAGGAATTGGCGTCTATTCAGCAGCCAGAGCTGTGGCTGACCCATATTCAGGCCGAGAATACTAAAGTCAGGTTGGAAGGCGGAATTCAGCAGGCAGAAATTTTGCCGGCATGGTTAGATAAACTGGCTAAAACCGATTTTTTCCGTGGGCAAGATTTCGCTCAAGCTCAGGTTTACCGGGATCCGGATGAACAATTGCGTTTTGTCATTTCCTCTGAGCCGGGTTCACCGAATAAAGGGGAAGTGAAAAGATGACCCGTTTACGCAAACTCGCCCATCAATTTTATGCACTCAGCATCAGAGAGAAAAGTCTGATTCTGGCGGTGGGCTTGTTAGTTATTTTGTTGGGTGGTTATTTGCTGTTGGTTGAGCCACCACTTAAAACTGCGTCAGTGATTGAGCAACAAATTACTCAGGCTCAAAGTCGAGTTGCCAACATGCGCCAGCAGATAGCGGAAATACAACAACTGCTGAATCAGGATGTCGATGCGTTATTGCGTGATAAGGTCGAGCTATTGCAGGTTAAACAGGTCGAGCTGGATCAGCAGCTGACAAGTCAGATGAGCCATTTTGTCGCGGCTAACCAGATGCCGAAATTGTTAGCTAACATGTTGGCAAAGGTGAACGAGGTGAATCTGGTGAGTCTGGAATCCATTCCGCCAACCCGCATTTTAACCGATCCGGAACACGAGGATAGTCAACTGCAAATTTACCAACATGGTGTGAAGTTGGTGCTGGACGGGCATTATTTTGCGGTGCAGCAGTATCTCCAGCAACTTAAGGACAGCCAATGGGATTTTTACTGGTACAAGTTTGATTACCGGGTAGACGAATACCCTGTCGGTATCGTTGAACTTGAGTTATATACTTTAAGTACCAGCCCGGCCTTTATGGGGATTTGAAGTGAATCGATATATTCTGTTATCTGTTAGCGTATTGACAATACCTGTAGGGGCAGAACAGCAGTACCGTGATCCTACCCGGCCACCGGTACTTGATCATAATATGGATCTCGCTGTGTCAGAAAATAATAGTAACGGTTTTCCGCCCATCAAGGTGTCCGCAATATTTAGTAGCGCAGAAGGACAGTACGCAATTATTAACGGCAGAACATTATCTGTCGGCCAGGGATGGGCAAATATTGAACTTATCGCAATTGGCGAGGATAGCGTTACGCTGTCCGCCAATGATGTTGTTAAAACCTTCGTTATTCATTCGCATAGCACAAAAAAAGATGTTGCCAATGTATTTTAGAAAAATAGCTTTTTATTGTTGCATTCTTGTTCTTTCAGGGTGTCAGAGCCAAACCCGGACTCCTGTTGAGAAAGCCTTGCAGCAGGCAATAGATAATCAACCCGATTCAAGGGTTGAGGCCGCTCCTTTAGCTGAATTGCCAGAAGATGTGGCTCACGCACTGCAAGCAGATGCACCAGCCCCCGGCGCAAAATTGTATGGCGAACCTCGCTACGATATTCAGGCCGACAAGGTCAATGCTCAGGATTTTTTTGCCGGGCTGGTCAAAGATACACCCTACAGTGTCGCTATCCACCCACAGGTTGAAGGCACTATTTCACTGAATTTAAAGCAAGTTACACTGACCGAATTGTTTAGCATTACCAGTGAAATTTACGGCTATGATATTCAGAAAACAGGCCGTATTTATCGTATCTATCCGGCCGGAATGCGCACCGAAACCTTTTCAGTCAATTATTTGTTAATGCAACGCAATGGCATGACACGCTCTACCATCAACTCAGGTGGTGTGTCGCAAAACGAAAATGGTCAGAACAATAATTACAGTTCGCAAAGCAGTTCAACCCGCAGTGCTTTGGGAGGAACCGGTTCTAATTCCAGTCAGCCAAACAGTTTTGGTAATGGTAGTCAGTCGATTAATGGCACTAATATTACTACCAATACGGATACTGATTTTTGGGGACAACTTAAGACATCGCTGGAATCCTTAATTGGCACTGAGCAAGGGCGTCAGGTCGTAGTATCACCACAGGCAGGACTAATCACAGTGCGTGCCATGCCGGACGAAATTCGTACTATTAAGGACTACCTGCATACCTCGGAGCAACATATTCAGCGCCAAGTGGTATTAGAAGCCCGCATTATCGAAGTCGTGCTGAATGACGAATATCAACAGGGGATTAACTGGCAACAGGTGGCAGAAGGGAATGTGGCCAATATCGACAGTACTTTACTGCCTTTTTCTTTTACCGGACAAATTGCAGGCAACGCAGTTAGCGCGGCGATGGGCGGGATCACTAATCTGGGTTTTATCAATAAAGATTTTACCGGGGTGTTATCGTTGCTTGCTACTCAAGGTAATGTTCAAGTGCTATCCAGTCCCCGTGTTACCGCCACCAATAATCAAAAAGCAGTAATTAAGGTGGGCAATGATGAATACTTTGTTACCGACGTCTCCAGTCAGCTTACCTCAACGGCCACCACGACATCATCTACTCCCAATATCGAGTTAACCCCTTTTTTCTCCGGGATTGCGCTGGATGTGACGCCGCAAATAGATAAGGATGGTGGTGTGATGTTACATGTACATCCTTCGGTTATTGATACTCAAGAGCAAGAAAAAGTTCTGACCCTGAATCAGGAAAAGATTATTCTGCCGTTGGCACAGAGTAATATCCGTGAGTCGGATACGGTGATCCGGGCCAAATCCGGCGAAATAGTAGTGATTGGTGGCCTGATGCAGTCGGTAATTGATAAAACAGAGTCCAAAACACCTTTGCTCGGTGATATCCCAATACTGGGTAACCTGTTTAAAAATAAACGCAACAAGGAAACTAAAAAGGAACTGGTTATTTTGCTTAGGCCCACAGTGGTTGGGGTGGATACATGGAAAAATCAACTCCGGCAGTCACAGCAGCATATTGTTGACTGGACCAACGGCGAATAACGATGTACTTGTACCATTTCGGGTTAAAGGAATTGCCTTTCACCCTAACCCCCAATACCAGCTATTTTTATGGCTTACCCAGCCATCGTCAGGCATTGGATGTACTGCTAACCGCCTTACGATCCGGCGAGGGGTTTATTAAAGTCACGGGTGAAGTGGGTACCGGCAAAACTCTGATTTGCAGAAAATTACTCAATGAATTGCCCGAGCATTTTGTTACCGCTTATATTCCCAATCCCTATCTGTCTCCGTCGGAACTGCGCCGCGCAGTGGCCAGTGAACTTGGGGTTGAACTCAGTGCCGATGCCGATCAACAGGAGTTTACCCGCCGTATTGAACAGCGGATTATCGAAATCAATCATGCCAATAAAGGGGTGATCCTGATTGTGGATGAAGCACAGGCACTGCCGGTAGAAAGCCTTGAAGCCCTACGCTTATTTACTAATCTGGAAACCGAATCGCGCAAACTGTTGCAAGTGGTGTTGTTTGGACAGCCGGAACTGGATCAGAAGCTGGCGTTGGCAGAACTTCGCCAGTTAAAACAGCGTATTACCTTTACATACCGATTGGATTGCATGACCGAAGACCAGTTATTCCACTACGCTAAGCACCGTATGACAGTGGCCGGATACCGGGGTGGGGAAGCCTTTAATCGCCGTTGCTGCAAATTGTTATTCAAGGCCAGTGGCGGTACACCCAGAATCGTCAATGTACTGTGCCATAAGGCATTAATGCTGGCGTATGGGGAAGGAGAAAATCAGGTCAACAAAAAACATATAAAAATGGCGATTAAAGACACCGATTCAGCTCAACAGATCAGTGGTAGTTGGTTCTGGTATATGGCCATGGCTGGAGCATTGATGCTCAGTGGCGGATTATGGTTTGTGTATGAACAGGGCATGATATCGTGAGTGTGATAAATAAAATGCTGCAGGATCTGGACGCACGAGAAAGCAATCAGAGCAATACTGCTAATTATGTCGAACCGGCAAAACGCTATCCCTGGATGTGGTTAGTGCTGGTTGCCCTGTTAATTATTGCTGCAGTTCTGGTGGCCAAATGGTGGTGGACCCGACCTGCTGTATCATCAGCTACTGGGCAATCACAAGTCGAATCCTTGCCGCGGAGTACAGTGGTAAAAAACATGCCTGTGGTCAAGCAGGTTAATCGCTCCGAGCCGCTACAACCTCAGATTGATACAACTGTTGCGTCAACAGAGACACAACCGGATATCCCTGAATCAAATGCGGTCGTTGAATCTGAAAATGCAGAGATAGCTGAGCCGCAGACTCAAGATGTTGCCAAAACTGACCAAGAGGAACCTGTTGTGACTGAGCAACAGCAGACAGCAACCCATTCTTCATTTTCTATGCAACCCGCTCAGCTAACGGCAGAGCAGGAAATCGCCAGACTGGAAAGTGAAATACAGCTGGCGTTATCAGAACAGAATATTGGTGAGGCAATCAAGGGTTTATTGCAGTTAATCGAGCAATCTCCACAACACAGCAAAGCTCGTCAGAAGCTGGCCAATTTATACAACGAACAGGGCAAGCCATTGTTGGCCGAGCAAATACTCCGTGCAGGGCTGGCATTGACTCCAGATGATGCGCCGCAACGGTTAATGTTGGCCCGTTTGCTTACCCAGGAAAAACACCCGCAACAAGCGTTGAGCTTGTTGCAAGAGGTAAATCCGGATATTGCCCTTTATCAGGAGTACTACATTTATCTGGCAACGTTGGCCCAGCAAAGCGGTAATGACGCTTTGGCGATGCAAACCTATTTGGACTTGACACGCGTGGCAACCGATAACGCCAAGTGGTGGTTAGGTTTAGCGGTATCGGCGGATCGGCTGGCGAATAAGGCGTTGGCGATTAGCAGTTATCATAAGGCGTTAAACTTGGCTCAGCTGGATAAAAGCGTACAGGCTTTTATACGCCAGCGTATTGCGGTATTGGGAGGTTAACGTGCAACCCAAACTGAAAATGCGCTTAGGGGATCTGCTGGTTGATGAAGGAGTTATTGATGAATTGCAACTCCAACAGGCACTGAATAATCAGAAAACCACCGGGCGCAAGCTAGGCAAGGCGTTAATGGATCTGGGATTTGTGTCCGAGCAGCGCCTGCACAGTTTCCTTGCCCAACAGCTTAAGGTGCCCTTGCTGGATATAGGTTCAATTCGTCTCGATCCCGCTGTGGTGAAATTGATCCCCGAAGTGCAGGCGCGCCGCTATCGGGCCATTGCCATCGAAGATCATGTCGATCATATTCTTGTCGGCATGAGTGATCCTGCTGATTTGGCCGCACTGGATGCCTTGAATAATTTGTTGCCCAAGCCAATCAAAGTGGCGGTGGTTATTGAATCACAACTGTTATCTGCCTACGAAACCTTATACCGACGCACCGAAGAAATTGCCTCTTTCGCCCAAGAGTTGGCCAGTGAATATCAGGGCGATCAGGAATTTGACTTTATGTCTGGCGCCAGCAGTGAAGAAGATACCGCTGTTGCGCGCTTGTTACAGTCTATTTTTGAAGAAGCAGTGCAGATGCAAGCTTCCGATATCCATATAGAGCCGGACGAAGGCATGCTACGTATTCGTCAGCGCATCGATGGGGTATTGCAGGAAAATGTCATTAAGGAGCACAACATTGCTGCCGCACTGGTGTTGCGTCTGAAACTGATGTCACGGCTGGATATTTCGGAAAAACGTTTACCTCAAGATGGCCGCACCAATATTATTGTCAAAGGCCATCGTATTGATGTGCGGATCTCAACCATGCCAGTACAGCATGGCGAGTCTGTGGTGATGCGTTTGCTCGATCAGTCGGCCGGATTGCTAAGTTTGCAACAAACCGGTATGCCGGATGAGCTTATCAAGCGTTTCTCGGTGTTACTGGCTCGTCCGCATGGCATGATACTGGTTACCGGGCCGACAGGATCCGGTAAAACCACCACACTGTACGCTGCGCTTACCCAGCTAAATCAGCCCGGTGTGAAAGTGATTACTGTTGAGGATCCGGTCGAATATCGTTTGCCCCGGATCAATCAGGTGCAAGTTAACAGCCGCATAGGGCTGGATTTCTCCAAGGTGTTGCGCACTACGTTGCGTCAGGATCCCGATATTATTATGGTCGGTGAAATGCGTGACAATGAAACGGTAGAAATCGGCTTACGTGGCGCATTAACGGGTCACCTGGTGTTATCAACCTTGCATACTAACGATGCAATTAGCAGCGCAATCCGCCTGATCGATATGGGGGCGCCCGGTTATCTGGTTGCCAGTTCCCTGCGAGCTATCGTGGCCCAGCGTCTTATCCGTAAATTGTGTCCGGATTGCAAAACCGATTATCAACCTAGTACCGATGAACTATTTTGGTTGGGCAATATCCAGTCCGAGGCGCATCATATCCAGTTCAAACAGGGACAGGGTTGCCAAAAATGCCATCACACCGGGTATAAAGGGCGGATCGGGGTATTTGAATTGCTGGAAATGACCGAGCTGATGATGAACGCATTAAAAGTTTCGGATACAGTAGCGTTTGCCCGGGCCGCCAAGTTAAGTCCGCATTACCTACCTTTGGCCAATATGGCGCTGGAATACGCTAAACAAGGGATCACCAGTGTTGAAGAGATTCTGAAACTGGTCGAAATGGTGGTTGAAGATCACAGCACAGTTAGAATAGATAGTCCTCCTGCCGATAGCCCGTCGTTGGAGCTGGAATAGATTATGGCTATGTTTAATTACACTGCCAGAGATCAAAACGGCACCCTGAATAGCGGTGAAGTCGAAGCGCAGGATCCGGCGACTGCGGCTGATATTTTGATGCGACGCAATGTGATTCCAATTAATATCAGTCCCAAAACGGAAGGCAGTGATTCTTCGTCCCGCAGCTTGAAATGGTCTTTGTTTAATAAGGTGAGTCTGGACGATCTGACCATTTTTTCCCGCCAGATGTATTCGCTGACCAAGGCCGGTATTCCCATCTTACGTGCCATCGGCGGCTTGGCTGAAACTACATCGTCCAAATTATTGTCCGAAACGTTGCACGGGATTGGCGAGCAACTGGAGCGGGGCCGGAGTTTATCCAGCGCCATGCATGCTTATCCCAAAGTGTTTAATCAGTTGTTTGTCAGTGTTATCCATGTCGGCGAAAACACCGGTAAACTCGATGATGTGTTTTTGCAGCTTTCCCAATATTTGATGAGCGAGCAGGAAACTCGCAAACAAATTAAATCGGCCACCCGTTATCCCAGTTTTGTGCTTATCGCCGTGGCGATTGCCATTGTGATCCTGAATATCTGGGTTATCCCGATTTTTTCGCAGATGTTTCAGAAGCTGGGTGCCGATTTACCCCCGATGACCAAGGTGTTGATCGCCAGCTCCAATTTTTTTGTGGCGTATTGGCTTTATCTGTTAATCGCTATTATTGGCCTGATACTGTTAACAAGGCACTATATTCAAACCCAGCAAGGAAGATACAACTGGGACAAGCTAAAAATACGTCTGCCTCTGATAGGCGATATTATCGAACGTTCGCTGTTGTCCCGCTATTCACGCAGTTTCGCTATGATGCTCCGCTCAGGCGTGCCCTTAACCACAGCACTTAATCTGGTGTCGGATGCGGTCGGTAACAGTTATATGGCAGAACAGATCAAAGGCATGCGCCGCAATATAGAAAAAGGTGACAGCCTGTTAAGAGCCTCATACAGCAGTAAACTCTTTACCCCGTTGGTGTTGCAAATGGTCGGGGTGGGTGAGGAAACGGGGCGTGTTGATGAAATGCTCACCGAGGTGGCGGATTATTATGAACGTGAAGTGGACTATGATATCAAGAACCTGACTGCACGCATCGAGCCTATATTAATTGTGATTGTGGCGGTAATGGTGCTGATTTTGGCATTGGGTATCTTCACGCCGATGTGGGATATGGCCAACGCCTATAAGGGGAAATAATGAACAATAATGAATCCTCGGAAGAAAGATTACGGCCACTATTACTCAATCTGGTAGTTGTACTTGTAGTATTCATTTTAATGGCCAGTCTGGTGAGTTATTTTTACCGCAGTGAACCGGATTTAAAAAAAATTGCCATGAGTACCTTAGCCGATAACTTTGCCAAAAGTGTGGTCAATGCCCACTGGCAATGGCAGGCGGAAGGTAATCCACCGCGGGTACTTTTAGTCCAATATAACGCCGAAGGGAAGGAAGTAAATCGCTCGCCAATCCCCATGAGTCATCTTGGCTGGCCCAAGGCGACGCCGGATAAGCATGGTTGTGAACAATTATGGCGAGCAGTGCTGGATGTGCCGATGACGGTGAATAATTTTCATGTTATTGCCGAGTATTATGATGGTGTGCATAACAGTGGTGATGCACTGGAATCGATGTGTCGTTATCGCTTGCCCACCGGCCCTTATTTTGATTACAAAATTTATACTGGCAAGGTGCTGAAAACCAATGTATAGCAAACAATATATGCGAAAAACCAAATGACACTTCCCCAAAGCGAAGGAGAGAAACCAATGCAAGCGAGACAATCAGGCTTTACTCTAATTGAAATGGTGATTGTCGTGGTGTTAGTGGGTATTTTGGCGGCAACCGCTTTACCCTTAATGCTGGATGTTACTGAACAAGCTGAAGACGCCACTGTCGAAGGAGTGATGGGGGGATTTGCCACAGGAGTGGGGCTGGTGCGTGCCCAGTGGGAAATAGAAGGTCGGCCCAAGCAGAATCAGGGCACTAACATTACCAAAGTAAATATCGACGGGATTGATATTGGTGTGGATAAAGACACCGGTTATCCCACCGGCATGGCATCGGGTAATACCGAAGATACCGCCATAACCAGTGAAGATTGTCAGGCAGTATTTAGCCTGATTATGCAAAGTGCTCCGGTGATTACCAATAACTGGTCCGCGCAACCTTTTGAAAACATTCGCTATTTTACTAATGTCAGTACCGGTGGCGCGACAGGAGGTAATGATCTTTGTTATTACTACCTGACCCGTACGATTAAAAATCAGCAATCCGAACCGTCCGATAGCACTGTGGGTAACGGGTTTTATTATGACCCCCGTATCGGTCAGGCGTTCTTTTTCAGTAACAACGAATAAAAACAGCGCAAGCAGGATATTTGCGCTATAAAATTTTGAAGGACAATATTTTAGTTAACTTGAGGTATGTAACAATGCAACAACGTGGATTTACTTTAATCGAACTGATCATTGTGATCGTAATACTGGGTATTTTGGCGGTTACTGCGGCGCCGAAATTTATTGATATTCAATCTGACGCCAGGGGAGCAACTTTGCAAGGAGTTAGCGCGTCATTGCAGACGGCTGATCAGATTATTTATGCTAAATCAGCCATCGCCGGTCAGGAAAATGCTGCGACAGGGACGGTGACAAGTAACGGTGTCACTATTAACACTGTTTTTGGCTACCCTGCGGGAGCTATCACGCAAGCAATGTTTAATGAAATGATGGACCTGGATAGCGCGGACTGGACTTTTGTTCCGGGAACGGCAGCAGCGACAGATCCTGATGTTGGTTCATTCGCCGTTGTGCCAGGATCTGCTGTGCCGGCAGATTTCGCTACAGACAATTGCCACGCGTTGTATACAGAGGCGTCTGCGGAAGGTGAACAACCAACCATTACAGTAGTATCAACAGGTTGTTAATTACAATCTTCTAAGGATTATCCTTGAGTAAACCGTTGTTGTATTCAGGTTATAACCGCGGCTTTACCCTGGTTGAACTGATAGTCGTTATTATTATTGTCGGTATCTTGTCAGTAGTGGCGGCAGCGCGTTTTCAGGGTAAAGGTGGTTTTTCCGGTTTTGCCTCGCAAAAACAACTGGTATCGGCATTGCGTAATATACAGCAGCAGGCCATGCAGGATACCAGTCAAGTGATTAACGGCGGGGCGCCTTATGCCATGCAATTCAGTTTGGCGGTGGATAGTGATGTAACTATCAGCGCCACAAATGGCTTAACCGGTGTGGGCTTTAATGCATTGGGCCAACCGGTTGATGCCAGCAACAACCAAATTTGCCTGAATGACTGCCAGATTGCACTGAACGACGGTGAAGTAACGGCTAATATTTGTATCGAGGCAGAAGGCTATATTTATGCCTGCTAGCGCCATTACTCGCCAATATGGATTTAATCTGATTGAGCTGATTATTGGCATAGTGGTATTCAGTATTGCTTTGATGATTATCCTTAGTCTGATTGTGCCGCAATCTGCCCGCAGTATTGATCCTATTTATCAGGTGCGTGCCACCGAGCTGGCGCAGTCCATGCTCAATGAAATAACCGCCAAAGCCTTTGATGAAAATTCCGATAAGGCTGGCGGATTATTGCGTTGTGGCGAAACCGGGGCGACTAACTGTACCGTTCCAGCTGATTTAGGTGCTGAGGGCGAAGATCGCCGACAATTTGATGATGTGGATGATTATAACGGTTTATCTGTGTTAGCGGATTCCATGGGCAATCCGCTCTCCAATCTTTATGTGGGTTTTGCGGTACAGGTTCGTGTTTTTTACGATGCGGATATGGATGGTATTGATGACAATGCCATTGGCAATAGCAAATTAATTCAGGTTACCGTCATCACTCCCAATAATGAAGATATCGTGTTTACCACCTTCAGGGCCAACTACTGATGAGGAACACAAAGGGTTTTACCCTGATTGAAATGGTAATAGTGATGGTCATTCTGGGCATAGTGGCGACAGGGGTGACCAGTTTTATCCGTTTTGGTACCCAGATTTTTGTAGATGTATCGGAACGGGATGAATTGTTGTCCAGCAGCCGCTTTGTGCTGGAACGGCTGAACCGGGAACTACGAATGGTGACACCGAATAGCGTGCGGATTAGTTTGGCAGCGGGAGTGCAATGTATTGAATTTGTACCTACTGTCACCAGCACCTTTTATGATCAGCTACCGGGCTTTCCTGCTGCCAGCAATACCATCACTGCTATTTATCCGTCAAACTACGTTGCTGTAGCGACTGAATATGCGGTGGTGTACCCGTTATCACCGCCGGATATTTATGATCCTGCCAATGCCCGGATCTTTGAAATTGATTCTGTTGGTGCGAACAGTGCACCCACCCCGGTAAATATTACGCTGAAAGATACTGTCAGTTTTGCCCACCAGTCTCCGGCCAGGCGTTTATTTATTGTGTCGCAGCCAGTCAGTTACTGTGTACGGAATGGCGACATCTTTCGGCATAGCGGCTATGGCTTCAATACCGCGCAAAGTTTGTCTATTGCGGTGCTTGGCCCCGGGGAGTTAATGGCAGAGCATGTGAGTAATAATATCGCCGTGGGGAATACTGGCGAGCAGCCATTTGAACTCACCCCTCCCAGTTTAGTTCGCAATGCCTATGTTAATTTGCTGCTCAAATTTGATTTAAATGACGAGAAGGTGGAATTCAGTAATGAAATCCATATTCCCAATGCACCTTAAGCAAACCGGCAGTATGCTGGTGATCAGTATTTTTATTATTATCGTTATGACGGTGTTGGGGCTGGCCATGACCAGCATGTTATCCACCTCGGCCGATTCGGTGGTGACCGAAGTTTATGGGGTGCGCGCCCAGCAGGCTGCCCGGACTGGCCTTGAACAGCATTTGTTAAAAGTATTTCCGGCCAATGACGACGCCAATCTAACAGCGTGTGAGACTGTTCAAAACCATATTTTCGCGGCCACACCAGGATTGCAAAATTGCGAATATACCAGTCGCTGCACTCCCGTCGCCTATACATTAAGTACCGGCAATGTTACTTCGTTTAATTTTACCAGTGAGGGAAAATGCGAGTCGGGGACAATGACGGTTAGCCGCACTATAAAAGTAGATGCGCTGGATCGCCCATGAAGCGCATTTTTAATACCCTTTGCTTAATATTGTTAACCTTGTGGATATTTCCGGTACTAGGTGCAACCTATCAACTGCCGTCACAGGCCAGCTCACTACCCGGAGGTTTCTGTAGTCAAAACGGCTCGGATGTGAACTGTCCCGGCAACTTGATCTTTGCTGCTAACGATTCGATTATCGTTGACAGTAATATGCGGCTGGTCATCAGTGGTGACTTTACCTTTGGCGACAATTTTGCGGTTAATACCGCCGGACAAACATCGGCGTTACAAATTATCGTAGCCGGTAATGTTAACCCCGGTAGTGGCAGTATATTGAATGCCAATATGACGATATCCGGTTCGATTAACTCCGCCAGTGGAACCAGCAATACCGGCAATATGGTGGTATCCGGTAATCTGAATTTGGGTGATAACAGCACAGTCAGCGGTAATATTACCGCATCCGATGTTAATATCGGTAATGGTGTTAATATTAGCGGCAATATTTCAGCGCAAAATATTACCGTCGGTAACAATACCACTATTACCGTCGGTAACAATACCACTATTACCGGCAATATCAGTACCGGTGATATTAATATTAACGGCGCTGATTCGCTGATTGATGGCAATATTAATGCGACAGGCACTGTTACTAACAATGGTACTGTCACGGGATATGTCAACGCGAATAATATCAATGATAACAGCGGTGGCATTGATGACAGTCGGCAATGCGATATTGATACTTCTGCGGGCGAAAATACCGGTCCTTGTCCTGTTACTGCCCCCGTTTTATACCAGTGGCTGGAATTTGAACAAGATAGCTGGAGCGGCGCCAACGCGGTATTGGACAGTTCCACCCATAACCGTTCTGGTTCTGCGATTGGCTCTGCTTCTCCCGTTGTTCCATCCGAGCAAGTGTCCTGCAAGGTTCTAGACATACCCGCCAGTAGCAGTACATCCAGTAATAATGCGGTAAATACCAATATCGCGGCACACAACATTGGCAACAGCGGCACCATCTCCTTCTGGTATCGTAGTCATCAGGCGTGGAATTCCGGCGCACCCAGACAGCTTTTTGATGCCTCCACCGATGCTAACGGAAATTCGCTGGATAAGTATTTTTATCTGACATTAACTGATAACGGTTCGCTGCGTTTTGGGCTGGAAGACAGCAATGATGCTGATCTGGATGTACGCACCGGTGCTTATTCCTTTGCTGCCAATCAGTGGGTACATATTGCGGTAAGCTGGAATGTGGGAGCGTCGCAACTCAAAATCTTTGTCAACGGCGCAGAAGCGAGTGTGACGTCTAATGGTGGGACACTCAACGGACAAATTGCCAGTTTAAACAGTTTGTATATTGGCGATAATCGCGCCAACTATTTTGGTGGACCTTCCAGTACCGCCAACTCCGCTAATGGCCAGTTTGACGATTTACGTATTTATCAGGGGCAACAGAATGCCGGAGAAGTCAGCGCCGATATGGCCGATGTTTCCCCTTGTTCTACACAGCTAGCGTACTACCAGTTTGAACAGCAACAATGGATAAGTAGTGGTGATGTGCTGGACAGCTCTGATAATTTAAATCACGCCACCGCACTGGGCTCGGCATCGCCGTTATTTCCGACAGTACAAAAATCCTGCAAGGTTCTGGATATTCCGTTTAACTCATCCCAATCGGCCCGTTCCGCCATTAACACCGGTATAGACGTTAACAGTATCGGTAATAAAGGCTCAATCTCGTTCTGGTATCGCAGCAATCAGGCCTGGAATAGCGGGGGAGACAGGCAATTATTTGATGCAACCAATAATTCAACCGGCAACGTGGGTACCGATCAGGTGTTTTTTCTAACCCTAACCGCAAGTGGCGCGTTGCATTTCTCCTTAGAAGACAGTGATGATTTAAATCTGTGGGTGGTCACTAACAGCAATTTCAGTTTTGCGGCCAATGAGTGGGTGCATATAGCGGTGACCTGGGATATGTCCAGCAACGCATTAAGGATCTTTGTCAACGGCAGTCAGCAAGCGACCTCAGGCGACACTCAAGCTGGAGTTGGTCCCAATCTTGGCAATTATGCAACGCTGTATATCGGTGATAGTCGCTCCAGCTACGTCATTGCCAATCAGCCCCATACCCATAATTCGGCCAACGGCCAGTTTGATGATGTGCGGATTTATAATACCAATCAATCTGCAAGCGCTATTGCTACGGATATGGCCGATCTGAATCCCTGTGCCAATCAGGTGATTTTCTACCAGTTCGAGGAAGAAAGCTGGTCAGGAAATAATTCAATCATAGACAGTTCGGGCAACAATCATCACGGTACGCCCTTTGAGGTGACTCCGGTATTACCCTCCAATCAAAAATCCTGTCAGGCGATGCTGGTACCGGATAATAGAACATTGGGTACTCAACAAGGATTGCATACCAATTTTGATGTTAACGAATTGGGCAATGCAGGTACCATTTCATTCTGGTTTCAGAGTGTTGACGCCTGGCAATCGGCCGGGCGGTATCGGGTACTATTTGACGCATCAAGCGGAAGCAACAGGTTTGTGTTTTATATCCTCGATAACGGGGTGTTGGGGGCGCAAATATCCGAATCTGATGGTGATACACGAACTATCAATAGCCAGACTAGTTACGATTTCCCATCAAATACCTGGGTACATCTGGCGTTAAGCTGGAATGCGCAAACGGATCAAATGACAATCTATGTAAACGGTAGTGCAATCAGTCAATTAACCAGTGGCGCGTATCTGGACGAAGGATTAGCCAACTTGACTACCTTGGGGATTGGCGATAATCGCAGTACATCCAGTTCAACCTCGCCTATTGGCGCATCTGCGGATGGATATTTTGATGATGTGCGGGTTTACGGTTATGTCCAGTCTCAGTCTGAGGTAGACACCGACCGACAAACTATCAGCCCTTGTGCCTTTGTTGACCATTATCGATTGACGTTCTCCGTCACCGGTTATACCTGTGCGGCTTCATCTATTAGGGTGTCGGCTTGTTCTGATAGTGATTGTAGCAGCCTTTATCCTTTTACCAGTCAATTGACAATGTTAGCCAGCAGCGGCAGTTATAGCCAATCGAATCTGAGTTTTGTCGGAAGCACGCAAGTTTCCTTAATTAAGGATGAGCCAGGAACAGTGACTTTGGGAACTGAAGGCAGAGAACCCTTTGCCCCTATGCAATGTTTTGAAGGTAATAGTCGAGTCCCATGTCAGATAGACTTTAAGCAAGGAGGCTTAACTGTAAGTTGGGGTACTGAAATCACGCCGGAGAATGATCTCCAGCATATTCCCGATCAGGATTCGCAGGTACCGTTAAACCAACCGATTTACATTAACAATAATACCAATGGTGCCTGTGCAGCCGATTTGGCAGGAAAAGCATTGATGTTGGCAGTTAAATGTACCAATCCCGCCAGTTGTAATAGCGATATGCTTAATCTGTCAGGTGCTACTATCAATCAGCCTGAAAGTTATACCGATACTGGTATAGTATTTAACGCTGATGGAAAAGCCGTTATCCCGGCTAACACAATCCGCTATGACGATGCTGGGCAAATTCAGCTACTGGTTAAAGACAGTGCCGAGTTGACTGCCGGAGCCAGCAATGAATTTGTTGAAATGCCGAAACTTAAGCTGGAATATATCGCCAATGTTGCAGATCCTGCTAGCGATCCATTAATAACCGCAGGGATAAATTTCGGACTATCAATTACCGCTATTGGGCAACTTGACGTGGTAACACCTAATTATCAGCCTGGTCAGCTACAGTTAAAAGCGGATAGATTATCACCTACTGGGGTAGGGGTTGAAGGCAGCTTGGTGATTTCCAATGCAACAGTAGCTGGACAAGACAGTATTACAACCGGTAGTGGCTATATCGATTTTGTCAATAATCTGGCTAATATCAGCTTAGGCCAGTCACAAGATTTGCAGGCTTATTATTCTGAAGTGGGTGAAATCAGTTTACAGGTGCAAGATAACAATTATTTGGCTCCTTTGGGTCTTACTGTCGAAAGTCAAAATAGTTTACATCTAGGTCGTTTTATTCCGGCTTATTTTAGTATTAGCGACAATGCCCCCAAACTGGTTGAAGCCTGTACAACGGGACTATTCAGCTATACGGGACAACGCATTGCCATGACGCTTGATCCGACCATTACCATTATGCCCAAAAACGTGCTGGGGAATAATATCCATAATTATATTGGAGCATTGAAAAAGTTGAATACCGATTCAGCCGACCCCGACGATGTTGTGATCAGTGAATTATCCATTTTTACCCAGA
Organism: Neptunicella plasticusilytica; assembly: GCF_047922965.1. GTDB lineage: Bacteria > Pseudomonadota > Gammaproteobacteria > Enterobacterales > Alteromonadaceae > Neptunicella > Neptunicella plasticusilytica. The sequence goes on from NZ_CP150481.1 coordinate 497,085, forward strand.
TGCCGGATATCGATCCTCAAGAAATCGTCAGCCAATCATTAACCGGGGGAGAAATAACAGTAGCAATCGAACAGGATGATGAAGAGGAGGATGGAGAGCCGATTGGGGTGATATACCAGAAACTGGCCACCCCCATTGTTCCTTTTGATGCTCACCTACAGATAGATTTTAGTGAAGAATATTTAACCGATACCGATGGTGTCTGTTATCAAACAGATTATGATCCTGCAACCTCGGCAGGCTGCGAAAGGTATAGCATTGAAAATATTGATGGTGCACATTTACGCTATGGCCGCCTGGTGATGGAAAATACCTATGGCCCAGAGACTGAATCGCTCTCCATTCCGATGTTTACCCAGTACTATAATGCCAGTGGGAACTGGGTACTGAATAGCGATGATAAGTGCACGCCTTATGATTCGGCTAACGCGGTATTGGATGAAGAAAATTCGGAACTTGATCCTGCGGATATTCCAGCCAGAAGTGGGGCAGGAACATTTTCTGCTGGTAAACCAACAAGCTTGTCCGATAGTATAAGTGTCGCGGCACCCGGAGAGGGAAACCAGCTGGAATTTCCGCTGTTGATGAATCAGCCCGATTATTTGTTTTTTGACTGGGACGGAGATGGTACTATTCAAGCGCCGTCAGCCATTATCACCTTTGGACAATATCGGGGTAATGACCGGATCATTAACTGGCGCGAAGTATTTAAATAGGTTGTTAGTCATAATAGTTATGAGCGATACTTGCGCTTTTCTCTACAACTCAATAGCATAGGCGGTATTGTTGTACCCGGGTCGGCGTCCATGGGCAGCAAACCATAAAAACAATAAAGTAGTTTGCTTTAGCGCAAAAAGTTGGAATGGAATAATGAATCGATTAGTACATTTGGCCGTGGCCGTAACACTCTTAACCTGTTCTGGGTTTGCCGTTTCTGCAAGTTTGACCGTAGCAGAAATCGAGCAACAGATTGAGCAAAAGCAGTCTGAATTTGATAATTACAATAAAAATTTGGATATTGAAATTAACGCATCGCGCACATTGGAACAGGAGTTGGCCAAGTTGCGCAATAGCAGCGCAAAACTGGAACAGGAAAGATTGCGAGCGTTAAACGAAATGAATCTGGCCTACGAAAAGCTGGTTGAAGATCCTTCTCTCAATATTGATTCTGCCCGCAAAGCCTATTCCTCAGCCGTTAAAGCCCACAAAGATAATAAAGACGCCATTACGCAAAAGTATAACGAATGGCAGACCCAACTGAATAAAGTTGAGCATGTGCGCTTAGCTAAACATAGCCTGTTAAACAAACTGGAAGGGCTGAAAGAACAATACAATACCGCTCGCGTGGATCGCTTATATCGCGAGTTTGGCCGTCAGGATACTATTCTGGTTAGTCATCAACTGACCTGTGATCGCGAAGAAACCATTGCCAAGTGTATGGAGCGCGGCAAAAATCTGGCTAAACAGAAAGCTTCCAAGCGCTTCCTGGATGAAGTGTATGAAGGTCTGACCGAATCGGTTGAAGCCAAACAACACCGTCCATACTCGGACGGATACGTACAGATAGTGCGTAGTGAAGTGACCAACAACAGTTTTAGTGGTTTAGGTGATTTCTCGGTTAGCATGGCGGTTGAAATTAAAGGCACCCTTAAGCGTAATGAAGGTTGTGCGTTGTTGGGGCTGGATCGCCGCTACTGTGTAAGTCAGGAACAAGTTGCCCAGATTGCAGAACCGGACAGCAGCCAGTTGCTTAACGTTAGCACCGACGAATCGGTTATGTACGAATTAACCCTGCGTTCTAACGTTTATGATGATGAAGTGTTTATCGACGGGGTGAGCTACGGCTCTACCAAGTTGCAGATCATGTTGCCAGCCGGTAAACATGATATTGAAGTGGTCAAGCGTGGTTACCAGTCACATGTACAAACCCTGGATATGACCCAAAGTACAACATTAAAAGTCGACTTGGAACGCACTCAATACGCCTTCAATAAAGGTGAAAAAATTCAGGACATTCTGGCCGGAGATATCGCTGGTCCTAATCTGGTGGTAGTGTCTGCCGGTACTTTTCGAATGGGTGACCTAAGTGGTGTCGGGCTGGATAATGAACGCCCGGTTGCAACCAAAGAAATTATTGAATCCTTCGGTATCAGCGAAACCGAAATAACTGTGGCCGACTTTAACAAGTTTGTCGAACAGACCAGCTACGTGACCGATGCTGAGAAAGATCGTGGCTGCGCTTACTATGAAGGTGGTGAGCCGGTTTGGCGCGCCCAGCTTAACTGGCGTGCGCCAGGTTTTGCACAATCCAATACCCACCCGGCGGTTTGCCTGAGCATGAAAGATGCCCAGGCCTATGTAGATTGGCTAACCGAAAAAAGTGGCAACAGTTACCGTTTACCCACAGAAGTGGAATGGGAATACGCAGCCCGTGCAGGCAAGGAGAGCGATTTCTGGTGGGGTGACAGCATAGGTATAGATAACGCCAATTGCGGCTGGTGCGGCAGTCAATGGTCAAATGTCAGCAGCGCGCCGGTCGCGTCGTTTAAGCGCAATGGCTTCGGACTATATGATACCGCCGGTAATGTGTGGGAATGGACCACCAGTGACAACTCCCAGAATGGCGCTGTTGTGCGTGGTGGAGCCTGGAATTTTGCGCCAAGATTGGCGCGCGTATCGACACGTATGGAAATGGATCCGGCGTTTCGTTCCAACTACATTGGATTTCGTGTACTTAGAGAACAGCAAAAATAGCCCGTCTCTGATACATCGCATCCCGGTTTAGCCGGGGTTCGCAGTTAAGAAAGACCATAGAAGCGCGTAATATAAACGGCAAACCGCTGTTTAAATGCGCTTTTTCCGTCTATGTTTATCCTGTCTATTGCCCTGCTTATGGGGCGTTGGTACAGTTGACGTTGTAATGAAATATCACTAACAGGACAGATTTTTTCCATGTTCAAAAAGCTTCGCGGTATGTTTTCCAATGACTTGTCTATCGATTTGGGAACGGCTAATACGCTGATCTATGTTAAAGATCAGGGAATTGTATTGAATGAACCTTCGGTTGTTGCCATTCGACAGGAAAGGGCTGGTGGGCCCAAAAGTGTCGCTGCGGTAGGACATGAAGCCAAGCAGATGCTGGGCAGAACGCCCGGTAATATCAAAGCTATCCGTCCGATGAAAGACGGTGTGATTGCCGACTTCCATGTGACCGAGAAAATGTTGCAGCACTTTATCAAACAGGTGCACGACAATAATTTCTTGCGTCCCAGCCCCCGAGTTTTAGTTTGTGTGCCTTGCGGTTCTACCCAGGTTGAACGCCGGGCTATTCGCGAATCGGCGTTAGGTGCCGGTGCGCGTGAAGTGTATTTGATCGATGAACCGATGGCTGCGGCGATCGGCTCCGGTTTGCCAGTGTCTGAAGCAACAGGTTCGATGGTGGTTGACATCGGTGGTGGTACCACTGAGGTGGCAATTATTTCACTTAATGGTGTGGTGTATTCCTCATCCGTGCGTATTGGTGGTGACAAGTTTGATGAAGCCATCATTAACTATATTCGCCGTAATTTTGGCTCGTTAATTGGTGAAGCCACTGCTGAGCGGATTAAGCATGAAATTGGTGCGGCCTATCCGGGTGAAGAGGTAATGGAAATTGAAGTTCGCGGTCGCAACTTGGCCGAAGGCGTACCAAGAGGTTTTACCCTCAATAGCAATGAAATCCTGGAAGCCTTGCAGGAGCCTTTAACCGGTATTGTTTCCGCCGTTATGGTGGCGCTGGAACAATCACCGCCGGAATTGGCTTCGGATATTTCCGAGCGCGGTATGGTACTAACCGGTGGTGGAGCCTTATTAAAAGATTTGGACCGTTTGCTGATGGAAGAAACCGGTATTCCTGTGGTAGTGGCTGATGACCCATTGACTTGTGTCGCCAGAGGAGGCGGTAAAGCACTTGAAATGATTGATTTACATGGCGGTGATTTGTTCAGCTACGAATAATCTCAGGTGGCGGCTTTAGCCGCCACCATCACAACCGGAATACGCTTAACACCTCCGGGTGTGGCGAAGATAAAGATTTAGCACCCTGATGAATACCCTTTTTGCTCGTGGACCTTCCTTACAAAGCAGATTGTATCTGGCACTGTTTATGTCAGTCGTGCTGATGGCAGTGGACTTGCGTCTGGATGGCTTTAGCTCGGTGCGGATGTATCTCAGCTCTTTGGTCAGTCCCTTGCAATATATTGCCAATGTGCCCGGTGAATTGTTGAACTGGACCACCCAACGCGTCACCTCGCAGCAAAAATTGCTGGAAGAAAACAGCCGCCTTAAATCCCAACATATGATTATGAGCGAAGCCCTACAAAGGTTTAATTTGCTCGAAAATGAGAATGAACGTTTAAGAGCGCTATTAGGATCGCCGGTCAGAAAAGATGTGCGCAAGATGGTGGCGGAGTTAATGGCGGTGGACAACGATCCGTTCAGTCACCAAATTGTTATTAATAAAGGCGCGATTGACGGGGTCTACGAAGGCCAGCCGGTATTGGATGATAATGGTGTAGTCGGGCAGGTACTGCATGTTGCCTCAACTAACAGCCGGGTATTGCTGATTTCCGATTTTACCCATGCGATTCCGGTACGGGTTGCCCGCAATGATGTGCGTGCTATCGCCTCAGGTTCAGGTCAACTGAATGCACTTATCCTCAATCATGTCCCGCATAGTACCGACATCGTGGTCGGCGATTTACTTTTTTCCTCGGGCCTGGGACATGTTTTCCCGGAAGGTTATCCGGTTGCCAAGGTAAGCCAGATTGAACATGACGAAAGTCAGCCCTTTGCCACTATAGTTGCAACTCCGGTAGCGGAACTGGATCGCATCAAATACCTGTTATTACTATGGCCGCATGATTCACCCAGCGAACCGGTACAAAAAAGGGTTGAATCTGATGAGTCTTAGAGTTCGGGATTACGCGATATCCATCAGCATTCTTGTGGCGTTGATGCTGCAGATTATGCCATTGCCGATTTTGGTTGATACCTTTAGACCGGACTGGGTTTTACTGGTGTTGTCATACTGGACCCTGGCTTTGCCCACAAGGGTCAATGTCGGCATTGCCTTTTTGTACGGGTTGTTTATGGATATCCTGCTGGGAACCACCTTGGGTATTCATTGTTTTGCCATGAGCCTGGTGATTTTTATTCTGGCCGCCAATTATCAACGTTTACGCAATTATTCGGTATGGCAGCAGGCGCTGATTATGGGGGTCATGTCGTCGTTATATCACCTGGTAGTGTTCTGGTTGCAACATCTGCTGACCGACATCTATTTCCTGTTTGATTATCTGTGGCCGGTGTTAACCAGTATGTTTTTTTGGCCATGGGTGTTTATGTTGCTACGTAAGACTCGTCGGCAACTTAGTGTAAAATGATCCTGCTGGCATCACAGTCTCCGCGTCGGGCAGAATTGTTGCGACAATTGAATGTCGATTTTGAGCGAGTGGCGGCCGAAATAGACGAGCAACCATTGGTCAACGAAAAACCTGATGATTACACCTTGCGTATGGCGATCGAAAAAGCTCAAAAAGGCCAAGCGACCGAATTGGCACAACAGAGCAATAAACCGATATTAGCGGCTGATACCAGCGTTGTGGTCGAGCAGACAATATTAGGTAAACCGCAAGACAGGCAGGATTCTCTGCGCATGTTAAGTTTATTATCAGGTAGAGAGCATAAAGTACTATGTGCCGTGGCAGTTTATGGCAAAAATGGTTTGAAAACCGCATTGGTAGAAACCAGGGTGACTTTTAAACGCCTAACTCAGGCGGAAATGGACTGGTACTGGGAGAGCGGCGAACCGCTCGACAAGGCTGGCAGTTACGCCATTCAGGGGCTGGGCGGACAGTTTGTCCAGCTTATTCAGGGTAGTTACAGTGCGGTTGTCGGACTACCCTTATTTGAAACAGCAGAATTATTGCAAGCGGCAGGTATCAAACTTCATGAGCGCTGAGTTAATTATCAATGTGACCCCGTCTGAATCGCGGGTAGCGTTGATTGAAAACGGTATTTTGCAGGAAATACATGTTGAGCGACATACCAAACGTGGCCTGGTTGGCAATATTTATCTGGGTAAAGTGAGCCGGGTATTGCCCGGTATGCAGGCCGCTTTTGTGGATATCGGTCTGGATAAAGCGGCATTTTTACATGCAGCCGATATTGTCGTTCGCAGTGAATTGGCGGATGAAGTAGATAGCAGCCAAATCCAGCAGCCGGATATCAAGGAACTGGTGCGGGATGGTCAACAAATTGTGGTGCAGGTGATTAAAGATCCCATTGGCACCAAAGGTGCGCGACTGACGACTGATATCACCATTCCGGCCCGTTATCTGGTGTTTATGCCCGGTGTTTCCCATGTAGGGGTATCGCAACGTATTGATGATGAAGCTGAGCGGGCTCGACTCAAGACTATCGTCGACAAATTCAGTCAAGGCGAAGGCGGTTTTATATTGCGCACGGCGGCAGAAGGAGTGGGCGAGAGCGAGCTGCAGCAGGATGCCGAATTTTTGCGGCGTTTATGGAAAAAAATTCAGGAACGGATAAAAAGAAAGAAAACCAATGTCCTGCATGAAGATTTAACTCTGACCAGTCGTATTTTGCGTGATTTTGTTGGTGCTGAACTGGACAGGATCCGGGTCGATTCAAAGCTGGCGCTGGCCGAATTACAAAAATTCACCAAAGACTATGTGCCGGAATTGAACAAACTGCTTGAACATTATCGCGGCGACCGACCGATATTCGATCTGTTCGATGTCGAAAATGAAGTCCAGCGAGCACTGGAGAAGCGGGTTGATCTCAAATCCGGCGGTTATCTGATTATTGACCAAACCGAAGCCATGACCACGATCGATATTAATACCGGCGCGTCGGTAGGGCATCGTAATCTGGAAGAAACCATCTTCAATACCAACAGTGAAGCGACCCAAGCTATTGCCCGTCAGCTTCGTTTGCGTAATTTGGGCGGGATTATCATTGTCGATTTTATCGATATGATCGATGAGGATCATAAACGTCGGGTACTACATAGCCTTGAACTGGCGTTGGCAAAAGATCGGGCTAAAACCAGTATTCACGGCTTTACCAGTCTGGGATTGGTAGAGGTCACCCGCAAAAGAACCCGTGAAAGTTTGGAACATATACTGTGTGGCGGTTGTCCAGTATGTAAGGGACGTGGTTTTGTCAAAACCGTCGAAACTGTCTGTTTTGAGATTATGCGCGAGATTGTCCGGGTCAATCGTGCTTATGCAGCCGATAAATTCGTCGTTTATGCAGCGCCGGCAGTGGCCGACGCGCTGATGGGCGACGAGTCACATATGCTGGCCGAACTGGAAGTATTCGTCAGTAAACAAATCAAAGTACATGCGGAGTTATTGTATAGCCAGGAAAATTATGACGTGGTGATGATGTGAAGCCAGCTGGCTTTTATATTGGATACATATTAAAAAAATTGTGGATGATCAGCGCCGTGCTGATCGTCTTTTTAGCTGTGTCTATCAGTTTACTACGTTATTCCTTACCTTATCTGGAAGGCCAAAAGCACAATATCGCCGAATGGATTTCAAGCCAATACGGTACTGAGGTCAAGATTGGCCACATTGATGCCGGTTGGCGTGGCGTTGGGCCGGTGCTGGAAATTAATAACATTCAGTTGATTAACGGTGATCAGTCACCTATTCATCTGACTATCGACAAAACCCAGATTGACGTGGATTTCTGGGCCAGTATCACCGCCCGGCAACTGGTTTCAAAACGCTTTAACCTGATTGGTCTGAATATGACCATTGATGCCAATCAAACCTCATCGGATGATTCTGATTTCCCTATTGTTAACGCCCTGCGTAATCTGTTTCTGGAACAGTTACAACGTTTTTCTGTGGTAGACAGCAGCCTGACGATTATCAATCAACAAGACAGTCAGGAAATTACCATTCAGCGCCTCGGCTGGATAAACCAGGGGATCAGGCATCAGGGGGTCGGTCAGATGAAAGTGGCGGACCTGACCAGTAATTCGGCCAGTTTTGTACTGGATTTATTCGGCTACAGTCGTGACTTGAGCGGCACTTTCTATGCTGACGGTCAGGAGCTGGATCTGTCTCCCTGGATCAAACAGGTTGTACCTGGTGATACGCCATTCAATCAGAATCGGGTCAATTTCAAGTTATGGGCGGATATTCAGCACTCCAATATTGTTGACGTTTTCAGTCAGATTGGTGACAGTCAGTTCGGTTGGGATGATCAACAACAAACCTTTGTCAATTTGCATCGCGGTTATGTTACGGCTCGTCCGCATAGCAAGGGTTGGCTGATTAATCTGAATGAACTGGATTTTTCTACCAACGAATACAATGATGTGGAGCTGAACGCCAAGGCGTATCTGGATGAAAATAGTCATTTAACCTTCAATATCAGTGATACAGCCATTGCGCCTCTGATACCGATAGTCTCGGTCATGACTGATCGTGACACGGCAGACAGTTTGCAACAGTTGGCTCCACAGGGTGTGATAAAACAGGCGTCTATCTTTGTTGATGAGCAAGGTGTTAAAGCCGATGTCAAACTGCAACAGGTAGCAACTCGTCAATGGGGCAATATCCCGGGGCTGGAGAATGTCGAGATTGTATTTGACTGGCAATACCAACAAGGATGGTTGACGATTAATGCACAGGAAGGGCAACTGGATTCATTGCAGCTACTTGGTCATGCTCTTCCTTATCAGCAATTAGCCGCGCAACTGTATATCGATAATTCACCTCAGGGGGCTGAGTTCTATGCACCCCAAGTTCAATTTACCGGTCCGGCACTCAATCTGGATCTGTCCCTGTATTATCGCAGCGAAGACAACTGGTTAGCGATCAGATCGCATGTTTCGCCACTGCCTATATCCGATGTTAAAAAGCTATTTCCTGAATCCCTGATGGGAAAAAATACTTACAGTTATCTTAATCAGGCATTGGTCAGCGGTACGATGACGGGCGCTGATATTATCTGGAACGGCCCAACTGGGGATTACCCGTTTCAGCAGGCCGAAGGTGTGTTTCAGGCCAACGTGAATATCGATAAGGCTGAATTTGATTTTGACTCGGATTGGCCCAATCTGCAGCAACTGCAACTGAATTTATTGTTTGAAAACGAAGGGCTGTGGATGGCCAGCCAGCAAGGACGTTTGATGGACGTATCGATGCAATCGCTGGCCGCCAATATTCCGGTGCTGGAGAGTGATGGCCTGCTCAGCATCGATATTGCCACTCAGGCAACTGCAGAAACCGTTAGCGCCATGATGCTCAAAGGTGGGTTGGCCGAGAGTGTTGGGGAGGCGTTACAGGAAATTCAGCTTTCCGGCCCGTTGGATACGCATGTACATCTGCATATTCCGTTCAATGACGAACCTGTGGTGGCCTCAGGTACGGTTGATTTGGTCAATACGCCGGTTTACTTCAACAGCCTTGATTTTGCTTTTGATCAACTGAATGGCCAGATTGGTTTTGAAAATGATCATATTCAGACCAAGGGCTTACGTGCCAGTTTAGCCGGGCAGGACATACAGCTTGATCTGAATGGACAGGACCAAGAGACGGGTTTTGTGACCGATGTCAATCTGTCCGGTCGTTGGGACAGTGGTAAGGTTTTGGAGCAGTATTATCCGGGTCTTGCCAAGTATGTAGAAGGTGTGACTGATTGGCAGGCCGTGCTGGGATTAACTATCCCCGAGCAGGGCTTTGAATATGATTTTACTTTAACCTCGCAGTTAGCTGATATTGAATCCGCTCTACCGGCACCTTTTGGTAAAACCGGGCAACAAAAGCTGCGCTTGAGTTTGCAGGTCAATGGTGACCAGCTAGCTTCAAGGGTGCAGGCCAAACTGGGCGAGCAAGTCCATTTCGATGGTATTTTGCCTCATCAGGAAAAGCGCTTCTCGCGCGCTCACTTATCTATTGGTCAAGAGCCCGCTCTTACCATGGGGGCGGGCTTTAGTATTTCTGCCGATTTACCCACTATCGATTTCGATCATTGGTACACAACCTTACAGAATCTGATTAACCATTCACCGGTATTTGATGGTGAACCGGTATTAGGGCGACCGGAACGGATCTTCGTTAATACCGGAGAATTGATAGCGTTAGGACAGCAGTTTCACAAAGTTGCCGCAACAGTCAAATTACAGGATGAAAACTGGTTAGTTGAAGTGTTGGCTCATGAGCTGAAAATGGATATTAGCGCCAATCATGACTGGTTGGGCAAAGGCATTGATATCAATGCGGATTATATCAATCTGCCACAATGGCATACCGATGAGCAGGATAATATAGGGCAACTGAATGTTAGCCAGTTTCCTCCATTACGTTTTTTATGCCAGCGGTGTCGCTATCAGCAATATGATTTGGGCAAGGTGGATTTGAAGCTTTCACGGGTGTCCAATGGGGTGCAAATCGATCATCTGAATCTGTATAAAGATGATTCACGCCTGCAAGCGAGCGGTAAATGGTATAACCAGCAGGGAGTCGAAAACACCGCGTTACTGGGGACCTTTGATAGTGACGACTTCGGTGATTTGCTTAAGGATTACGAGCTCAATTCAGGTATCCGCGATTCCGATGCAAACATCAAGTTTGATTTGAGTTGGCAGGGCGCGCCCCAGCAATTTAATTACGCCAGTTTAAACGGTAAGGTTAACTGGCGACTGGGTGATGGTTATCTGACTGAAGTCAGCGATAAAGGGGCCAGAATATTTTCTATTCTTAGCCTCGATTCGTTAGTCAGGAAATTACGCCTGGATTTCAGGGATGTTTTCACCAAAGGCTTTTTCTATGACAAGATGACAGGTTCATTCCAGGTCAACAATGGCAGAGTGAATACTGACGATACCAATATCGATGGCGCGGCCGGTGAAATGCAGCTCAAGGGGTATACCGACTTACCCACCAAGCAATTAAATTATCGTATTGCTTTTACCCCCAAGGTTACTTCCAGTTTGCCGGTTATTGTCGCCTGGATGGTAAACCCCGCCACTGCAATTGCCGCCTTGGCTCTGGATGAGATGATTTCGTCGGCAAAAGTGGTGTCCAGTATCGATTTCTCGCTCACCGGAACACTGGATGATCCGCAGCTAAAAGAATTGGGGCGGGACAGTCGCGAGATCATGATCCCGGCGCAAAATACCTTGCCGGATAAAAGCGAAGATCCCGAGTTAATACTGCCAAAACCTGTCCCTGAATCGATACCTGAATCAGTTCCTGGCTACGAGGGAGTAGGATAATGGCGATTGTCGCGGCTTTACAAATGAACTCGGTGGTGGATGTTAACCAAAACCTTGCCACAGTAGATAAATACCTGAGCCAACTGTCGCTTAGCGAGCCTCTATTACTGGTGTTACCGGAATGTTTTGCCTGTTTTGGTGGTTCGGATAAGGATTTGCTGCGCGTGGCAGAACAGCGTCAAACAGGTGTTATACAGCAGAATATAGCTGCGTTGGCTAAAAAATATGCTGTATGGATTGTCGCCGGTACTGTGCCGATAAAAGTCGAGGATGAGCAAAGATATAGCGCATCGACACTGATCTTTGATGATCAGGGGCAGGTTATCAGTGAATATCAGAAAATCCATTTGTTTGATGTTGAAGTGAATGACAATACGCGCAGTTATCACGAGTCCAAATATACCCGCGCTGGGCAAAACGTTGTAGTGTTTGACTCGCCTTTTGGCCGGGTAGGGGTTGCCGTCTGTTTTGACTTGCGTTTTCCGGCGTTATTCCAGGCAATGGGTAAGGTTGATGTAGTGGTGTTGCCCAGTGCCTTTACTTATGTCACAGGCGAGGCGCACTGGCATGCGTTGCTAAAGGCTCGCAGCATTGAATTGCAAAGTTATCTGGTAGCGGCCAACCAAACCGGAACTCATGCCAATGGCAGACAAACTTATGGTCATTCACAAATTCTTTCTCCCTGGGGAGAAATGTTAGCTGAGAAAACCACCGAAGAAGGGCTGATCCTCAGTACGATTGATTTAGACTATGTGAAAAGTATCCGGCAAAAAATGCCGTTAAATCCCTTTCATTTCAAGCATACCCAACCCTCTATCAGTAAGGAGTAATGCCGTTGAATCCGGTAGAAACGAATTTATTAACCCATGCCGAATTGCAACGAAGCGACCTTGAACGGGCATTGGGGCTTATTTATCAGCATGATACAGATTTTGCCGATCTGTACTTTCAATCCGGCCAACATGAAAGCTGGGTGCTGGAAGACGGAATTGTTAAAGATGGCAGCTTTAATATAGAACGGGGTGTGGGAGTGCGCGCGGTCAGCGGCGAAAAAACCGGTTTTGCCTATTCAGACCAGATATCACCGCTGGCATTAACTGATGCCGCCAAAGCGGCGCGAAGCATTGCCGCTAGCGGCGGTAATCATTCAGTACAAGCCTTTCGGCAGTCTGGCGCAATAAAGTCCTTATATGCCAGCGATAATCCTCTGCTGGGATTAACCGAGCAGGACAAGATAGGTTTATTGCAGTCAGTTGATCGCTATATCCGCGAACAGGAACCGGGTATTTCGCAAGTCATTGTCAGTTTAAGCGGAGTCTACGAAGAAATTCTGGTAGCAGCCAGTGACGGGACTTTTGCCACCGATATACGTCCATTGGTACGCTTGAATTGTTCCATTCTCATTGAGCGCAATGGCCGTCGTGAACGAGGCAGCTCAGGTATGGGAGGTCGTTACGGCTATGCCTATTTTTATGAATTGGATACAGGAATTCCCCGTTACCAGCAATTAGCTGATGAAGCGCTGCATATGGCACGAATCAATCTTGAAGCCGTCGATGCGCCTGCCGGTTTGATGCCGGTGGTGTTGGGTAACGGTTGGCCTGGCGTGCTGCTGCATGAAGCCGTAGGGCATGGATTGGAAGGTGACTTTAATCGCAAGGGAGCATCCAATTTCAGTGGCCGCATAGGTCAACAGGTGGCAGCCAAAGGTTGTACAGTGGTGGATGATGGTACCTTGGCTGACCGGCGCGGTTCGCTAACCGTCGATGACGAAGGTACTCCCAGCCAATACAATGTGTTGATTGAAGACGGGATCCTGAAAAACTATATGCAGGACAAACTCAATGCACGGTTAATGTCGGTTCCGCTAACCGGAAATGGACGCCGTGAGTCTTATGCCCATTTGCCCATGCCACGAATGACCAATACTTATATGCTAGGCGGTGAATATGAACGGGAAGAAATTATCGCCACGATCAAAAAAGGTATTTATGCGCCGAATTTTGGTGGTGGTCAGGTCGATATTACCTCGGGCAAATTTGTCTTCTCCACTTCGGAAGCGTACTTAATCGAGAACGGTAAAATTACCACACCGGTGAAAGGCGCTACCCTGATTGGTAACGGTCCGCAGGCAATGCAAAAGATTTCTATGATAGGTAACGATCTGGCACTGGATAAAGGTGTGGGTGTCTGCGGCAAAGATGGTCAGAGTGTACCAGTCGGGGTCGGACAACCCAGTTTGAAAATTGACGAATTAACGGTGGGCGGCACGGCTTGAGAACCCGCCTTTTAGCCAGTTTTAAATTGCTCATTAGGTATAAATAAGAAAGTGTTATAAGTGATAATTATGTACTAGACTGTCACTACCTGCTGTTGGGTGATGTCAAAAAATACTAATGCAATCAACCAGTTCTTGTCAGTTTAGGCAGATAAAGCCAATCATCATTTTGCTCGGATTTTGCCTGTTTAGCCTTAGTGTAAGCGCCGATCCTGAACTCACCGAGCAACAGTTATTCGATTTGTCTATGGATGAATTGATCAATCTGCAAATCTCGGTTGCCAGCGGTCAACAGGAGCAAATCTCCAATGCACCAGCGGTGGTATCCATTATCACCAGACAACAAATGGACAACTGGGGGTTGCACAGTGTTTATGATGCCTTGTCTTTTTTGCCCGGCATCCAGATCCAGGAATCGGCCATTGGTACTCATGCCATCGGTATCCGCGGCCTGGTTGAACCCTTTAGCCAGAAAACCCTGATTCTGCTCGACGGAGTACCTTACTGGATGCCGTCGCACGGAGATAATGGTCTATCCGGTATTCCTGTCAGGTCAATTGACCGTATAGAGGTTATACGCGGTCCAGGCGCTGTTATTTATGGTACCAATGCATCCGCCGGGGTGATCAATATTATTACCCGCAAAGATGATATCAATGAAGTTCAACTGGGTATCGGAACACAAGGCTGGAAAGAGTTTAATGCCTATGGTCAAGTGGCCGTGAATAACCAATTAACCTTCAGGCTATCAGCTCAGTGGCAAGACGAAGACGGTTACTCCGGCTATTTTGTTAACCGGCCGCAGCCTGCTTTTTTTCCGCAAGTTCCGCCCGCCAATGCTTATGTACAGAAATATCAGCAAAAGAAAACCCTGTTAGCCCAACTCGAATGGCAGGCCCTTAATATATCCTTTCACCAATTTGAAAGTCGCGCGATTGGTTTAGCCGGACCTGCCAGCAGTATTAATTATGCCCAGTTAAATTACACTGGACAGATGCTGGCGGCCAATTACACATTTGAGACCAATGTCGGACATTTCGAGTTGTACGCCGACTACAACAATTTCTATCTGGATATTCCCACTAACGCGCTATTTGGCGGCGAACAATTTGGTACGCAACTATTTGACGATAATGGTGATAATAACTATCGCTTACGCAGCGGAATAAACTGGGATTATAAACTGACAGACAAGCTTAAGTTCGATGTTGGGTTGGAAACAGAAAAACGCCATACCGCAGATTATCTACAGACCAATGTACAGGGCGAAGTTGTCGTGCTGGCGATGCCAGAACAGAGTATCAGTGAGTCATCGTTGTTTATGCAACTGGATTACAATCTCGACAAATGGCGTTGGGTAGCTGGATTGCGCTTGGTGGATAACCAGGGCTACGGCCATAAAGCATTACCTCGCTTATCGCTGGTCAAAACGCTATCCGAACATCAGTCTTTGAAGGCGCTAGTCTCAAGCGGATTTAATTCACCTAACATGGTGCAGTTGTACGTCGATATTCCACCTGATGTGGTAGCGGGAGATCCGGATCTTAAAGCGGAAACTGTCACTTCCTACGAACTGGCCTATACCTACCAAAAAAATGATCAGTTATTGGTGCTCAACCTTTTCTATCTCAAGGCGAAAGACTTTATTCAGCGAGGTGTGCTTCCCGCAGGGGGAGTCAGTTACCAGAATAGCGAAAATTTTGAACGCCGGGGTGTCGAGATAGACTGGCAACGCCAGTCAGACGACTGGCACTGGATGCTGACCGGTAGCTACTCGCCTGATACGGGCAAGGTTAATGCCGGTGATATTAGCGCTGCCTTTATGGCCAGCTTAACAATGTCGGCCGGGCTTGATTACCGAATTGATGGCCAGCAAAAGATAGGGACTTCATTGCGCTATATAGGATCGCGCGCGGAAGTAGACAGTTTACTGTTGTTAAATGCGACCTATCAGTTTGAAAGTGGTCCCCATAAAATCCAGTTGAGTGCCGAAAATTTGCTTGGCGAAACCATCCGCTACGCAGATATCCAGGATTTTGTTTTATCACGTCAGATCCCGGGAGGGGACGGTAGCCGTCTGGCATCGGTGCGCTATAGTTATCGTTTTTAGGTGCAGTTCGCTTGGTCTGTACAACCTATCCATATCGCACTACTTGACGGCTATTGTTTCATATTTTCCTTTAAATACTGGAAAATTTCTCGCGCCGACTTGGGTGGTTTATTTTCTTTTTGTTGCTTGGCTGCCTGACGGATCATTGTACGCAGTTTCTGCCGATCCAGATGCGGTTGCTCGACTAGCAAATCGTTAACGGCATTATCGCCTTTATGCAGCAACTTATCCCGCCAGATTTCCAGTTGATGGAACTTTTTATTGCTTTCATGATGATGGTTTTCAATTTTAGCCAGAGCCAGTTGAATGGGTTCCACATCCCGGCTACGCATCAGTTTACCGATAAATTGTAGTTGGCGTCGCCATCCTTCCTTGGTGCCGCTGATGCGCTTAGCCAGCATAATGGCGTCCAGCAGCTCGTTATCCAGCTCCATTTGTTTTTAATACGCCCGGAGTCAGGCTGACCAGTTTTTCTCCGATCTTCTGCAATTCAGCCATCTCGGCTTTAAGTTGGGTTTTACTTTTAAACTCGTCTTGCGAGTCAATATCTTCAAAATTGTTGTCCATCATCGAGCTTTTATTAGTGGTACACTGGGGGCAATTGTAACTCTTATTTACTATCCTTGGCGAATTCATGAATGCCCAACAAAAATTAACTGAAATTCAAAGTATTATTGATGATGCATTAAGCTTGGCAAAACAGCTTGGAGCCAGCCAGGCTGAAGCCAGTATGACCAATATACAAGGTATTGCAGTGTCAACCCGTTTGAAAGAGGTAGAGACGCTGGAATACACCAACGACGGTGCACTTGGCATTACTGTGTATAACGGTCAGCGCAAGGGCAGCGCCTCTACAGCAGATTTAAGTCCTGAAGCGCTAAAAAGCACTGTGACCAAAGCGGTGGAAATTGCCCGCTTCACCGGAGAAGATCCCTGTTCCGGTTTGGCCCAACGGGAGTTAATGGAATTTAATCCTCCGGATCTACAGTTGTATTATCCAACCGAGCTTGATCCGGAACTGGCAATGAAGCTGGCAATCGAGGCTGAAACTGCGGCGCTGGATGCCGATGATCGTATTGTCAATTCCGATGGCGCCTCCTATAACGCCAATCTGGGCGTAAAAGTTTATGGCAACAGCCATGGCGTCAATGTCGGTTATCCCAGTAGCCGATATAGCTTGAGTTGTGTTGTTATCGGTCAGGATGGTGATGATATGCAACGCGATTACAGCTACACAGTGGCGCGACAGGCTAGTTTATTGGCTAGTGCAGAGCAGGTAGGTAAAGAAGCGGCTGAATATACCCTGTCCCGATTGGGAGCGCAGAAACTGGCAACCCGAAAAAGCCCGGTGCTGTTCCATCGTGATGTTGCCAGTGGCATATTCGGTCATTTGGTCAGCGCCATAAGTGGCGGTAGTTTGTATCGACAATCCAGCTTCTTGCTCGATCATCTTGGCAAGCAAGTGTTGCCCGTCTGGTGTGATATTGCCGAACGTCCGCATTTGCTGGGCGGATTGGCCAGTTCGCCTTTTGATAGTGAAGGGGTCAAAACGACTGATATGGATATTATCGATAAAGGCGTATTACAGCATTATTTGCTGACCAGCTATTCGGCCCGCAAATTGGGTATGACCACTAATGGTCATGCCGGCGGTATTCATAACTGGCTGGTTAGCCATAGCGGCAAAGATTTTGAACAAATGCTGGCAACGATGGGAACGGGTCTGTTAGTCACCGAGCTGATGGGCCAGGGCGTGAATATAGTGACCGGTGACTACTCGCGCGGTGCGGCCGGTTTTTGGGTGGAAAACGGCAAGATCCAGTTCCCGGTATCGGAAATCACCATCGCAGCAAACTTGAAAGATATGCTGGCGAATATCGTCGCCATCGGCAGTGATACCGATTTGCGCGGCAGTATACAGTGTGGTTCGGTATTGATTGAACAAATGCAGATCGCCGGCGCCTGACACGGGTAAATAATGTATCAATGGCCAGACTCTATTGCGCTGGTCATTGATGCTATTCTGGGTACCCAAGAATTACCTGTCACATTTTCGTCATGCAAATAACATAAACTCCATGGCCTCGCTGAACCACCCTTAAAGCCTGTTAAAAGGTGATTAGCCAGTTGTATAGGTTGCCATGAAAATATCCACTTTTGCGCGCGGGACGCTGATAACCCTGCTCAGCACCACTGTTATTCTCGCCTCGGTAATGTACTGGGCCGCCAGTTCGGTCACTGCTACACAACACAAAATGGAACAGTATCAACAGTTGCGTTATTTGCTGACGCTGTCTTTTCCGCGCTTACTCGAAGTCTATCTGGGTAATGGCGATGTGGTGACATTAACTGAGGCTGAGCAACTTCTGGTGGAACAGGTGGAACCGCTGCTGGGGCAATTTAATCAGGACATCGCCGGCGATATCAGCCAGCAAGTGGCACAACTAAGAGAAAACATGCAGACCCGTTATCGGGCCTTGGGTAAAATGAGCGGTAACCAGCAGATGTTATTGCTGAATGCCGAAAATGAAATGGTCAGCTATGCCGAGAGCCTGATTGAGTATGGTGTTCAGGGTATCGCAAACTACCCTGATGTGGCTATCCAGCAAATTAACAGCGCCACAGGCCTCTCCACCAATATTTTGCAATTGGCTCATCTGCGAGAAGATTATATTTTAACGGGTGAACCTCATCAGCTAGACAACCTGTTGCAACTGAACGAGCAAATGCAGCAGGAAGTGCAACAAGTCGAACAGCGCCGATTACTGGATATCTTTGCTCAATCTACATCTTCGCCGGATGAATTCACCCTGGGAGAAGTCGAGAATGAAGATTTGGGTGAAGAAATCATTGCCGAATTAGCCAGCCTGATCCGGCGCTACCCCAAAGAGCTGGAAAATACCGTCACACTTATCACTGAACGCAATGCTATTGTCAGCGAACTCCGTGGGGATATCCAGAACCTTGCAGCCAAACTGGAAGAAGCCGAAACACATATCAAGGAATTGCAGCAAGACAATAACCAGTATGTCAGTACGGTTATGATGGTGTTGATATTATTCCTGCTTTGTATCGCTATCGCGATTTATATTGGCCAACGCCTACAAATATTAAAACCGGTCAATCAACTGGCCAGCAGTTTTAAAAATCTGGTTGAATCAGGCGAATTCAAACCACTTGACAATACCGGCAGAAAAAACGAAATGGCCAGCATCGCTATTTATTTTAATCGCCTGTTAGACACCTTGGCCCAACAAAATCAGGAACGGGAAAAACAGTTACATGTTGTGTCGTCAGCGTTGAACCTAATGGAACAGCAGGTACTGGGGATTAGTGAGAGCGTGCATGTTACCCAGTCAGACGTAGTGCAGGCCAAAGAACGTCTGCACCAATTGTCTGGCCTGGTTGAACAACTGAACGCATTGTCTACAGATGTTCAGCACAATGCACAACAAACTGAACAAGCCATGATCAGCAGTAAACATAATGTGGCTAAAGTCATTGAGGCCAACCAGAAAACCGCAGAGAGAGTGGGGCTGAGCATTCGCTCCTTGACCCAACTGGGGCAATCCGTATCGCAGGTAGACAGTATTTTGAGCGTAATCCGCAATATCGCCGAGCAAACTAATTTACTCGCCCTGAATGCTGCCATCGAGTCAGCCCGGGCGGGAGTGCATGGACGAGGGTTTGCGGTGGTGGCTGATGAAGTCAGGGCGTTATCCAAGCGTACGCAGGAATCGGTACGGGATGTAACAGATATACTTAACGAATTAATCAACTCCAATCAGGAACTGGAGTCGCATGTGTCAGGTATTCAGGGTGCTACAAATCAACAGCATGAGGCTGCGACACAATTGATGAGTACCGCCGATGAAGTGCAATCACAAGCCGAGGTAGTATCGGCGCTGTCGGTTAGTGTCAAGGAGCAGGCTGACCAGCAAGCGGTTTGTTGTCAGGAATTTGAACAGCAAATGGATGGTGTACAGCAACAGGTTGCCAATGAAGGGCAGTTGGCCGAACAGATTGTTACCGACGTTAAACAACAAATTGCCGCCATCAATCATTCATTAAATATCAAATCCGATAAAAAAGCCGCCTGATGGCGGCTTGTTGAAACTTATCGCGTTACTTATAAACGCAACGTATTCAGCGTTCAGCTTAATTGTCTACTGAACCACAAAAGCGGTAACCTTCACCATGAATAGTGTCAATCAGCTCTTCTGCGCCGGGTACCGACTCAAAATGTTTTCTAATTCGGCGAATAGTCACATCCACTGTACGGTCATTGGGACGCAACTCACGTCCGGTCATTTCCATAATGAGCTGCTCACGAGTCAGGATTTTACCGGGATGGCGCAAAAATAAATGCATGGCCCGAAATTCACTGCGTGGCAAGCGGAATTCAGTCTTGTCCGGTGAAATCAGGCTACGGCTATCACCGTCCAGACTCCAGCCATTAAAGTTAACCCGGCTTGGCAAATCGGCGTCTTCATTATTGTTTAATGTACGCGACAACAGATTGCGCGCGCGAATTGTCAGCTCACGAGGATTGAAAGGTTTGGTCAAATAATCATCTGCACCGATTTCCAGACCGAGAATACGATCTACTTCGTTATCTCTGCCGGTCAGGAATATCAAACCGATATTCTTGCGATCCCGTACTTCGCGTGCCAACAGCAAACCATTTTTGCCCGGCAAGTTAATATCCATGATAACCAGATTGATATTGTTATTAGCAAACAAATCATGCATCTGTTCACCGTCTTCAGCTTCCAGTACCTGATAACCTTCTGCTTCAAACAGGCTTTTCAGAGTGGTTCGGGTAACAATTTCATCTTCTACAATGAGTATGATTGGAGTTTGCATCTTGTTTCCAGCCTTAATATATGATCTGTAAAGAGTTTATCAGATAATGGCATAACAATTCATCTTTGGAGTTATTTTTCATATTTTTAGCTAAAAAATATTGATTATTTATCCAAAAATGAAGAATCCCTAACCACAATCTAATAAAGTTTCGCCAGTTTTAACACCGCCGAACTGATTTTCAGTGGTGATTTCTTCAGTTGCTGCATATTAACTAATATATCCATATTGCTTTTTCCCGGCACTATGGACAATAGTCCGCCGTCTTCTACAAATTCAGCCGTTTCTCCGGCCGTCAAGGTATCTTGATTCAATTCATCCAGAATTTGAGTCAGCTCTTTTGACTCATGTTGTTTGGACACAAATAACAAATGGCAATCGGTTTGCTGTAACTCTTCAATATTTTGCAGCTTGATAATGGCTAGCGACAGCTCTTTTACCCTTTTCTTATTAGATTGCATCAGCTTGTTAGCATGCTCAAACTTGGGTGATTCCAGAAAGCACATATTAATACTGTTGTTTTGTAACCGATCAGAGGGGTATTGGGTAAATTCCACCATATGGTATAAAAGTGGTGCCCTGACCTGGGCCGGTTGCGCATTGACCGCCAATAACTCAAACGAAGGAACGAGGCACAGAGGCAGCAGGGTGGCCTTAACAAACACTCTCATGAGTCAAGATCCTGAGCGGATACGCTGGCTCGTTTAACCGGAAACACTATAACAAACTTGACGCCCTGATCTTCCTCGCTTTCTACCTTGATTGTGCCGCCTAGCCCCTGGGTAACGAGATTGAACACCAGATGCATGCCTAAACCGCTACCCCCTTTACCCCGTTTGGTGGTTACAAAGGGATCAAAAATGCGTTTTTTCAGCGTATCAGACAAGCCCTTACCATCGTCGGTATAAGTGATACACAGCTTGTCGTCATCTGACAGTGTAATATCGATTCCAATCGTGCCAACTTCGATAAATTCGAAGCCGTGGATAAGCGAATTCATAATCAGGTTGATCAGTACCTGATGAATGGGCCCTGCCTTACATTCAATCGTCAGCGACGGATCACAGTCAATTTTGATTTCGTGTCGAGTTTGTTTCAATCGTGGTCTCAGAGACAGCAAAATTTCATCAATAAGCTGTTGAACCGAAAATGTGCGGTTTAATTCGTGTGTTTGATCGACGGCGACCTGTTTAAAGCTGGAAATCAGATCGGCAGAACGGTTTAGGTTACGATAGACAATATTGAGATTTTCTTTGCTCTCGCTAAGAAACTTGCCTAAAGCGCTGGCCTTTAGGGTTTTGTTGTCAAAATCCTTCTGGATCTGGTCTATCCGGTCGATCATCATGGTTGAGGCGGTCACCCCCAGCCCGATGGGGGTGTTAACTTCATGGGCGATGCCGGCAACCATGTCACCCAGCGAAGCCATTTTTTCGTTTTGAACCAGTTGCCGCTGAAACTCATGCAGCTTTTCCAGGGTTTGGATCAGCTCCTGATTGGCTTCTTTCAATGCCACTGTACGTTGATTGACTTTTTCTTCCAGACTAGCTGTGAGACTACGGTATTCTTTTTCTGCTTCCTGTTGGCTCTGGATATGTTGCTGGATACGGGCAAGCAGACGGTTAAAGGCGTTGGCCAGGATCGCCAGCTCATTAATATTGCTAATCTTGGCGCGACTTGAATAGTCCTTGTCGCGAGAAATGGCTTGAACCAGATCAACCAGTTCACCGACAGGTTGGGTGATTTTTTTCTGCAACATCAATGTCAGTAGCAACGACATCACAATCACGATAAACAGTATCGATACTGTCAGCATTATCGCCTTGAGCGTCAGGGCGTCGAGTTCTGCGGTTGAAATATTTAAATAAAGATAACCAATAGTTTCACCTGAATGTTCTATCGGTTTAACCAGTTCCATCGCGTTCGATGACAGGGTGGGAACAGATAATTCATCTATACGATCCAGCACGGTTTGCACATGACTGGTGCCCTGACGATTGTAAGTGGCGAAAAGGTACAGCTCGTTGTCATTATCGAAGGAATAAATGTGGGCATGATCGATAAAGGGGATGCCGTTAAGGTGAGCAAGATTACTTTCTGCCGCATTGGCATCATCAAACAATACGCTGACCACCGAGTTCTTAACCACAAACTCGGCAAACATATTGCTATCGTCGACCATTTCGTCTTTGTAGGATTGTTCCAGGCGGTACTCAAAAATGACGGCGGTGACAACAAGCGAAATCGTGGAAGTAGCCATCGCAACATACAGCATTAAGCTTTTTATGGACAAAATTCTATTGCGATCTGACATATTATTATTATTTGACTCACGAGTATAACGCTGAATTAGTCCCCATATTGGTATAACCAGCTTAAAAATGGAACATTTATCACTCTAATTTGTAGCAAATTAGAGTGATAAAACCCAACTATATATCGGATTTATTGGAAACGTGTGAAAAATATAAACGCGGATGGCCGATCAAAACAAGCCTGTTATTTTATAGTTGGCAATGATAAACCTTAAATTTGCTGGTTTCGGCCAATACTTTGACAGTGCTCAAATGGGTTTGTAACAACTCCGGATATTTTAGAAAGGCATTTGCCACTAACGTCAGGCTGCCCTTTGCAGTTAACGCTTTTTTAGCGTTAGCAATAAATTGCTCGCTAACCTGATAGTCGGTTTTTGTACCAGTATGGAAGGGGGGATTGGTGTAAATCGCAGAAAACTTGTCAGAAATGGCATTCAGCCCGTTTGAGGCAATTATGCTGGCGTCGATATTGTTTAATTCAGCAGTTTGTCTGGCACAGTGCAGCGCCAGTGCATTAATGTCACTCATCAGAATTTGCGCCGCAGGATTTTTGCTGGCCAGATAACAGCCTACAATCCCTGCACCACAGGCAAAATCGAGTAACTTGCCATTGGGAAGAGTATGGATAGATTCAAGCAATAAACGGCTGCCGGTATCTAACGCGCCGTGATTAAACACACCGGGAAGTGAACAAATTTTTAGTTGGCAGTCATTGATATTAATTTCAAATTCGGTTTGCCACTGCTTTAGATTAAAAGGTTTAACCGGTTTGTTGATTGTGCAACGAAATAAGCTGCAATGACGAGCTGCGTCCTGCTTGACAATCTGGTCAGAAAAAGGAGCTAACAGTTTGGGCGCGGCCTTTATCCCGCCTTTGTTCTCTCCCACTAACCATAGACTACCGCCAGTCTTGAGCATATTGGCCATGTTGGCCAACAGCATTTGTGCCTGTGCTTTAGCTTTGGGCATATACACAATGACACCATCATATTGCTGGTTTGACTCAAGGCTGGCAGCAAAGCTGTGCTGCCCGGGTAAGTGCTCAGCTTGCTGATAAATATCGAAATACTGGTAAAACCCGTCAAGATTGGCATCCAGTTGGGTAAAAATATCGGTGTCTTCAGGATTGACCAGTAGCCATTTACCCTGGGTAAACAGTGTCTGGTTTTTTATCAGTAATTGACTGGGAGCGCTAAGCATCAAAATGGCCTAATTGATTCGTTCAAAGATTAGATCCCACACGCCATGACCTAATCTTTGACCACGTTGCTCAAATTTGGTTAGCGGGCGATGTTCCGGTCTGGGGACATAGTCGTTATTGTCTGACTGATTGCGGTAACCTGGTGCCTGCGACATCACTTCCAGCATATGTTCGGCATAATTCTGCCAGTCAGTGGCCATATGAAAGATACCGCCTTCAGCCAATTTGTGTCTGAGTGCCTGAACAAATTCCGGATTCACAATACGACGTTTATGATGGCGTTTTTTATGCCAGGGATCGGGGAAAAACAGTTGCACCCGGGCCAAACTGGCATCTGCTATACAATCGGCCAATACTTCCACTGCATCATGCTCATACAGGCGTAAATTGCTGATATTGGCAGCCTGAGCTTCAGCCAAACAGGCCCCCACACCCGGACGATGGACTTCAATGCCGATAAAGTCCTTATCAGGCTCTGCAGCGGCCATCGCCACCAAAGACTTGCCCATACCAAAGCCTATTTCCAGTACTACTGGAGCCTGGCGACCAAACAGTTGGGTAAAATCCAATAAACCATTTTGATGTTCTAGCCCCATTTCGGGCCAACATTCCTCGATGGCCTTGGCCTGACCTTTGGTTAATCGACCTTCGCGTTTAACAAAACTGCGGATTTTGCGTAAATAGGGAGAGTCTTGGGTTGTATCTTGATTGTCTGAAGTCGGGTCAGTCATGTGTTCACTGAGTTCTGGAGTGATAAAAGCCGCGATTATAAACCCAAACCACCTTAAAATGCAGTAGTTCGGGCACCCTGTGGCGAGTATTTTGAAGTCGAGGAGATAACCGCCACTTTATTGGTCAATTTCAAGAAATAATCTGGCTAAGCTGTGTGGCTAACTGCTCTGGCGCTTCTAATGGCAACATATGCCCGCTATTGTCGATAATCTGTAGTGTGCTGTTTTTTATTTGCTTGTGCATACGGGTTAACTGTCCTAATGGCGCGATGCGATCTTGTTGCGCCGCAATCAGATTAATATCAAAACCGGCAACGGCCAGTTTGGCAGTTAAATCGGGACGATTTGATGTCGCTTTCAGTTGATATTTGAGTACCGGACCACCCAAATCCTGTTCCATCTCTCGTACGGTTTGACAGGCATTGTCGCCATTTGGCCCCTCGGCTTGGACGAACAATGCCAAGCGCTGTTTATTCATTGGCTTGAATTGACCTTTTTCCAGCGCCCGGATAATAATTTCCCGTTGTTGTATTTCCTCTGGCGTCAGCCCAAAACTGCTATAACCAATCAGGGTGAGTGAGGCGATATTTTCGGGCTGCGCCAGGGCATACTGACACGCCAGAAAACCGCCCATGGAAAAGCCGACAAGATGTACCTTGTCACCAGCGACGGCGTATTCAGTGAGTCCGGCCATTTGCTCCAGTGTTTCGGCCCACTGTAGCGGCACATAACGCCGATCGGCAATATCCAGATGTTGCCAAACCGGCATCCATAAACGTTCATCACATAAGGTGCCGGGCAGAAAAATCACTGGAAGTTGAGTTGACATGATGACCATTACTTTTTAAACAGGAGCCGGTATCATAGCCTTCTTTTATCATCGTAGCGATCCGGAATTATTCTTTTGCCTCAAGCTAATCCCTTATTTTCACAACAGATTTTACATTGGTTTGATCAATTTGGTCGCAAGGATTTACCCTGGCAACGGCAAAAAACAGCTTATTCGGTGTGGATCTCGGAAATCATGCTGCAACAGACCCAGGTTGCTACGGTTATTCCCTACTATCAACGATTTATGCAACGCTTTGCGACAGTGCAGGCATTGGCAAGCGCCCCACAAGATGACGTTTTGCACCATTGGACCGGGCTGGGTTATTACGCACGGGCACGTAATCTGCACAAAGCCGCCAAAATAATAGTGCAAGATTATAATGGCCAGTTTCCCCAACAAATTGATGAGGTTATGGCGTTACCCGGGATTGGTCGCTCGACAGCGGGGGCGATATTGTCGCTGTCTGCGGATCAGACACACAGTATTCTGGACGGGAATGTTAAGCGGGTATTGGCGCGTTATGCGACAATTGAAGGTTGGCCCGGTAATAAGCCAGTCGAACAGCGTTTATGGTTATTGGCGGATGAACTGACGCCTGAACGGCGGACCGCAGATTATAATCAGGCCATGATGGATATGGGAGCTACGCTATGTACGCGCAGCTCACCCAAATGTGATATTTGCCCGGTTAGTCAGCAATGTCAGGCCAATATCCAGCATCGACAGACCGAATTTCCCGGCAAAAAGCCTAAAAAAGCCATTCCAGTCCGTTCTACTATTATGTTGATACCCAAATGGCAGAATCAGATACTGATTTATAAACGCCCACCGACGGGTATATGGGGTGGATTATGGGGGTTCCATCAGCTTGATGATATGTCGCAGATAGATCAAATGGTTGAACGATTGCAACTGGGCGATTATGCAGTAACAGAATTAGCGGCTTTTCGGCATACCTTTAGCCATTTTCATCTGGATATACAGCCCATTGTATTGGAGTTAAATCAGCCGCCTACAGCTTCAATGGTGAGAGAGGACCAGCAACGTTGGTTCGATGTTAGCCAACCGGAAAAACTGGGACTGGCCGCCCCCACCTTGCAATTATTGACGGCTTTCGAATCAGGATGTCAGTTTTTAGTCAATCGCAAGTGAGGGCTGTTTACCAGCATAAAAAAGTAATTGTCTACCAGTGATTCGGCCATTTCGGCCAAATCAAAGCTTTGCGGGTAGAGCAGCCAGTTATTTAAAATGCCCGAGAAAAAAGCATGTTTAGTCAGGGCAGCCTGTTTGGTGTCTAAATCTTCACTCAGTTGGCCGCGTTTAATCGCATTTCTGAAGGTGCGCTCGATGCGGTTGGTGAATTCGGTAAAAGCACAGATCTGGCGTAGCTCCAGCTCTTCTACTTCGCCGTTATACTCAAACTTATGCAACATGATGCCAAAAACCCGCTGCATTTGTCGATCCTCCGCCAACCGCTTGAGCAGAATGACAGAGAACTCCCTGAACTTGCCGATAGGATCCGTTTCATTTTCATCAGCACAGGCTTCTGCCAATGATTCCAGCGGTAAATGAACTCTTTCGACCATGGCCGCAAATAAATCAATCTTGTTTTTGAAATGCCAATAAATAGCACCACGGGTTAATCCGGCGTGATTAGCCACATCCATTAACGTGGTATTGGAATAGCCTTTGTCAAAGAATACTTCTTCAGCAGAGTCGAGCAACAGGTTACGGGTTGCTGCTGCTTCTTCTTTGGTTTTTCTGACCATACAGACCTCAAATACGTATAAAACCTGTCCTTCACTGCATCTGGAGTGAAGACCGTTCCGCACATTACGTAGAAAAACAATTAACTGTTGCAATGGTAATCAATAAAACTCTAAAATACAAAACATTCATGTATGTATGTAAGCAAATTGTAACATTATCACACTTGAGATAGGCTCTCTACATGCTTACAGTAGGTACAATATTAGATTTTGTATTTGAGGTCACAATGAAATTGAATAGACGGATCGGCATACTTATCGTGACATCGGCAATAGTATTGAGTCTAACCGGCTGTGACTCGGCGCAGAGTGAAGGCCCACAGCAACAGCCGCCACAACAAGTTGATGTGGTAAAAATGACCACGCAGGATGTTATATTTAAACGCACGTTACCGGCTCGATCGGTAGCATCCCGTGAGGCTGAAGTGCGTCCGCAGGTTTCCGGTATTATTGTTAAACGTCATTTTGAAGAAGGTGCGCTAGTCGAAGAAGGCCAGCCCCTGTACCAGATAGATGATGCTATCTATCAAGCCAATTACCATTCGGCCCAAGCAGAATTGAGCCGAACCGAGAGTAATCTGAAAAAAGCAGCTGCCGAGTTAAAGCGTTATAAGAGCCTGATTAAAGGCAATGCCGTCAGCCAGCAGGACTTGGATCAGGCAGAAGCGGATTACCAATCCTACGAAGCGGAGCTAGGCATGCGCAAAGCCGAGCTGCATAAAGCCAAAGTGGATATTCAGTACACTAAAGTATTGGCACCCATATCCGGTCGTATCAGCAAATCAAACGTTACTGAAGGTGCGTTGGTCACCGCCCAACAAGCCAATGCTTTAGCCACTATTATTCAACTTGACCCCATCTATTTTGATCTGCCAATGGCCCATTCGGAATTGCGCAAACTGCAACAACGTTTGGCCAACGGTGAACTGACCCGAATTGATGCAACCGCTGAACTGATTTTCAGCGATGGTGAAACTTATCCGCATAAAGGTGAGCTGAAGTTTAATGAAGTGCAAACCAATCCAAGTACCGATGCCGTCGCCTTGCGGGTTCAGTTTAACAATCCTGAATATGCCTTGCTTCCCGGCATGTATGCCAAGGTCAAATTGAATCAGGCCAAGCGGGCCGACTCTATTTTGGTACCTCAGAAGGCCGTGCAGTTTGACCATAGCGGTAGCGCTTATGTTTTTGTGCTGGGAGCAGAACAGAAAGTCGAGCAACGCAACATCAAGATTGATCGTGCCTTCGATAAATCCTGGCTGGTAACCGACGGATTAGATGAGGGAGATCAGGTAATTGTGACCGGATTGCAAAAAATTGCACCGGGCATGAAAGTCCAACCTGCCCAGTCCGATAAGGCGGCTTAACCCATGGCTAGAATATTTATCGATCGCCCAATTCTATCCTGGGTTATCGCCATTATGGTGATGTTGGCAGGTGTATTGTCGATGCTCAAATTGCCTGTCGCACAATATCCGGATGTGGCACCGCCGTCTGTGTCGGTAACCGCCAATTATTCTGGTGCCTCCGCACAAGTGGTGCAGGATACGGTAATTCAGGTTATCGAACAGAGCCTGACCGGTATCGACAATGTGCAATACATTAGTGCTAACAGTGATTCCAGCGGGAATGCCAATATTACCGTCACCTTCAATGCCGGAACTGATCCCGATATTGCCCAGGTCCAGGTGCAAAACAAATTGCAAAGCGCCATGCCGCTGTTGCCGCAGCAGGTGCAGCAAACCGGTGTGCAAGTGAACAAATCTGCATCGGGCTTTTTGCTGGTTATCGGCTTTTATTCGTCCGATGGGCGCATGGATCGTAGCGATATCTCGGATTTTGTCGCTGCCAATGTCAAAGATCAGATTAGCCGGGTAAATGGCGTGGGCCAGTTGCAGTTCTTCGGGGCCCAGTACGCTATGCGCATCTGGTTGAGTCCGGACAAGCTCAATCAATACAAGTTTACTATTCAGGAAGTACTGGATGCGATACGCGCGCAAAATTCGCAGATTGCTGCCGGTGAACTGGGTGGTGCGCCAGCTGTATCCGGGCAACAGATTAACTCCAGCATTATCGTCCAGACAGGTCTATCCACGGCGGAAGAGTTTGGCAATATTCTGCTGCGGGTTGAGCACGATGGATCAACAGTTCATCTGAGTGATGTTGCGCGCATCGAGCTGGGTGGCGACAATTACCAGATTTTGTCTGAATACAATAATCAGGCCGCGGCGGGTATGGCTATCAGTCTGGCATCCGGTGCCAATGCGCTGGACACGGCAGATGCGGTGCGGGCCAGAATGGCTCAATTACAGCCGCAGTTTCCGGCCGGGCTGGAAGTGGTTTACCCCTTCGACAGTACGCCTTTTGTCCGGTTATCGATTGAGGCGGTTGTACATACATTGCTGGAAGCCATCGTACTGGTGTTCTTTGTGATGTTGCTGTTTTTGCAAAATTTTCGCGCCACCCTTATTCCAACTATTGCGGTGCCGGTGGTGTTGCTGGGAACTTTTGCGATCCTCTCGGTACTGGGATATTCAATTAATACCCTCACCATGTTTGCCATGGTATTGGCGATAGGGTTATTGGTCGATGACGCGATTGTGGTGGTCGAAAACGTTGAGCGGGTTATGCACGAAGAAGGGCTGTCACCGCGCGACGCTACGGTTAAATCGATGAAACAGATTACTGGCGCACTGATTGGTATTGCGCTGGTATTGTCGGCGGTATTTGTGCCGATGGCCTTCTTTGGCGGCTCCACCGGTGTTATCTATCGGCAGTTTTCGATCACTATAGTGTCGTCGATGATTTTATCAGTGCTGGTGGCGTTGATTCTGACCCCGGCGTTATGCGCAACATTATTAAAACCGGTGGAACGGCAGAAAAAGCCGGAAAGCGGATTTTTTGCCTGGTTTAATCGCCAGTTTGATTCAGCCAGCCATAAGTATCAGTCGGGTCTGGGCAGCATTCTCAAACGCACCGGCCGCTTTATGATTATTTACGTGGTATTGATTGCCGGTTTGGTGTTTTTGTTTACTCGCTTACCTACCTCGTTTTTGCCGGACGAAGATCAGGGAATTTTATTTGCCCAGATGGTGTTGCCACAAGGTGCAACTCAGGAACGTTCGTCAATAGTGATGGATAAAATTGAACAGCATTTCCTCGAAACCGAAAAAGACAATGTTGATGGTATGTTCTCGGTTATCGGTTTCAGTTTTAGCGGCAATGGCCAGAATAATGGTATGGCCTTTGTACGTCTGAAAGATTGGGATGTCAGAACCGAAGAGGATCAGCATGTAAGTGCTATTGCGAACCGGGCAATGGGTTCATTTATGCAACTCAAAGAAGCCATGGTGTTTGCCTTTATTCCCCCGGCAATATCGGAACTGGGTAACGCTACCGGTTTTGATTTCCAGTTACAGGATTTGTCCGGCCAAGGGCACGAAGCGCTGATGAATGCCCGCAACCAGTTATTGGGTATGGCGTCACAAGACTCCAGACTGGTGGGGGTTCGTCCTAACGGTCAGAACGATACGCCGCAATTCAAGATTGATATCGATCAGCAAAAAGCCATGGCGTTGGGTGTATCGCTGGCAGATGTGAATCAGACGTTTACTACAGCATGGGCGTCCAGTTACGTTAATGATTTTGTCGATAATGGCCGGGTCAAACGGGTTTATGTGCAGGCTGATGCTCCCTACCGGATGATGCCGGACGATTTGAATGACTGGTATGTGCGCAACGATCAGGGCGATATGGTTTCCATCGGTTCTTTCAGTACTGCAAAATGGACTTACGGACCACCTAAACTTGAACGTTACAATGGCACGCCTTCGGCCCAGATTATGGGACAGGCTGCGCCTGGTTTGAGTTCTGGTGATGCGATGCAGGCGATGACTGAACTGGCTGCTAAATTACCATCAGGTTTTGGTTTTCAGTGGTCGGGAATGTCACTGCAGGAACAGGCGTCCGGCGCTCAGGCCCCGTTACTTTATGCACTGTCTATATTGATCGTATTTTTGTGTCTGGCAGCATTGTATGAAAGCTGGAGTATTCCAATCGCCGTGGTGATGGTGGTGCCGCTGGGCATTATCGGTGCGGTGCTATTTTCAATGGCTCGAGGATTGACCAACGATGTATATTTCCAGGTGGGTCTGTTAACTACCATTGGTTTGGCAGCTAAAAATGCCATACTGATTGTCGAATTTGCCAAAACACTATACGAAGAGGGTAAAGATGTGATCGAAGCGACTATTGAAGCCGCCCGTTTGCGTTTACGCCCGATTATTATGACCTCAATGGCCTTTATGCTGGGGGTAACACCGCTGGTATTAAGTAGCGGTGCAGGCTCGGGCAGCCAAAATGCTATAGGTACCGGCGTTTTTGGTGGCATGTTCTCCGCCACCGTGCTGGCAATATTTTTTGTTCCGGTGTTTTTTGTGGTGGTATTTCGCTTGGCCGGAGCCCCTAAATCAGTGCATCGCGACACAGATAACAACAAGGACGAGTAATTATGTTATTGGACTGGCAAGTATTGAAAATCATGTTAGTGCCTGTTTTGGCCTATCTATTAGGTGCGATGCTTATTTCGGCGCTTGAATGTCAAAAAGACATGCCCGAAGTTTAACCTGAAAGTCGGCAACAAAAATCCTGCCGATCATATTAACTGATGCATAACTCAGATTACTAATCTGCTAGAATAGCCCGCTAAATAAGTTTACAAACTGATCCGCAATGGTTGTCGCCATTGCGCCACTATGTAAGGAATTCGCTATGAGCAGAACAGTATCTTGCCTTTATCTTAAAAAAGACGCCGAAGGGCTGGATTTTCAACTTTACCCGGGAGAGCTGGGTAAACGTATTTTTGACAATATCAGCAAAGAAGCCTGGGCATTGTGGCAGAAAAAGCAAACCATGCTGATAAACGAAAAAAAGCTCAATATGATGGATGCCGAGCACAGAAAGTTTCTCGAAGCTGCCATGCAGGACTTTTTATTTGAAGGCAAAGACGTTGAAGTTGAAGGCTATACTCCACCAGAAAATTAATAGCTGTTGGCGTCGTTAACGCGCACTGCGGCTGAAATAAAAGCAGATTGCAGAGATTTTGTGCAAACAGTAGGCAAAGTCACTTATTTAACAAAAAAGAGGTTGACTTAAAACCGCGAAATCCGTTTAATACGCATCCCTAAGCAGTGCACCGATAAATATTCACTGTTTAACCAGTTTTGTGCCCAGATAGCTCAGTCGGTAGAGCAGAGGATTGAAAATCCTCGTGTCCTTGGTTCGATTCCGAGTCTGGGCACCATTATTAAGTTCAACAAAGGCCAATACAGTGTGTTGGCCTTTGTTGTTTCTGGTTTTCAGGTTTTTTAACGTCCAGTGACGTTCGCTTATTTCCGGCTTTTTGATAACACTCTAAGTAACACAAAACAAATGTTACTTGGATGGAGTTACAAATCGTGCTTCAAACCTTACCCATTAACTCAACTAGCTAATTTAAAACCTAAAGAAAAAAGAATTTAATCTGGCTGATGACAATGGGTTAATGCTCAGGGTTAAGCCCATATGTTCTAAACTTTGGATCTTCAATTATCACCATTCTTTTTGTTAAATCACTACTGAAATAAGTATCGGGCAATATTCCGCTGTTAGTTTGTCAGAAGCAAGGGAGGAACGAGAGAGGAGTGACATACTTTAGTTAG
Organism: Neptunicella plasticusilytica; assembly: GCF_047922965.1. Lineage (GTDB taxonomy): Bacteria > Pseudomonadota > Gammaproteobacteria > Enterobacterales > Alteromonadaceae > Neptunicella > Neptunicella plasticusilytica. Next base: position 530,185 of record NZ_CP150481.1, read on the forward strand.
TACAAATTAATTTTATTCTTTGTTGTGTTTTCCCCTAACCATCCCCCTTTTAAATGCCCAGACTACTCTCTCCATTTCAAGTAAGAGAAAGAAAACATGAAAGAATTAATCACGGCAGTAATAGACGGGAATATCATTGAAGGCTACAGGTTGATAACGGGTACGAGAGAGTTATACCAGAAGGTTTACTTTGCTGGCATCGAAGAACCTGATGGAGCCGCATATAAGCCGTCACAGCGTAATACATATATGCTCGACATAGCAAAGTTGATTCTATGGCAGTTGGCAACAGGAAGAGCTTTAGCAAGTTTTACTAAATAGTTTTTTAAAAATGGTCATTTTAGATTGTTCAATTGCTGTTTTTTGACAAATCAGCCAATCGTAAATATACCTTAAGAGATAAGCACTTATGATTTTAATGTAATGGCAAACAACTTAAATGTTAAAGGGAACAAGACATGAAAAAAGTAATTATTACTTCATTAGAAGAATTGCGCGTTGAACTTTCAAAATTAATAGAAAACAATGAGTTAACTTCTTCATTATCAGAAAATGTGCAGTATGAAACTACTAAGATTTACATTTCAGAAATGACTGCAGCAGTAGATAATTTGATAAAGTCAGTAGGAAAAATAGAACAAGGAGCAATGACAGAGAATTTAGCTTTTAGCTTAATTGCAAGCATTAGTGAAATTGAAACAACAAACAATATCCTTATGACGAACGTCAAAAATAACAATGTGCAATCAGCAACCCCTTGGTATAAAAATCTCTGGAGTAAACTGAAATCACATATTAAGCCTGCAATAAAAAATATTAGTAGCGCTTTATGGGCGTGTATTTGCAAGATGATTATCCCTACTGGTTGGAAAATTGGAGGGGAGCTATCTACAGGAGTACTTGGACTTGCCAAGTGTAATATTGAAATTAGTTTCGGTTAGTTTTTTGAAATTGTTTTCTGGTCAGATGAGTGGCTGAATTTTGCCGGTGAGTTTTCGGTTTTAGTAACACAAATGGTAACACTTAAAAGGTTTGTGTATTTTTATATTTAATTAAATCAAATGCTTATGTCTTCGGATCGATTCCGAGTCTGGGCACCATTATTAACACAAAAAAGCCTCAACGTTATTCGTTGGGGCTTTTTTGTTTTTACTGATATATCAGCAGGTTACCTTTGTGACGGCAAATGGCGGACTATTTGTTCCAGATGAGTTTCGCAGGTGCCACAACATCCTCCCCAAATATCCATATGCGGATACTGACGCGATATATCTGACATCAGTTCTCCCAGCTCAACAGGATCTCCTTCTTCCAGATGGCCTAGTTTGCATAGTGCAATTTTATCCATTTTGGCGGCATTGGGCCGAATTGAGCGCAGGCGTTTTGTCCAGTCTCCGTTATCCAGCGCCGGTGTAAATTCTGCGGGATGAGAACAATTAAGCGAGAAAAATGCCGGGTAGTGTTTAGTTGCGTCATCAACTTGCTGAATCGCCTCGCTTAACTCAATACCTGTATTGAGACGGTGATGACTATCCAGTGAAAATGAAATCGCCAAGGGTAAGCCGATTTTTTTAGCTGCCCTGGCTACACCAATAGCCTCTTCCGGGTTATTGAATGTGACTGCCCATACCAAATCAACAGCTGCCTTTTTTAAGGTTGTCAGTTGTACTGAGTGGTAATCTTCTGCTTCTTCGACGGACATCGAATTTTTACCAAAATAGGCATCACCTCTTGGACCCACATAGCCGACAAATTTACTTTCGGGTATGTCATGCTGATATTCTCGACCAATATCACGCAGGAATTCGATTGCTCCTATATTAGCCGCTTCTAGCGCGCTGGCAGAGTATCCCAATTTGCGTCCCCAGTCGGGACTGGCGCGATAATCAAAACCACCTATTAACGCGTTGTGCCCGTATTGGGACACAATATCCAGGTAGCGACGATACATACCACTGATGGTGTCGGCGGCATTCTGCTTCTCCAGTAGCGGAAACATGGCAAAGTGGGGAAGTTCAAATCCCCATTTGTACATGATCTCGGTTTCTATTCCACCTTCGGTAATGTAGTAGGTGCCGGCTTGTTGCTGGGGAAATGTCGTTGTCATCTTTTTTCCATTGTTGTTGCGAAGTGGTGAAAGTGTAAATTTAGCGGCGACAGGCTGATAGTGGACTCGTGGTGCAGTAACGCACTAACATAGTGGATAATTGTTCGTTCACAGTATGGATATATATGGCTCATCCCAGTTCAAAGCGAGAGCTGATCCTGGATATAGCGGAACAGGGGGTGCTGAATAAAGGATTTTCTGCCACTTCTATTGACGAGATCATTGCTGAGGCGGCGATATCCAAAAATGGCTTTTTTTATCATTTTAAAGATAAAAATGAATTGGCCAGGGCAATGCTGCAACGCTATCTGGACAATGAAGAGGCTGTGCTTGATCAGGTCTTCTCCCGTGGCCGGGAATTATATGCTGACCCGCTGGATGCCTTTCTTGCCGGACTAAAGCTATTGGCCAAGTTGATGTCCGATTTGCCAAACGGGCATCCAGGCTGTTTGGTGGCAACTGTTGCCTATTCGGAAAAGCTTTATGATCGTCAGGTACGGGAACTAAACCGTCAGGCTATCCTGACCTGGCGGAAAAGATTTTTAGCCTCTCTTAACGAGATTGCTGCTAAGCATCCTCCTCGCCAGGATGTGGAATTGCGGATAGTGGCAGATATGATCTCAGGCACCATAGAGGGTGGGATTATCTTATCCCGGGCGCTTAATGAGCCAGCTGTACTGGCCGAACAAATTTTGAGCCTCCACACTTATATTAAACTGCTGTTCATGCCACAAGGCACAGAAGGTTGTGCCTGATCCTTGCTGAATATGCCCGCTGTATGTGGTACTCCAAGACTAAAATGCCTCCGAAACCCATTCGGTTACTTCAAAAAAGTCCTGGGTATAATTAATTGCGGCTTCATTATCAAATTGCTTGCAGGTAAAGAGTACAACGGCAAAAAACTTGCTAGCGCTCCACACATACAATGAGATACCTGAATCAATTAATGGCAGAAAGGCATCGAAGCCCTGGTTGTCATCTTTACCGGTACCTTGGGGGGAATGAATAATTGGTTTGCTGTAAGTCCTTAGATTCAGATGTGAGGCCAGATTAAGCAGATATTTCTCAACCAGCTGCTCAGTTATGTCTTTAGTATACAGACCTTCAATTAGTAACCGTTGCCTGGTAATTTGAGGTGCTAAATCTTTCATTATTTTATTCTCCATATTTATAGTTCGCTGTTGAGTTGGATCGTCAATACAAATTATGTCGTAGTTTAGTCGATAAAAGTTTGCTGGCTTCAGTCATTGAGTTAACACAATTTGCAAATAGCGACTAAGTAGCCGGTAAATTTCCTGCCGGTGATGTTGAAGGAATATCGCTATTTGTTTAACGATTGTTTTGATATGACCTTCCAGCTTGAAGAAGGCAAGACGCAAGTACACAGCTTGAATCAGCGGGGCGCCTTATGATCCCCAAAGGCATCGCGCATTCCGCCCAATTGCATACAGACAGTATTGATCTGTTGTTTGTTACCCCTAAACAAGGGACCGAAGTGTGGGAATCTGCCTAATAAGGGTTATTCAAGTAATGGGCCTTCATCACTGGCAGGTTTAACAACAGGTGCCAAACTCTTTTTAACTAATAATACAGCCGCTTCATGCTGGGCATGCACAAAGGAATTGATCGCGATGCCATCCAGGGCCTTTTTCTCTTCCAGGCTGTTAATTTTGACCACTAGATTCGCTTGCGGATAGTAGTCGAGTACGGCCTGACAGATGATCTTTTTATTGATCAGGGTATTCACCGTGACGATCACGCTGGCAGATTGTTCTATTTTTAACGATTCCAGTACCGGGCGTTTGTCCAGGTGACCAAAATAGGCCATATAACCCCGTTCTCTGGCTAGTAAGACGTGTTGCAGGTTGTCGGAAATAATCAGGAAATCGATGCCTCTTTTATCCAGTTCGCGGGCCACAATCCGCCCCACTACTGCAAAGCCGCAAATCACGGTATGGCTGGATTTTTCAATCGGGGTGATTTTGTCCGATTCATAAAATTCCACTACAAAATAGGACGCCAGCTTATAAATATTATTGACGATAAAGGGCGTCACAATCATCGATAGCACGGTAACCAGAATCAAAAAGTTACCCAGTTCTTCGGACAAAATATGTTGGCTGGTGGCCAGGGTAAAAATAGCGAAAGAGAATTCACCAATCTGGCAGAGCGCCAGAGCGGACTTGATAGAATCACTCTTGTTGGATTTTTTGCGTATCAGCAAAAACACAATTAGCGCTTTGACCAACATGGTAAAAATCAGCACCCCAAACACCAGGTACAAATGGCTGGAGAAATACACAATGTCTATTTTGGTGCCGATGGAAAAGAAAAACGCGCCCAGTAACACATCCTTGTATGAAGCAATATCCGATTCCACTTTAACGTGGAAGTTGGTTTCGGCGATGATCATACCGGCGATAAAGGCACCTAATGAATAAGTAAAACCCATCTCGTGTGCCAGCATGGACGCGCCGATAACAATGGTCAGGACAGACCCTAGAAACAGTTCTTCCAGCTTGGCATTGGTGGAGAAGTGCAGCAGCCATTCAATAATCTTTTTGCCCAAGGTGAACATAAACACAATGACCAGGGTGGCAGACAGTACCGTCTTGACCAGCACATCAGACAGCGACAACTGGTCATTGGCCAGGAAACTGATCAGTAACAAAATCGGAATAACCGCCAAGTCCTGAAAAATCAGGATGGCCACTGATTTTTCACCATAAGGGGTGACAATATCTTTGGACTTCTTCAGATAACTCAACACAATCGCGGTTGAAGACAGACTGAACGCCAGCGCGATAATAATCGAAGAGGTAGTATCAATATCAAAAATAAAATGGGCAAAGGGAAAGATAACCAATGCGCTGGCAATGACCTGAATGGCCCCGTTGAAAAATACGATTTCCTTCATTTTTTTTAGTTTGGCGAAGGAAATTTCCAGCCCGATGGTGAACATCAGGAACACAATGCCAAATTCACCAATCAGTTCGAGCGATTCCAGATTGTCGCTGCCGTTAAAGTTAAAAATATTACTGATGATGGTACCGGTAAAGATGTAACCGATAATGTGAGAAATTGACAACTTCTTCAGAACAATATTCAGGACACTGGCAATGGCTAATGAAATAAAGATGATCAGGAGAGTCGAATCCATACCGCTGCCTCGTTGAATGTTTCAATTAAACACAATCTTATAACAAAATGTTAATTTTTAAGTTATTTTTAATGTCTATTGGTATAAGTAGCATAAGCGCGGGTGCGAATATAGTCCAATGCTTTCCGATAATAGAACGGAAAAAATAATCTTGGCTGGTGAGGTTAAACACACTCTGTTGCTGAAGCTTATATTCAATGCTAATTTTGCCGACAGGCACCCAAACCGGAATGACCATGTCAGCCAAACCCGATACAGTCAGTAATTATATTTTATCTAAACCTGTTCAGGCACAGACAAGATTAAATGAGCTCAGAGCCTATTTACAATTGGCGGATAAAGACGCCAATGAAGAACTGAAGTGGGGCAAACCAGCGTTTGTAAATGAAGGTATTTTGTATGTCTATGCGGCGTTTAAAAATCATATCAGCCTGCACCCGACTCCTTCGGTTATTGAGCATTTCAAGCACGAATTATCGCTGTTCAAATTGTCCGGTAATACCGTCCAGTTTCCTATTGAACAGCCCATTCCGAAGGAGCTGGTACTCAAGCTCGCCAAGTTACGGGTTTACCAAAAAAATGAACAAGGTATAGGCTGGAAGTAGACAACGGGCAATAATCTGTTTGCCTTACCAAGCTATTTTACGCTGACATTAATCTGCCACATATAAGGTGTAATTTGGCTGCAAAACATGACATCACCCGTCCGGGATAGTTGTACTGTCCGATATAGTTGAAACGATGATACGAAACAAGTTCAGGGTAAGCTGTTGCGTTGCCATAGTGACGATACTGCTAAATTGGTCGTTGCAAGCACAACCTTTGTACCAGGCTCATGCCCACAATGATTACGCTCATCCACGACCGTTGTTGGATGCACTGGAACAGGGGTTTAATTCCGTTGAAGCGGATGTGTTTTTACAAGACGGGCAACTATTGGTCGGCCACCAAACAGCTGATTTAACCCCCCAACGCAATTTGCGGGTGCTTTACCTCGATCCTTTATGGTCGCGTTACACCGCATTCCAGCACAAGATTTATCCTGATTCCCGGCAACCATTCATCTTGCTCATCGATTTTAAATCGACCGGGGAGAGATTGTATCCGGTTTTACAACAGTTATTAAAAGCTTATCAGCCCATGCTGACAGGTGTTCAGGATGGCGTGCTTGTTGAAAGTGCAGTGACTATTATCATATCCGGTGATGTGCCACGGGACATGATCATCGCGAATAAGCAACGTCATGTTTTCATCGATGGCCGACTGAAGGATCTGGGCAGCCACTACCGACCGACAGACATGCCGCTAATTAGTGCCAGCTGGAAGGAGCATTTCAGTTGGAATGGCGAAGGCGCAATCCCGGACAAAGAACGTCAAAAATTACAAACGCTGGTGAAGCAGTCGCATCAACAAGGTCGACTGCTACGCTTTTGGGCGACCCCGGATAATTTGCAAGCTTGGCAACTATTGCAACAAAGCGGGGTGGACTTAATCAATACCGATAATTTACGCGGATTATCCCACTTTCTCACGACCTCATCACCATAACAGGGCGGGTTTTTCCGACACCATGCCGCTGACCAAATATTGTTCATTTGTAGTAAATTATTAATATTTAAGTAAAAAACCAGAAATATAATTGCCATATACAGCCTGTAGTTTAAGCAGCGATTTTCTTCTAAATCAAATATCAATTTGTGAATTTAATTCTGGCCAGGTGGATAGGAAGACCTCTGTTATGAGATCACCCCATCCACTTGTTGCTATTTAAAAATTAAAAAACCGAAAGCTGCATGACTAACAGGTGAATACGTGAAATCTTTTAAACAGAAACAATTGTCAGTTAATTTTAACCGGAGTCGTTTAAACACGGCGATTAGCAGTATTGTGCTTGGATCTGCGCTGGCTGCATCGAGTTTTGCAGTATTAGCTGCTGATGACGCAGTTAAAGATAAAAAAGATCTGGAAGTGATCGAAATTGCCGGCAGTTATGTCAAATCGCTGGAAAAAGCGGTAGATATCAAACGCAACAATATCGGTTTTTCTGATTCGGTTGTGGCGACTGATATCGCCGATTTTCCCGAGCAGAACTTGGCCGAAGCATTACAGCGTATGCCGGGTGTGACCATTGAACGCAACAAAGGTTTAGGCACTAAAGTAAACGTACGTAGTTTGCCCAATGAATTCACTCATACCTCGATTAATGGCGTAGCTACCGCCTCTGGTAGCGGTGGCCGTGATGTGGAATTTGATATTTTTGCCTCTGAAATTATTCAAAGCGTTACAGTGAACAAGTCACCTACGGCGGCTGACGAGGAAGGCGGTATTGCCGGTAGCGTACAAATCCAGACAGCACGTCCATTCGATTACGATGGCAGCAAGCTGATTGTCTCGGCTGAAGGTGCTTATAACTCCATCTCTGAAAAAACCGACCCCAAATTTGCGGTTCTGGCCAGCAACACTTACGGTGACTGGGGCGTACTAGTGTCGTTTGCCTCGTCCAAGCGTACCAATCGCACCGATTCCAATTCAGGAGTCAATTTCCGTCCGTTATCTCGTTGGCTTGAAAAATCAGGTTCAGATTCGAAGCAGGCCCAGTCTGATCAGGCTGCTGCTGTTCTAGAACGTGATACTGGCATTGTCATCAATGATCGGTTTGATAGTGATGAAACCAGTCGTGTGGTGTTTATTGATAAAGTAGGGAACCGTGCCTATCTGAATGAACAGGAAAAATGGGGCGCCACGGCGTCGTTCCAGTACAAGCCAAACAGTGACTTCAGCGTGACGTTTGATGCCATGTTGGGCAGTTATGACGCGCATGAGGATGAATATGACGCCGCAGCATATTCGGCATCCAGTCCCAGCACGCTGGAACAGATCCACAGTTATGACAGCGATACCTTTGCCGAATACGGCATCACGGTGCTAAGCGATGTATCTTATGCATACACTCAACACGAGTTTCTAAGTAAAGAAAACAGCAACAAAACCGATTATCAGCAGTTAAGCATTAACCTTGACTGGAATGTGGCAGATTGGGAAGTACGCGGTTTATTAGGTTATTCAGGTGCGGATAAAGATTCAGATCGTACAAACTTGAAACACACTATGTATGCACCTTCACGCAGCCGTTTTACCGCAGAAGGTGGTGAAGTGTTACTGAGTGATAATCCTGAATCACGCAACATGTATGACTCACCTGACGGCTATCTGTTTGATTTTTATGAAGTTACGCAGGAAGGCATTGAAGATGACAAATATGCCGCCCAACTGGATTTAAAACGTAACCTTGATCTGCAATGGATGCCGGCCCTGGCCGATGTGCAGTTTGGAGTGCGTTATACCGACAAATCCAAGCAGCGTGATCAGGGCCAAGTGCAGGTGAAAGGCCCAACTGAAGGTGACAGTTCCTGGGCAGGTAGCAGAACCTTACAGGACAGTGAATTGACCCCGGTGACGGATTTAGTTTCTGGTGGTGATTATTTACCTGATTTGTCTTACAGCCCGGATTGGTCTCAGGTTTCAAACGACTGGGCGCGTGACTATTTCCGCTATGACGGTTTCTATGTCGATTATGCGCCGGATCAGTATTATCGGGTCGACGAAGAAGTCTCCAGTGTCTACGCCATGGCGGACTTTATGTTTGATATTGGTCAGGTACCCGTCAGTATTAATGCCGGTGTGCGATATGTAGATACCTCGATATTGTCGTTTGGCTATCATCAGGTGCAAAACGCTGATGGCTCAACCGGTTACACATCTGAACCTGTTTCTAAACAAGGTAATTACGACGATGTATTGCCCGCCTTCAATATGACCGCAGAACTGACTGACGACTTGTTGTTCCGCGCCGCGGCATCACAAACTCTGATGCGCCCGGCGCTGGGGGATATTGCCTACAAACGTACCGTTAGCCTGAATGATTTTAAATATCGTGACGGTAACCCGGATTTGCAGCCGACCTATGCTGACCAATGGGAAATGGGATTGGAGTATTACCTGCCTGAAGGTGGTCTGTTTGCAATTTCCTACTTTAAAAAGAAAATTGAAGGGGTGGTTCGCGAAGAACTGACAGGTATCGTGCCGGATGTGACCAAGTACAACGATAATGGCACTCTCGACGGGGTTTATGATTTTGAGGTGTACCAGAAAGTCAACGCTGAGGGCTCGTTCACCGTCGATGGTATCGAGTTAGTGGCGCAATTCCCACTGAATATTATTAGTGACTCGCTGGATGGATTTGGTCTCAACTCTAACTACACCAAATTGGATAACAGCTTGACCGGTGAATCTGATTTGGATATTCCAACTGCACCGGAAGGATTAGCTGAGTCTACTTACAACGCGACCTTGTATTATGAAAATGACGTGTTTGATGCGCGCATTTCATACAACTACAAAGACAAATATGTAGAACGTATCGAGCGGGATATGTATCCGGTATACCGTGATGCCTATGGCCAGTACGATATGTCTATCGGTTATAAAGTGACTGACAATATCAAAGTTACGTTGAAAGGCATCAATATTACCGACGAAGAAACCCGTGGTTACACCATGGATCCCAAGTTCCCGGTGATGTACGAGATTTCAGGTCGTCGAATCAACTTAGGTGTGCGGGCAAACTTCTAACCTCGCCATGTGACAAGCACTGCTACTTAACGGCCCCGACGCAAGCCGGGGCCGTTTTATTGTTAATTAATTGATTTTCAAATGGTTTTATAATGAAGTCAGACAACATTTATGCGTTTTATATTGTGACGTTAAGCATGATTTTTTGTTGTTTGCCATTGTCGGCAGTGGCAAACAACAAAAATTCAGCCATTGAGGATGTGCAGATAGCGTTTATGCCGGATATTCATTTCCACGATATCTATGCTAATTTTGCCGACGGATCCTTTAAAGGAATACCCAATAGTATCAGTGGTAAGCACGCCACCATACGAACCCTGTCTGCAGAGCTCAATTCCACCCGGTTATTCAATGAAAACTACTTCGCCTTGTTGGCAGCGCTAGATGATGTAGTGGCACGTGGCATAAAACTGGTCGCTTTACCGGGGGATTTCAGCGATGACGGTCAGCCGGTGCATTTGCGTGGCCTGGCGAAGATTTTGCAACATTATAGCGATCAATATAGTCTCGAATTTTTTGCAGCGCCGGGTAATCATGATCCGGTAAGGCCCTTTGACTATCCCGGCGGCAAAGCCGATTTTCTCGGGGAAAACGGCTATCCACAGCGAATTTACAGTAAAGGTGCCAAGGAATGTACAGGATATCAGGGAAATTGGGCCAGTATTGACGTCGGTTACCCACTTAACACCTTGTGCAGCGAAGAAATACGCCACGCAGGCTATCAGAGCATCATGTCACTACTTGGCCGCTTTGGGTTTTATCCTCAACAGTCTTACCTGTATTGGGAAACGCCATACAGCAGTAATCGCACCGAACGCTATGACTTTAGGCAGGCGCAGAAGGACGCCGACTTTTCAAACAGGCAATACGAAATCTGTTATCAAGGTAGCGGCGGGCAATATAAACAAGCCCACTTCAGTGAATGTACTCAAGTACCTGATAGCAGCTATTTAGTGGAACCGGTGCCAGGATTATGGCTGCTAGCTATTGATGCCAATGTGTATATTCCTCAACAGCAGGCGGCAAATAATAACGCTCCGGCTCGCTTTTCCGGTTCGGGTAATGCCGGTTATAACAAGATGCTCAGCCATAAAATCCATGTGATTGAGTGGGTCAAAGAGGTGGCAGAGCGGGCAAAACATCTGGGTAAAACCTTAATTGCGTTTAGTCATTTTCCGATGAGTGAATTTTATGATGGTCAATCAGATAATATTGCCGCGCTGTTTGGTGCTGAGCATTTTCAGTTAGCTCGTCGTCCGCAGGATAGCATTAGCCATATCCTGGCCGATACCGGTATCAAGGTGCACGTGGGTGGCCATATGCATATCAATGATACCGGCGTTACCCGGAACCCGAACGGACATTTTCTGTTTAATATTCAGGCCCCTTCTATTGCAGCATATGTACCCGCCTATAAGTTGATGACCTTAAAAGCAGATAACCGTATTGAAGTGCAAACCGTGGTACTGGATAAGGTTCCGCGCTATAACGAACTGTTTGAACATTACCGGCAGGAATATCAGGTACTTAAACAATCCGATCCGGCACATCTATGGAATAAAGACATTCTGAATGCTAAAAGTTATCGGGAATTCACTCGTTGGCATATTACTGAACTTACTCGACAGCGTTTTTTGCCTCAGGAATGGCCAGCCGAATTACGTGAGTTACTCTTTGCGTTGAGTGCAAAGGATATGCTGGTGTTATCTCAAATGGAATCGCCCGTTACATTGCAACAATGGCCCTCAGCCAAAGTCAGGCTACAGCACATTCGTCAAACTGAACAATGGCAAACTGGATTAGCTAAAGCGGAGCAGTTACTGCTCGACCGGCAATTCAGCTTGCAGGATCTCGCAAGCTGGAATGGCTTTGATCTGGCGGTGGATTTTTATCGTTTGCGCAATGCGGGCGGGTTAGCCCTGTCCGATATCGGCCAACAACGGTTGGAGCAGTACCGGTTCCTGACGCTGTTGCTGGCGCAATTACAGTCCGTTTCCGTGCTGTCTGCTGCGGAAAATCCTGCTGACCAACAATCACTCAGCCGTATTATTATTCAGCGCTTTGCGCCTCTATTTCAAATATTGGACGGATTTAAACAAGGATTACCCGACACGCATTTTATGCTTGATCTGCAAGTCGGCAAAATCAAGTCACTGGATTAATGTGCTTAACGCAAGGTTGCACCGCTATAGCAACTGGGTTCGCGTGGGCAAACTGCTCCGCGCGAGCAAATTAACCGTGCCGGGTTGTCTATACCGCGCTCCACCCAGCTGATATTGAGGATTTTGGCCACACTCATTAAATCTTTTTTGACCGATGGCGGAATATTGGCTGAACCACCACTGCCGACACAGGCCTGTTTTAAATCGGTTGCCAGCGACAGTGCATCCTTGCCTTGTGCCTCAATGGCTGGGTTAAGGTCAATACCGGCGCAAAGCACGTGTTTGTTGCCGGCCATATCTTCCACCTTAATCGATTCGCAGGAATAAATACGTGGCTCGTCGCCGACATTTAAAATCGAAATCTGTGAAGAAGTTCCTTGCAGCGGTGCATTGATCATGCGAAATACTGCCCAGTGTTGACAGGGATCTTCCACCATACGCATATTGCCCCAGGGCAGCGGAATGCCGTTACCGCGGTAAACGGCCTTGAGTTTACCCGGAGCGTAGGCATCAAAGTAGTGCCAGTGCGGATAGGGTGATACTGCAGTCATACGCCGCATGGCTACTGATTCCGAAACACCAGACAACTTGCCGGTGCTAATTTCATAGCCGTGTCGGTCCAGCATTTGCCGAAACGGGACTTTGGGACACAGCAACGCGCCTGCAAAGAAACTGCACTCAAAATCGCGCCAGGCTTGTAAAATATCTTGTGCCTCTACTACCGAAGATGAATTGAGTTGATTGCCGTCCGGCAAGGGCACGACCTCATTACGTCCGGCCACCATGACATTTTTTAAGCCGTCTTTGTCGTGCAATACGCAATGGCCGATATGCACCGCCAAATCGTACTTGAGTCGCTGCGGCTGGGATTTCATCAGCTGGTTAATATAAATCTGGTTAGGCGGCTCAAAAAAGGAGGTGACCACACTGTTGGTATCCATTCCCATCCCATCCGTCACTGTCGCGGGTGCCTTGTTAAACCATTTTATGCTTAGCCCCATATGCCTGGTGATATCCAGCAAGTCATCCACGCTCAAGGGCAAGCGTTTTTGGCCTACTTCTTCTGCCGAACGTTCCAGATCAGGAAAATGATTTTGATGATGTTCCTGGTGGGCCCGGATCAACAAATGGGCGAACTGGCGACCGGTGATCCCGGCCTGAGAAAGCATTTCCGGAATGGCGATCTGCAGGATCTCGTTGGAAAACAGAAAGTTTGGTTCCAACGCCATACCACTGATGCCACCGCGACTCCCCTTGTTTGGTGTAATTGCCGCTTCTTCGGGTACATCATCCAGAAACCAGTTGAGATCTTTCTGGAACACCTCGGCAATAATCTCCAGCACTTCTTCGCTGGGTACCCGTTTACCCCGTTCAATCATGGATAGGTAAGACACTGACGGTGCCATATCGGCATTTACCTTGATGCAACGAGCCGACAGATCTTCCATGGTTAAACGATTGCGTTTACGCAAGTTGCGGATTTTGGTGCCAAGAAAATGGGCTTTGCGGATCAGACTCTTGTTTGGCTTCATTTTGTAAAATTTACACTGTGTAATTTCTATTGTGAAATTTTAGTTTAATTTTAACTAGACTACAAATTAAGCAATATTGATGTGCTTGCAATCGTGATATAGACAAACAAAAGGGGAACGCAATGAATATGCCTCAGCAAAAAAACTGCTTAATCAATCAGGAGTTTTACACTTTTATCAATGAGGATGTATTGCCCCTGCATAACCTGCCACAGGCCAAGTTTTGGGATGATTTTATCCAGCTGATCGACGACCTGGCACCGGTTAATCGCCAGTTACTGTTAACCCGCGAGGGGCTGCAGCAACAAATTGACGACTGGCATCTAAAGCATCAGGGACAAGCTTTTGATGCCGATAAGTATCAGGCCTTCTTGCACGAGATTGGTTACATCGTTGAACAGGGGCCGGACTTCAGCATTGAAACACAAAATGTTGATGACGAAATTACCACTATTGCTGGCCCGCAGTTGGTGGTGCCAGCCAAGAATGCCCGTTTTGCGCTCAACGCTGCCAATGCCCGCTGGGGCAGTTTATACGACGCCCTGTATGGATCGGATGTAATCCCCAAATCCAATGGGCTAAAACCCTGCAAAACCCACAATGCCGCCCGTGGTCAGCATGTTATTGCCTATGCAAAGGATTTTCTCGATCAGGCCTTTCCACTGGTTAACGGGTCTCATCATGATGTCACCAGCTATGTGGTGTATTTTCAGCATCTGATGGCATTTTTCCCCGACGGCAGCAAGAGTGGCCTGAAACAACCTTGCCAGTTTGTGGCGTTGAGTGGTCATAAAAGTGAGCCGGAAACCATCCTGTTAAAAAACAACGGCTTGCATGTTGAAATCCAGTTTGATCGTAACGGTTTTAATGGTGCCAGAGATATCGCCAACATTGACGATATTCTGCTTGAAGCGGCGGTCAGTACCATTATTGACTGTGAAGATTCGGTCGCGGCGGTGGATGCCGAAGACAAGATTGAGGTGTATCGCAACTGGTTAGGGTTGATGCAAGGCGACTTACAGGCCAGTTTTGACAAAGACGGTAAAACCTGTGTGCGGCGGTTGAACCGCGACAAGCTCTTTACCGCACCGGATGGTGAAGATTATCTGTTGCATGGTCGTTCATTATTGCTGGTGCGAAATGTCGGGCATTTGATGGAATCGGATCTGATTCAGCAGCAATCCGGTGAATTTGCCCCGGAAGGGATTATTGATGCTGTGGTGACGTCGTTAATCGGTGCATTGGATTTGCATAAAGAGCAGGGGATACGCAACAGCCGGACCGGCAGTATTTATATTGTGAAGCCCAAAATGCATGGCCCCGACGAGGTGATGTTCAGTTGTCAGTTGTTTAACCGGGTCGAAACCATGCTGGGGTTGGCACCCAATACGATCAAAATCGGCATTATGGATGAAGAGCGCCGTACCTCGGTTAACCTGAAAGAATGTATCCGCATGGCTAAACAGCGACTGGTGTTTATCAATACCGGTTTTCTGGACAGAACCGGAGATGAAATTCATACCAGTATGCAGGCCGGGGCTTTCTTGCCCAAAGCCAGTATTAAATCCGAGCCCTGGATACAGGCGTACGAGAATCGCAATGTGGATATTGGCTTGCAATGCGGTTTAGCAGGCAAAGCACAAATCGGTAAGGGGATGTGGGCGATGCCGGATGAAATGCAACAGATGATGGCGCAGAAAATAGCCCATCCTCGTGCCGGTGCGACTACCGCATGGGTGCCTTCACCCACAGCGGCGATATTGCATGCCATGCATTATCATCAAGTGAATGTTGCCGGTGTACAAAAACAACTGGCACAGCGCGCCGAATCGCCTTTGGCTGACTTGCTGAAAATAGCGCTGATACCCGAGCAGATGACTTTATCGGCTAACGAAATTGAGCAGGAACTGGAAAACAATATTCAGGGACTGTTGGGTTATGTGGTGCGCTGGATCGATGCTGGTGTGGGATGCTCCAAAGTACCGGATATTAATAATATCGGTTTAATGGAAGATAGAGCCACATTGCGTATTTCCAGCCAGCATATTGCCAACTGGTTACGCCACGGTATTTGTACCGAGCAGCAGGTGCTGAATATTATGCACTGCATGGCGCAAGTGGTGGATCAGCAAAACAGTGGTGTTGTTGGCTACCGACCTATGATGTCAGATATCGACAATAACTTGGCATTTCAGGCCGCCAAAGCATTGATATTTGAAGGTGTACAGCAACCTTCCGGGTATACCGAACCCCTGTTGCATAAATATCGCTGTTTGGCTAAACAGGCTTAGTGTTTTCACTCATCCCGTTCACCCTTCGACTGCTGCACGCTCAGGGCGAACGGGATATTTAAGCTGTACTCTTCGTTCATCCTGAGCGTGAGGCACTGACAGTCGAAACTGGGCTTTCTGGCTCGCAGCTCGCCACTATATTATCGCTGTTTGGTGAAGCAGGCTTAGTGTTTACTCATCCCGTTCACCCTTCGACTGCTGCGCGCTCAGGGCGAACGGGATATTTAAGCTGTACTCTTCGTTCATCCTGAGAGTGAGGCACTGACAGTCGAAACTGGGCTTTCTGGCTCGCAGCTCGCCACTATATTATCGCTGTTTGGCTAAACAGGCTTAGTGTTTTCACTCATCCCGTTCCCCCTTCGACTGCTGCGCGCTCAGGGCGAACGGGATATTTAAGCTGTACTCTTCGTTCATCCTGAGCGTGAGGCACTGACAGTCGAAACTGTGCTTTCTGGCTCGCAGCTCGCCACTATATTATCGCTGTTTGGTGAAGCAGGCTTAGTGTTTTCACTCATCCCGTTCACCCTTCGACTGCTACGCGCTCAGGGCGAACGGGATATTTAAGCTGTATTCTCCGTTCATCCTGAGCGTGAGGCACGAACAGTCGAAGGATGGATCCTGTGCTTTCTGGCTCGTTGCTCGTCGCTATTTTATCGCTGTTTGGTGAAGCAGGCTTAGTGTTTTCACTGATCCCGTTCACCCTTCGACTGCTGCGCGCTCAGGGCGAACGGGATATTTAAGCTGTACTCTTCGTTCATCCTGAGCGTGAGGCACGAACAGTCGAAACTGGGCTTTCTGGCTCGCAGCTCGTCGCTATTGTTTAGCTTTCTCAATCCATTCCAGTGTCAGTTCTTCCAGCAAATCCAGCGGCAGGCTGCCATTTTTGAGGATTTGATCATGAAAGGCGCGTACATCAAACTTTTCACCTAGTTCAGCTTCGGCTTGATTGCGTAGCTGGCGGATTTTCAATTCACCGATTTTGTAAGACAACGCCTGAGCCGGCCAGGTAATATAGCGATCAATCTGGTTGGTGACTTCGGGCATAGTGAGTGCGGTGTTATCTGCCAGATAGTCAATGGCCTGTTGTCTGCTCCAGCCTTTGGCATGCATACCGGTATCCACCACTAATCGACAGGCGCGCCAGGCTTCATAGGTTAGGCGGCCAAAATCACTGTAGGGATCCTGATAAAAGCCCATTTCCTTGCCCAGACTTTCCGCATACAACGCCCAACCTTCGCTGAATGCAGAGTGAGATAATGATTTACGAAATTCCTGAATGGCCATTTCTTTGGCCAGTGCACCTTGCAAGTGATGCCCGGGGATCGATTCGTGATAGGTCAGTGCTTCAAGGTTATATAACGGGGAAGCTTTTAAATTGCGGGTGCCGACAAAATAGGTACCGGACGTGGTGCCACTGCCATCGGAGCCTACATAAAAGGCGCCATCATTAGGGCTGGATTTGATATCAAAGGTATTGCGCGGCAATTTGCCAAACCATTTAGGTAGTTGGCCGGCCATTTTGCGGCTGATATAGCTGGCTTTTTCTAACAGGTCCCGGGCTGAGGTGCTGTAAAACTGCGGATCGGTACGTAAAAACTGTACAAATTGTTTGAAATCACCGTTAAAACCTACCTTCTGGATAATCTGTTCCATTTGTTGACGAATACGTTTTACTTCGTCCAGTCCCAATTGATGGATTTCATCGGCCGACATCGAGGTAGTGGTGTAGTAATTAATCAAATATTGATAATAATCCTTGCCGTCTTCCAGTTGGCTGATGCCAACGTTTTTGCGGCAATGGGGCATATATTGCTGAGTGAAAAAGTCATATAAATGCTGGTATTCGGGGATCACCGTTTCACTAATTAACTGCCGACCTTTGGTCTGATAGGCAGCTTTGTCGGCAGCAGAGAAACGCGCAGGCATATTGGCAAATGGCGCATAGAATTCGCTGGTTGCTACGTCATCTACAATATAGTGGCTGATGGTTTTGTCATAGTCGGCAAAGGCACCACAGTAGTGGGTATAACCTTTGACAATAGCGGCTTTCAAATTGACGATATGTTGCTGGTTGTAACGCGGGAAATCGGCCAGGCTAATCAGATAATTGTCGTAATCAGCCTTGGTTAAAAACGACATATTATTCGGCGCACCGCCAAAATAGGTGTGATACCCGGCGTAAATATTCATTGGGAACATGTAGTCAAATTGCTGATAACTTTTGGCTTCGGTCTGGCGCTCATAACGAAACAGGCGATAACTGAGCTGATCCTGTTCAGAAAGTTCATCCAGATTGATGTTGGCCAGTTTATCCAGCATGATTTGATTAAACTTGGCGCGACGCTCCCTTCCTTTGGCCGATACATCCGGCAGTTTGCCATTCATGCGGAATGCATCGGGATCTTTACGGAAAAAAATCTGTTCCTGATTGGCGTTGGCCCAGTGTTCATCCAGCAACTGGTGGAAAGTATTGGTGCTGTCTTCGGCTTGTGCCGAGCTGACCAATACTAAGGTTAAAGTCACCGCTTGTAGTGCAGTTTTAAACGTCATGGAATGCGTCCTCCTGTTTTTAGTCGGCGATATTGGCACAATCGGCGAGGATAACAAAGCAGGCAAACAAACAGGAAATTAACAGAGTGTAAGCCAGCATAGACGCTCTTGCATTTCGATTTATTGTCATGGATAGTCAGCCACTGCATAGAAATGCGATAATAGTGACTTTATCAGTTTGGTCGTAAGACCCTCGCAGTATGAGGTGGTTTATATGGTTGTAGTACGTTGGTTATTAGGTCGGCTTATTTTATTTTTTGACTGGTTATTCACACCTAAAAGCGTTAAACGCAGTGAAGCCGAACAGGCCAGAATCGATAGACAAACCAGACAATTGTCATTGTATCAATTCAAGGCTTGTCCTTTTTGCGTCAAAGTACGCCGCGCCATGAAACGTTACGGCTTAAATATTGAAACCTGCGACGCCAAAGGCCATATCAGCTACCGAAATGAATTACTGACCGAAGGCGGCAAACTTAAAGTGCCTTGCCTGCGCATAGAAGAAGGTGAATCCATCCGCTGGATGTATGAATCATCGGACATTATTCAGTATCTTGAACAGCGTTTTGCCAAATAACGGGTTAGCAGAATTACGACTTTGTTATTCCTATTGATGACATAAGGTGCCAATTAATCGTGATACATTCCACGTATTAATTGACGTTATGTAAGGAAAAAACATGTCCAAGTTTGACAATGTTACCCTGATCCGGGATATCAATGTGTACTTTGATGGAGGGGTGACCAGCCGCACTGTGGTATTTACTGACGGTTCGACCAAAACGCTGGGAGTGATGAATCCCGGAGAATACGAATTCGGTACCGCCAAGAAGGAACTGATGGAAATTCAGTCCGGTGATCTGGATGTCATGTTGCCCGGCCACACTGAATGGCAAAATGTTAAAGGAGGACAAGAATTTCGCGTCTCGGCAAATGCCAAATTTCAGGTCAAGGTTAATCAGCTAACCGACTACTGTTGTTCCTATCTGGATTAATCTAGCTGTTGCTGGTGGCTTGGTGCCATCAGCATTTTATCGCTGTTATTGGTGATTTTAACCTGTTGCCATTCATCCCTGTTGTAAAGCGTGCAATACTCCTTCGGTTAACTTTACTGACCTGAGAATTTGTGTGTTCTCGGCAAAATATGTAATTTCCGTATTCCCGATAATAAGAGGAAGGCAATTGATGAGTATGCCACGTCCGGTGCTGGGTTTGCTGTTAGTTTTATCTATGGCAGGCTGTAGCTCTACAATAAATACCCACTCCAATTCTATGACTAACGAGATGTCTGCAACACCCAACAAACTGACCCTTGAAAATCTGTACAAAAATAAAACCTACGCGACTAAAAAACTGGGTTCTGTGCGCTGGATGCAGGACGGTGTTTCCTACACGGCGGTAGAAAAGTCTGCCGATATAGAAGACGCGCAGGATATTGTGCGTTACCAGGCCGGTAACGACCAACGACAGATTCTGGTTAGCGCCAAAACCTTGATACCTGAAGGTCAGGACAAGCCATTGGAAATTGATGATTACCAGTGGAATAGCGACCAAAGCCAGTTGATGTTGTACACCAATAGCCAAAAAGTGTGGCGCAGTAAAAGCCGCGGTGACTACTGGCTGCTGGATATTAACAGTGGCAAGCTAACGCAATTGGGCGA
The DNA here is from genome assembly GCF_047922965.1 of Neptunicella plasticusilytica. GTDB lineage: Bacteria > Pseudomonadota > Gammaproteobacteria > Enterobacterales > Alteromonadaceae > Neptunicella > Neptunicella plasticusilytica. The sequence goes on from NZ_CP150481.1 coordinate 550,280, forward strand.
AGGCAAGCAAAAAGCCGAAGAGGCAACCATGATGTTTGCCAAGTTCTCGCCTGATGACAAATCGGTCGCTTATGTACGCGATAACAATATCTATGTGCAATCACTGACCGATTATTCCATCCAGCAACTGACCCAGGATGGTAAAGGTCATATCATTAACGGTATTTTTGACTGGGTATACGAAGAAGAATTCTCCATTGCTGACGGTTTCCGCTGGAGTCCGGATAGCCAGCGTATTGCTTACTGGCAACTGGATACCAGTGCGGTAAAAGATTTCACCATGATCAACAATACCGATGCACTGTACCCCACCTTAACGGTATTTCCCTATCCCAAAGCCGGAGAAAAAAACGCTACAGTACGTATTGGTATTGCCGCACTGGCAAGTGGTAAAACCCAATGGGCCAAGATCCCGGCCGATACCGATGATTTTTATATTCCGCGTATGAACTGGTCGGGTAACAGCGACGAGATCCTGGTGCAGAAGGTCAATCGTTTGCAAAACCACAATGATCATTATCTGGTCGATGTCAAAACCGGTAAGGCACGCAATATTTTTGTCGATGCCGACAAGGCCTTTATCGAACGTTACTACGATGTGAAATGGCTGAACGACGGCAAGCAGTTCCTGAAAATCAGCGAACGTGACGGCTGGCGACATGTGTATCTGGTGAGTCGTGATGGCAAGCAGATCAAGGATATTACACCGGGCGATTTCGATATTACCGAAATTGTCCACGTAGATGAAAAACAGGGCGACATTTATTTCACATCGGGTAAAGACAATGTGATCGAACAATATCTGTATCGCGCTAATTTAGACGGTAGCGGTGACATTGAGCGAGTCACGCCTGAAAAATACAAAGGCAGTAATGGCTACCAGATTTCACCGGACGGTAAATTGGCAGTGCAAACCTATTCCAGTTTCCGTACTCCGACCCAGTACCACATCATCAGCCTGCCGGAGCATAAAAATATCCGCACTTTGATAGATAATCATCAAGTGACCGAAGCGTTATCCGGTATTGCCATGAGTGATATGGAATTCTTCCGGGTGCCCAGTTATGACGGCACCATGCTGGATGGCATGATCATGCGTCCGGCCGATTTTGATCCGAGCAAAAAATATCCCATCCTGTTTTATGTGTACGGGGAGCCTGCCGGACAAACGGTTAAAAACAGCTGGGGACGCAGTGGCCCACTGTGGTTTGAGTACCTGACTGAACAAGGATTTATTGTCGCCTCAATTGATAATCGGGGTACCCGTTCTCCACGTGGCCGTGAATGGCGCAAACAGATTTACCGTCATATCGGTACGCTGGCAGCCAAAGATCAGGCAACAGCACTGGATGAAATGGCCAAACGCTGGAGTTATATCGATACGTCGCGCGTGGGAATTTGGGGGCACTCAGGTGGTGGTTCCATGACCCTGAATATGTTGTTCCGTTATCCGGAAAAATACAAGGTAGGTATTGCCGGTGCGCCGGTGCCGGATATCCGCCTGTACGATACCATCTATCAGGAACGTTATATGGGCTTGCCGGATACTTTTACCACCGAAACCGGTCGTGAGGCCTATGATCAGGCGTCACCTATTACCTTCGCCGAAAATCTGCAAGGCAAGTTGTTGCTGATCCACGGTACCGGTGATGACAATGTGCACTATCAGGGCTCTGAGCGCCTGATTAACAAGCTGGTGGAATACAATAAACAGTTCGAGTTTATGAGTTACCCGAATCGTTCGCATTCCTTGCGTGAAGGTAAGGGCACCAGTTTGCACCAGATGACCATGATGGCAAATTTCTTTAAAACCAATTTGCTTGAGAGCGGACATTAATTATACCTAAGACTCCGTTCGCCCTGAGCGCTGACCTACAACGAGAAGCAAATCTTGTAGGTCGCGGCTTTAGCCCGACAATGACTAATTTATAGGACCTGTCGAATTCCAGTCTCCCCGGTAGTCTTCGTCATTCCGGTTGTGTTTTGAGCCGGAACGGGGCCCAGATTGTTTGTGTGGATTCCTGCCTTCGCAGGAATGACGGAACTGCTTTCGCGAACAGGGTTTTGCGGCATTCTTTTGAACGGCATAAGCGCCGACCTACAACGAGAAGCAAAGCTTGTAGGTCGCGGCTTTAGCCCGACAATGACTAATTTATAGTATCTGTTGAATTCCTGTCACCCCGGTAGTCTTCGTCATTCCGGTTGTGTTTTGAGCCGGAACGGGGCCCAGATTGTTCAAAGTGTTCCTTCGTTCTGCAAGTGTGTCATCTTGAATGGCTAAGAAAAAACGCCGTTCATGGTGAGCGCGAAGCAGTCGAACCATAAACACCTCATCCTTCGCGCTCAGGACGAACGGGATAACAGTCGAAATTACACCTATGTTTTTATACCCTCAGCATGTAAAAATATAGTTTTTACAGATTATTAAACCGATCAATCTTATGATTGTCTTATCTGTTTTGCGCCATTGGAGTCACCTCAAGTATGCGTAAGTCCACCAAAGCCTTGTTATTTTCTGCGCTGTTGTGCCCTGGTTCCGGGCATTTTGTATTAAAAAAAACGCTGGCGGGGAGTTTACTGGTATTCACCACGTTGTTGGCCGGTTGGCAGCTATTCATTTCTACCTGGGACAGGGCGCAGCTGATTGCCGACCAAATTCTGGCCGGCGAAATTGCACCGAACATTGATGCGATTACCGTCGCTCTGGCTCAGCAGGCCGAAGATCCGATGATGGGTTATATGGGTACCCTGATGCTCGTTTGTTGGGTGATTGGTATTGTCGATGTATACCGGATCGGGCGACAACAGAAGCCTGTTTCAACTTCAACAAAATAATTATTGACAACTTTTTGCCCTGCTGGCAATTTAGTCCTCCCTTTTGAATGTTCGGAGAGCAGACCAATGAACAATGTACGCTTAAAAAACAAAGCCGATGCGGTTGTTGGGTTTCCGATCATTTCTCTTCAGTGTTGTTAATCTAGCTAGAAATTTTCGGAAACACTCCTTCCAGTAACCGTTGATAAGTCGCGGTATTTTTACGCACGGGTAATAAGGTTACCCCATTTGTATTGATTTAAATCTGCAGGTCACGATTTGGCTATCGTGAGCTGTGATATGGAATTTCTGATGACAGCACAAAAAAATAATAAACCTTCTATATATCAATTGTTTAAACAAGCCTTATCGGGAAATATTGAACAGGATTTTACCCAAGGCTCAATCGGCACCGCAGCATTTTTGCTGTCGGTGCCGATGGTACTGGAAATGGCAATGGAATCGGTGTTTGCCATTACCGACATATTCTTTGTTTCGGGACTCGGTGCCACCGCCGTTGCGGTAGTGGGGTTAACCGAAGCGGTGATCACCTTGCTATATGCTGTGGCCATTGGTTTTAGCATGGGCGTTACCGCCACAGTGGCAAGACGCATTGGCGAGAAAAACCTGGAAGCAGCCAATATTGTGGCAGGCCAAACCTTGTGGATTGGTTTGGTTGTCGCCTTGATTGTCGGGGTGTTAGGTGTGAATTACGCTGGCGATATCCTGCAACTGATGGGCGTCGAGGATGATGTATTGGCCACCGGTAAAAGCTATACCTCTATTATGCTCGGTGGCTCGGTCACCATACTGTACCTGTTTTTAATCAATGCGTTATTTCGTGGCGCAGGCGACGCAACAGTCGCGATGCGTTCACTGTGGTTAGCTAACGGTATTAACATTGTGCTCGATCCGCTGCTGATTTACGGAGTTGGGCCTTTTCCGGAAATGGGCGTGACCGGCGCAGCAGTGGCAACCAATATTGGGCGCGGCATAGGCGTGTTGTACCAGTTGTATCATTTACGCGGCCATGTCAGTCGATTGGCGTTGCGGTTACATCACCTGAAATTTGTGCCTCAGGTGGCGTTGGGGATTGCCAAAGTTTCACTGGGCGGTATGTTGCAGTTTATTATCGCTACTGCCAGTTGGGTGGCGCTGGTGCGCATTGTTTCTGCTTATGGCAGCGCTGCGGTTGCCGGTTATACCATTGCGGTACGGGTGATTATGTTTACCATTTTACCTTCCTGGGGAATGAGTAACGCTGTGGCGACTTTGGTAGGGCAAAACCTGGGGGCCAAACAACCGGAGCGAGCCGAGCAGTCGGTGTGGAAAGTCGCCCGTTACAATCTGTATTTTATGCTGTTTGTGGCGGTGATCTTTATCTGCTTTGCCGAGCAAATTATCGGGATATTTACCACCGTGCCTGCAGTGATGGAATACGGTGTCGCTTGCTTGCGTTATATCAGTTACGGCTATGGTTTTTACGGTATTGGTATGATTGTGGTGCAGGCCTTTAATGGTGCAGGAGATACCATGACACCGACCAAAATCAACTTTTTGTGTTATTGGTTGTTCCAGATCCCGCTGGCCTACTGGTTAGCCCATTCCATGCAGCAAGGGCCTGATGGCGTGTTTATGGCGATTACCCTGGCGGAATCCCTGATTGCCATTGTGGGTGTGGTGGTATTCAGGCGCGGTCAGTGGAAATTACAATCAGTGTGATTGGCTCGACAATGTAATAACCGGCTCTTTATGAGCCGGTTTTTACCCTTTGTTCCTGGCTAAGTTTTTGTAGTTGTTCGTTAGCATGTTGCAGGCGCACCTCCATATCCCTGCGGGCTTCAACCATTTCATTTGCCACGGCGGCGAGCGATTTGAATTCGGCAAAGCCCAGTTTCTTTTCATCCATACGTTGATATTCCCGCTTGCAACGATAAAAGAAGATGACGAAATCGGAAAATGCCCTTTGAAAAGTAATAAAGCTGCGGATCAGCAAAATGATAAGTGCCAGCGAGGTGAGTCCGGCGATCAGCAAACCATTACGTTTAACCTGTTGCTCGCGCTCGGCAATCATCGGTGCCAGTTTCTGATCGACAATCGCTAATTGCTCTTCTACCAGATGGGCTTGCTGGCGAAAATCACCCTGCATGCCATCATTATGATCCAGACCCACTTGCTGGTAAGCCTCAACCAGTTGCATAAAACTGTTCTGGTAATTGTTCAACAACGCTTTCAAGCGTGATTGATTCGCCCCCGAATAATGAGCAATCGCCTGCTCAAGCTGATGGTACATTGCCTGCTCTTTATCAACGTATTCCATTCGCCGGCGTAACATAAAGTCTTTTTCATGGCGGCGGATCTGCAGCAACATCACCTGGAACCGATTCAGGTTGTTGGCATCGAACATCTCTTCCAGTTCATGGATGGCATCGCGAAACTGTTTTTGAAAGCCGCTATTTTCATTTAAACCAATTTGCAGATGGATACCAACCAGCTTAAGAAACTGATCCCGGTAGACGGGAAAACCGGTTTGGATATCGTTAAAAATGGCCTGTGTCGGAAAAAATATCGCCGCATCGTCACTGAGTTGGCGCATGTTCAGTTCGAACTGTTCAGCACGTTGCTGAAACTGTTCGACATATTGTTTATCGTGTCGCAGTAAAAAGTCCTTCTCATGGCGGCGTAATTGCAACAAGTCGGCATTCAGGTGTAACAGTAACTTGTTTTGCTGATTCAGCTTAATCAGTTGGTTGGTATAGTGAATTTGGCTGATAACCAGCACCAGCATGCCTATAACACAAACAGATATAATCAGTACCAGTCGGTATTTGATCGAATTAAACTGCATTGCCTACCTCTCGGATTAGATCGGAATAGCCGATCGGTAAGCATTGCAATCAATTGTGACAGAATGATGTCAGTGACGGGGGGTAAAAAATTCAGGTTTAGTTATTTGCCTTCCATAACCAGCGTAATCCTTCCGGTAGCAGAGCACCACCATGCTGGTCATTGTGTTCGCCGTCTGTCCAGACGTTGCGTAGTTGATAACGCGCCCCTTCAAGCGTCTGTTGGTCGGCAATGCGGTTGGCATACTCCAGCGCCTTAACCATTTGCTGGTTGGCTAAAAACCAGTTGCCCCATTCATTATCCAGATCGTTGATGCCGTCCTGAATAAAGATCCGCAACGGGCGAATGGCCTCACGGCGGATCAGCGCCGGATAATCCTGCCCGCCCAGTTTAATTGGCTGGCTGTCGGCATCAAAACCTATTGATACATAACTACCGATAGAGCTATACACTTTGCGAAATACATCGGGCCGATGCCAGGCCACCGTAAACGCAGCAATGGCACCGCTACTGGTGCCGCCAATCGCCCGCTGTTCCGGATCCTTGGTCAGGTTGTAATCCTTGCTAACGGCAGGCAGCATTTCTTCCACAATAAAGCGCGCATAGCGATCGTCCATGGCATCGTATTCGGGGGCGCGATGATCCGGGTTACTCATGCCCAGATTCTGCGGATAATGTTCGGACAGGTTACCCGGCGTAATAAAAATCCCGATAGTGACTGGCATGTCGCCTTTGGCGATCAGGTTTTCCATCACTTGTGGCACCCGCAATGAACCTTGGGGATTAGTGGCGCGTTGCCCATCCTGAAACACTAATACACTAGCGGGTTTTGATGGCTGATATTGTGCTGGAATAAACAACCAGTAGCGGCGCACCGTATTGGCCATAATCTGGCTATGGAACTCAAATGGCCCTTTTAATTCCCCCTTGGGCACACCTTGTTGCGGGAAATGATCGGCGGTGAGTGTTAGTCCGGTTCTAATCGGTAATTCGGCAGCATTGGCACTGAATAACGTTAGTAAGGCAAGTATCAACAGTATATGTTTCATGGTGAGCCGTCCTTTTGAGTCGCTACTGGCTTAGTTAATCGGTTTTAATTGTCTTTATCTATAACAATTTTGCCAAATTCAGTCGTACAGAGCGTTGTATCTTGTTTTAGAATAGGCAACGAACTTAAAAAGGAAATGGCAGATGAAAAAGTTACTGGGATTAGTTTGTTTGACACTATTACTGACCGGCTGCGATAAAAATGAAGTAGGGGATATTTCGTTAGGCTTGTTTACCACCAAAGATATTAAGCTCAATACCCTGGTTGATCCGATAGTCAGCGGAGTCACCTGCCATGTGGCCAGCATTGAGGCCAATTTGAGTCTGGCCGATCCGTCGGATAGCTCCATTGCCTGCCGCCAGACTGGCGAGATCACCGCACAGATGATCGCCCAAATCGATAAGTCCAAATCCGGTGAAGTGGTATTTACCAAATCCAAAAGTGTGCTGTTTAAAAATATGAAGGTACGGCGGATTTTCGATCCCGAAACCCAAACCTTGATGTATGTTTCCTATTCCACCAAAGAAACCTCCGGCAGCTTTAAACATAGCCTCTCCACCGTTCCGTTGTGGGGTACACAGGCATACCAACAACCTGCTCAATTAAATTCTCAACAGGGCGAATAACTTTTGGCCTATCTGATTGCGGTTACCCTGCTGTGGGCGTTTTCTTTTAGTTTAATTGGTGAATATCTGGCCGGGCAGGTCGATCCCTGGTTTGCGGTATTAATGCGCATTGCTTTGGCCACCTTGGTGTTTTTACCTGTTATGCGCTTGCGTCAGGTGAACAGTAAAACCGCAGTGAAATTGATGCTGATTGGTGCGATACAACTGGGGCTAATGTACGGTTTTTACTATCAGTCTTTCCTGTTTTTATCGGTACCGGAAGTTCTGTTATTTACGGTGATGACACCTATTTATATCACCTTGATCAATGATTTTGCTGAACTCCGTTTTCACGCCAATTTTTTGCTGGTTGCTGCCATCGCCACCGCTGGTGCCGTCGCTATCCGTTATAACGGTATCGACAGCAATTTTGTACTGGGTTTTGCCATGGTGCAGTGCGCCAACCTGTGTTTTGCCGCCGGGCAAGTCGGTTATAAACGTTTAATGGTGCAGCATAATGTGGATCAAAAAACTGTGTTCGGCTGGTTTTTTATTGGTGCGCTGATTGTCGCTTGCGTGTGTTACGGCATATTCGGTAATCCGGCCAAAATGCCCACCACCGACTTGCAATGGGGTATATTGATTTATCTGGGCATTATCGCCTCTGGCCTTGGCTTTTTTGGTTGGAATAAAGGCGCAACCCTGGTTAACGTCGGCGCACTGGCGGTAATGAATAACTTGTTAATTCCGGCCGGCATACTGGTAAACCTGCTGATCTGGAATCACAACGCCGATATTCTGCGCTTGGCACTCGGCGGCGGGATTATTTTAGTGGCATTGTGGCTAAATAAGCAGTGGCAAGTTAGGGGATAAGAGTATAGTGATAATGAAATCTCGATTTGGCAGCACTGCTTCTAAAAAAGTGGCGGACATTAATTTGTCAGCCACTTTAGAACAATCGGTTAGATTTAAACGGGCTAACGCTAGTGCAGAACATTGGGCAAAAGACAATAAAAACGCTATCAAATCATACAACGGCTTTATTGAAGAAAATGGTATTTTTGGTGATGAATTCAAGACTTTTTAGGGGAGTACTCTCTAATATTTTTTGCTAAATTGTGAGCTTGAATTAGTAATTTCTCTTTATTTTCATCGGAGCTAAAAACCAACTGACGAAGAGTTTCTCCCAGTTTTACAAAGTTTAATGCTAATCCACCTTCTGGTGACCAGGTTTGACCGTACAGTCTGTTTTTAGAATAAAACATATAGGTGGTTCCATCTTTGCCTAACCTCTTTTTAGATGAATACCTGGTTAACTTTAACCCTGACCTCCAAGATTCTAATACTTCTTGCAGTTCATCATGTTTAAAGCTGCTTGATTTGATGTCTACATTTTTCGTCGGTTCAATATCTAAAACGTGATAATTTTCAACCTTTTTATATTTCCATATATCTTCTTTTGCTTCGACTGAGGTTAAATAATATTTCCCACTCTGACTATAGAGAATTATGGCATATGGAAGCTCAAAACTAGGCTTAACAATCATCCATAACTCAGGATCTTTATTATCTATAAATGATTCTAATAACGCCTCGTTGTAGCTAGTGCGATCAAAGGGAGGTATAGGTTCAAGATAATTTTGGCCAATAGCCGAATGACAAAATAGCGATATGATAAGAAATAGAAAGATACGATTCATTCAGATAAACCTAAGTCAGTCAATTGGGACACTCAGATGGTAAAGCTTAGTCGGTTCAAAGGTTTACCTTGTTATGCATTCTTCGATGCTGCATACAATGCCAAAAATTTAGATAAAACAAGTGATATAAAGCCTAAAAACAGAGCAATATTTCTCACTTTAAAATAAAATTTATAGCGGCCACCTAATTTATCTAAACCACGAGTTGATTTGGTTACAAATTCTTTTAGGATTCTTTGATGCTCTTTGGCTTCAGAATCTGTAATTTCGTTACCAGAATCTAGGTCAATATTTCTATACGGCAAATTAATTATTTTATTTACTACATCAAGGCGCTCTTGTGCTTGAGTTTTTTTATAATCAGTTGACTGAATTGCAATATCACTTTCCAATCGAAAAATGCCAAAAAGAATTGATACTAAGAAACATGTTAAAGCTGCAAGCTCAAATGAATTCTGTGAGAACGATAATGCACCCGGTGTGAATTTAGAGCCAAGATACGCAAATAATGTACTGCTTAACCCTACGATAAAGTAATCATATTTTTGCTGTGTTTGCTTAACATTTTTCCATGCTTCTAAGCTTAAATTCGACATTTTACTCTATTCTCATAACACCATTGCTAATGGACTCATAAATGCTTGGATAAAATTAGCGGTGAAGGAGCACAGTCACTTGTATGGCTAATATATCAATTCACTATATTCATTAAAACCTGCATTAAATCATACATTAATAGAATTAAAGCAAAATAGAAAACAGTTGTTTTTAAACCTTATAAACCACCGGTAGTATCAATAAAACTGCCGGTGACAAATGAGGATTTGTCTGTTGCTAACCACAGGATGGCTTCGGCGACTTCTTGTGGTGTACCGCCTCGTTTTAGCGGTATTTTTTCTTTTAAGCGGTCAACTCGGTTGGGTTCTCCGCCAGAGGCATGCATGTCGGTATAAATCAGCCCCGGTCTGACTGAATTGACTCTGATTCCTTCGCTGGCCAGTTCCATTGCCGCGCCGCGCGTTAAGGTATCCATTGCGCCTTTAGATGCGGCATAATCCACATACTCATTCGGCGAGCCGGTTTTGGCGGCGCCCGAGGAGACATTTACAACGGTTCCTCCCACGCCACCATGATTGGTGGACATGCGTTTAATCGCTTCTTTGGTGCATAAAAAGCAAGACAATACGTTGACTTCCAATATGTTTTTAAACCGTTCTGCGCTGATGTCTTCCAGTCTTGCCTGTTTATCCAAAATTCCAGCATTGTTAACTAGTACCGATAATACGCCCAGTTGGTCAGCGGCACGGAACAAGTTGGCGACTTCAGATTCGTTCGACACGTCTGCCTGAACAGCAATACACGCCGCGCCCATATCGGTTATTTCCTGCTTAAGTTGTTCAGCTTGTTGTTGGGAGTGTTGATAGTTGAGCACAACAGAGTAACCATTTTCAGCAAAAAGTTTGGCGGTGGTGGCACCAATACCTCTGCTACTGCCTGTGATCAGTACTACTTTAGAATGGTTCATGATGTTCCTGCTTATTAACCGTTTATTAAAATCTTGTTTTAAATCATACAATAATCAAATCTGGATTAAATAGACAACGGTGATGTTTAAACCATTAATCATGTAGCTTGCCAGGATTGAAAAGTCTTTTTTCGTTTTGGCTATGGACAAAAAATCTAAATATCACAATGGCACTATGATATTGCGCTAATGCAAAGCCGTTTTATTGCGGTCTATGCTGATGGGATTAGCCGATTCACCGGATTTGTTTTTTATGTCTCGTTTTTCCATCCAAATAATTACTGCGTTAATCACAACGCTGGTTAGCACATTGGCGATAGCCAACCCCGCTAAACCTTTTTGGGCTAGTGCGTTGCCGCCGCAGAAAGTCGGTGAGCAGGTGATAACCGACTTGCTTCGTCATGATAACTATATGATGTATATCAGTGACCATTTTACCGGTATTCATTATGCCGAGGCGGCGCTGGGGTATGCTGCGTTAAAGTTTGCCGACCAGACTGGCAATAGTAAATTGCTAAACCAACTGCAAAAGCGTTATCAGCAGACTCCCGGTACCGATAAATTAGTCGAGGCCGATCATGTTGATGCCAATGTGTATGGTATTGTGCCGTTGCAGCGCTATTTAATTAGCCACGATTTGGCTGCGCGCAAACAGGGCCTAATGTTGGCCGATGCACAATGGTTAAAGCCGCTGCAAAACGGTATGAGCCATCAAATCCGTTACTGGATAGATGATATCTGGATGGTGAATGCCCTGCAGATGCAGGCCTATCGGGTGACTCAAAACCAACAATATTTGCAACGTGCAGCATTGCAAACCGTCGCTTATCTTGAAAAGCTACAACAGGACAATGGCTTGTTTTTTCACGGGGAAAAAGCCCCTTTTTTCTGGGGGCGAGGTAATGGCTGGGTCGCCGCCGGTCTGGCGGAATTGCTTACCGAATTACCGGCAGATAACCCCTATTACCCGCAAATTGTTAGCGGCTATCGCAAAATGATGGATGCCCTGATTAACTATCAGGCTGACGATGGAATGTGGCGACAACTGGTTAACAACAAACAGGCATGGAAGGAAACCTCGGCAACGGCGATGTTTGGCTATGCCATATTAGTCGGGGTGGAAAAAGGCATTTTAACCGAACCCGAATACACCCGTGCTTACCAGCGAGCCTGGTTGGGTTTGATGCATTATCTTAATGATAACGGACAGCTAACCGATGTTTGTGTGGGCACAGGGCAAAGTGATGATATGCAATATTATTTGCAGCGTCCCACCACAGTCGGGGATTACCACGGACAGGCACCGTTATTATGGTTTGTTAATCGGCTATTGGGATTAAGCCACGCTAATTAGTGCAGCGTTTTATTGTTGATGCGGGTATCCCAGTCGCCACCATGCTGTAACTCGCATTGCTGTTCGGTGTCAAAAAATACATGCTGACGAACATCTTTAAGTACGACACCAACTTTGAGTAAATGCCCCTGAATTAGCTTGCGTATATAACGATCATGTTCCTGCTCACAGGCCTGTTTAAGTTGTTCATCGGTATCAAACACGCAAGTCACCATTAAACTACCGGGAAAACGATCATAACTGGCCGTGTGGGTTAACCAGCTAAATCCCGGTACCTTGTCTTTGGCCGTTTCACAGGCCAAAGTCAGCGCTTTAATCACATTGTTATCCAGCTTTTTAACGGTTTTTTTCATTAGTAGGTTTTAATCAAAAGAAGGGTAAATACTTTATTCTACATGGATGGTAAGCAGTTGCTCACTACCATCTTTGTTTCTTATTAGTAATGGCAATATATCGCCAGTTTCTTTATCCATCAGGTCTTGCGCCTTACTGGTGGAGCAGCCGGGGATTTTGCACCCATCAATGGCGATAACAAGTTGACCGACCGTCACACCTGCTTTGTCTGCAGCAGACCCCTCAACCACTGATTTTACTTTAAATTCGACCACCTCTGGACTAAATATTCCATCTACCGACACGTCGGCTCCCATGCCAATACTGCCTTTCGCCCATGTCTTAAGCGGTAACAGGAATAAAAGAACTAATATTGTGAAGGTGATTTTTTGCATAATTTTGTCCTTGATTCGTTGTTGTATCCTAAGTTAATCATGCGCTGAATGAAGCAGACATCGATAGCGTTGCAAAACTTTAACATGGATTGACCAATATGCGATGTGCCAAAATATGGTTGTCTGGATTGCAAGTTGTAAGATGTTGATGACAGGATTTACCACTTCATAAAATCCAAAATGCCGCTACCCACCTCAATAGGCAAAATGCTAGGCTTGGCTTGATAATTTCAACCGGCAATCTAAAGGACGTTATTTTTGCTTACCGTTTATCCCTCGAACAAACTGGAACATCATGTTGATGTGCTACTGGCGCTGTTGAATAACGTGCGGGTTTCGCCGTTGCAGCCGGTGACTATTCTGGTCGAGAACAAGGCGATGCAGCATTGGTTGCAGATGGAAATTGCCAAGCGTGCCGGTATTGCCATGCAGTTCGAGTTTAAAATGCCTTCGGCCTTTATCTGGCAAACCGCGCGGCAGGTAATGGACAATGTTCCCACCGATACTACCTATAGTCGCGACGTATTGCGCTGGCGGATTGACGAAATTCTGGATTCCGATGCGTTTAATCAGCATCCGCTGGTGATGGAGGCCGAGCTGCGAAGTTATTGGCAGCGTAATGTCAGTATTGCAGCAATGATGCGTTTTCAGCTGGCGTCTGAACTGGCGGATTTATTCGAACAGTATTTAATGTTCCGTCCACAGGAACTGCATAGCTGGAGCCAGGGTAATAGCCCCCATTGGCAAGCGTATTTATGGAAAACCCTGGTGGAACAGGATCCGCATCATCCGCTGGCGGTGCAACAGCGTTTACTGGCCAAGCTGACCCCGACCGATTTACCCGAACATCTGATTATGTTCGCCATCAATCATATGCCGCCGCAAACGCTGGAGTTGTTTAAAACCCTGTCGGAAAAAATCAATATTCACCTGTTTCATCTTAATCCCTGTTTTGAATTCTGGGGCGATGTGGTGACCGATAAAATGCGCAGCCGTCGCCAAGCGGACGCCATTAACGGTGACGAAGTCAGCAATCCCTTATTGGCCAATTTAGGTCAGCAGGGTAAGGATTTTTTTAATCGTTTGCTGGAAGGCGGGCATAACGAGATTAGCTTGCAGGCTGACCATATTCCTCCCGAGGCAGAGTCTAGCCTATTACAACAGATTCAGCAGGATATTCTGGAACTGGTCGATGCCCGCCAGATACCGCAAAGCAAAATCGATAACAGTATTCATCTGGTGTCCTGCCATAGCGCCTTGCGTGAAGTGCAAACCCTGCACGACTGGCTATTACATCAATTTAATCAGGACTCGGAGCTCAGCCCCCGTGATGTGCTGATTTTGTGCCCTGGTGTGGAAGATTACGCGCCTTATGTGTTGTCGGTATTTCGTCATCCTTACGCAGAATGGCAGGCTGATTCGCCGCGATTGCCCTGTTCGGTGGCCGACCGGGCGCCACTGGACGCCGAACCGCTAGTCGCGGCGTATATGGATTTGCTGGAATTGCCGGATAGCCGTTTTTCGGTGAGTAAAATTATCAGTTACTTAAAGTTGCCTGCCATTGCTGAACGTTTTGGTATCGAGGAAAGCGAAGTAGACACGCTGTGTCGCTGGCTGGCTGAGGCTTGCGTGCATTGGGGACTGGATCAGCAACATAGCCAGAAATTGATCAATGCCGACAGCACCGAGATTGATGATCGTTTTACCTGGCGGTGGGGATTACGTCGGTTGTTGATGGGCTTTATGCGAGCGGATGTTGAGCACATCAAAGTCGATCAGTATCAGCATCAATGGTTGGTCTTGCCTACGGTAGAAGGGGCGTCGTCGCTATTGCTTGGCCGTTTGATGCAGTTACTGGAAAATCTGCAATTTTACGAGCGTCGTTTAAATACTCCGCGTAACAGCCAGGAGTGGCAGCACTGCCTGATGGAAATGAAACAGCAATTTTTTGCTGAACAACAGGGGGAAGAAGCCGACGAAATTATAACTAAAGTGATTACTGACTTACGCAAACAGCATGAATTGGCTGACAACCAGCAAAAAATTCCGTTAGCGGTGATCCGCCATAGTTTGCAAAAGCGTTTTAGTCAGGCCGATAACTACAACCAGTTTTTAACCGGCGCCGTAACTTTTTCTTCCATGGTGCCGATGCGTAGTATCCCGTTTAAAGTTGTCGCCATTCTGGGACTGAATGATGGCCAGTTTCCCCGCCAGAGTCAGCCAAACAGTTTTGATGTACTGGAGTTGGGTAGCCGTCCCGGCGATCGTTCGCGGCGCAATGATGATCGCTATCTGTTTCTGGAGTCGCTGCTTTCCACCCGTGACAAGCTGTATTTAAGTTATGTGGGTCATGATATTAAAAACAATAATCCCAAGCAGCCCTCACTGGTGTTGCAGGAATTACTCGATTATCTGCATCAGGGCTATGGCTGGTTAACTGGGGGCCGTTCGGACCAACAGATTGGTCAACAAGGTCAAGTGCATCAACAATCTCTGCATCCCTTTAGCGTCGCCAACTTTATTGCTCCCCAAGCCGGGTTTGATCAGGGCTGGCTGAATATGGCGTTACCGCTGGCATCGGCGCGACAAAACCAGCTGTTGAATCCTGTCGAACCGCTGGACTGGCCGACAGAGTCCATGCATGTCAATGAGCTGGTACGAGCGCTGGATAACCCGCTGGCGTTTTTTGCTAATCAGCGCCTGAATATGTGGCTGAAAGATCAGAGTGTGCAACTGGATGATAACGAACCTTTTGCACTGGATGCATTGGCCAGTTATGCGATAAAAGACCACTTGTTACAAGCCAACTTGCAACAGCAGGACAGCGACTTTATCCACCAGCAACAATTGGCCGGGCGGTTGCCGCGGGCCGAGTATTGTCAGGATAAGCTGATTGAATTACAGACAAAAATGCAGGATTTTTCGGCGTTAATGGCAAATAGCCTGACCGGTAGCGAAAGGCAATCGGTGACCGTTGATATTGAGATAGCAGAACAACAAACGATTGCTGTCAGCGCTGATTTTTACTACCGGGCTGAGGACAACTTGCTGGTTTACTGGCGTCCGGCGTCGCGCAAAGGCAAGGATGATATGCGTTTATGGTTGCAACATTTGCTGGCCACCATTGCGCTGGATAAACCGCTACGTTCGGAAGGCTGGTGTGAAGATCGTAAAAATCCGGTGGTGATTGATGCGGTGCTGGATAAAACAGCGGCACAGGCGCAGCTAACAACTATTTTGTTTGCCTGGCAGCAGGCCAGTCAACGACCTTTGTTACTGCACGCCGAGTTGGGGCGCGCCCTGTTTGAGCCGGTTGAACAACCGCAGATTGCCACGCTGCAAGAATGTCAGGAGAGTTGGAGCAAACGCTTTGCCGATCAAAATACTCCGCTGGATCGTGAGGGTTATCTGTCCTGGTTTTACCCGCAAGTTCCGCCGCTGGATGAGGCCTTGTTCCGATCGCTTAAAACCTTGTATGCACCGCTGTATCAGCATCTTCAAAAACAGACCGGCAGGGCTAAAAAATCATGAGTCAGTTACATTCCATTCAGATGCAAAAACTGAACGTTAGCGATTTGCCGTTGCACGGCCGCCATGTGATAGAAGCCAGTGCAGGTACCGGCAAAACCTACAATATCACCAAGTTGTATTTGCGTTTGCTGCTGGAGAAAAAACTCGGGGTGCAGCAGATTCTGGTCGTGACCTTTACCAAAGCCGCCACTGAAGAACTACGTGGCCGGATTGCTCAGGAAATTCGAGATGCATTGGCACAGACCGAACGGACTTTGTCTGCTTATCGCCATGAATCTAACAATAATGAAGAGTTAAAAGAAAGTAGGGACTTACTTCATAAAGCGTTGCTGCATATGGATGAAGCGGCGATTTCGACTATTCACGGTTTCTGCAAACAGGCGTTGCAGCAACAGGCCTATTTAAATGGTGTACCGCCGGAAGCGAATCTGGAAGTGGATTGCTCCGACTTGCTGATGGATACCATCCGTGACTGGTTACGTAGTTTATCTGCGGTGCAGCTGGCGTTATTAAACAAAAAAGATCCGCAACAGTTTTATCAAACTTATCGTGATGCTATCGAATCGACAATAGACATTCAGCCGGTGCTGGATGAAAAAGGCATCGCTGCCAAACAGCAAGAAATTAAATTGCAGCTTAAAAATCTGCTTCTGCCTTTAGCCGATGATATCCAGTTAGTGCTGGTGGAGGAGGCACCCAAGAATCCCAATCGTGCCGAACAGTGGCAACAAGTAAGTCAATGGCTTGAGTCACCGGATTGCAGCGTTGAGGAGCTTAAAAAAGCTTACGAAAGCTTTTTCAAAAAAGATCGCGCAATAAAGTCTGCTAACTCCGATGCGCTCGAAAAGGTTAAACCCCTGCTCGTTAGCGAGCGACCTATGGTGTTGTTTAAACAGATTGAAAAACTGCAAAACCAAAAAGCCTCTATTCCTGCCCGCCAACTCATTACTAGCGGTATTGAGTATATTCGTCGACGTTTTGCGCAAACCAAGCTGGCGGCGTCGAAGCTGGACGTGAACGACCTGGTGGTATTACTCAGTCAGCAATTGCAGTCGGATCATGCGGAGAAATTGGCAGACGCATTGGGCAAGCAATATCCGGTGGCGTTGGTGGATGAATTTCAGGATACCGATGCCCATCAATATGGCATTTTTGAACGGCTGTATCCGGCCGGTTGTGCGGATAAAAGCCTGTTTATGATCGGCGATCCCAAACAGGCTATTTACCGTTTTCGTGGTGGTGATATTTTCACTTACCTGAATGCGCGTCAGGCGGCGGATTTTCATTGGGTGATGGATACTAACTGGCGTTCTACCCCGCAGGTGATTAGCGGATACAACTGCTTGTTCCAGGCCTCGAATCAGGGAGATTCTGTGTTTGGTCAGGGGATTGAGTATATGGATATCGGTTACCCCGCAGAAGACCAGTTACGTAGTTCGGACGCCGATATTGATGATCCGGATGGCGATATCCGTGCGCTGAATTTTGTTATCGACAGCCCTGATATGGCCAAGCCGGATAAAGGTTTAAGTCGTGACGAAAAAGATCAATCCCAGCAGCATATTGTTGATGCGATGGTGGCCGAAATTCAGCGTTTGCTGGCGCAAGTCACCATCAAGCAGCAGCCATTGCAAGCTGGCGATATCGCCATACTGGTACCCAAAGGGACGTTGGCCCAACTGGTGCAGGACAGTTTACGCGAGCATGGCATCAATTCGGTGTATCTCAGTGATCGCCAGTCGGTCTATCAAAGTGTCGAAGCCGAAGAGCTAAAACGGGTGATGGACGGCATTCTGGCGTTTCACGATGATCGTAAACTGGTGGCGGCGCTGTCTACCCGGTTATTGGGAGGCGACAGCCAATTGTTGTTTGATTTGCAACAACCCGATAATGACAGCCTTTGGCAACAAAAACGCGACGACTTCGCTTTGTTACGCCATCAATGGGACGTACAGGGTTTTTTACCTATGATGATGGGGCTGATACATGATGCTTTCCAGCCCGATCCGCAACGGCATGAGCGCTCACTAACCAATATTCTGCATTTGCTGGAATTGTTGCAAAAGGCATCGCAGCAATTTCGTTATCCGGCCCAGTTGCAAAACTGGTTTGTTCAGCAAATTGAATTGCAGGATCGGGCAGAAACCAGTGAGCAGCGGCTAGAAAGTGAAGCTAACCTAATTAAAATCAGTACTTTACATGGTTCAAAAGGGCTGGAATATCCCTTTGTCTTTATTCCCTTTGCCACCGAATACAGTGATCCGGTTAAACGGGGTAACAGCCCCAGAGAATGCCTGAAATATTATGATCATGAGGCGGGCTATAACCGGTTTTGTCTGCAACCGGACGAGCAGGTAAGCCAATGGGTTACACAGGAAGACAACGCCGAAAAAGCTCGGTTACTTTATGTGGCGGTGACGCGCGCGATTTATCGCTGCTATGTCGGGGCCAGTGAAGGGGACAAAAATATCGCCTTAACCCCGTTGGGACTGGTATCCAAAGTCGAACCCGGACAAGAATTGTTTACTCGGTTACAAAATTTGGCTGAGTCTGAGTCGGCGATTAGCGTGATGGACAACCAACAGTTGCTGGCAAAATGGCATCCCGGTCAATCCAGAACGCATAGTGGTGGCGACAATGCGCCTGCGGTGCTGGGCGTGAGTCGTTTTAACGGTGAAATTAGCGCAGCATGGCGGATTAGTTCATTCTCGGCGATTACCCGCTTTAGCCAGCATACCCGGCTGGATCATAAAGAACGGGTCGATCAGGCAGTGGTCAGTGAGGCGGCAGTTATCGATCAAGATGCTCCGTTACGTTTTACTCTGGCCAAAGGCGCACATACCGGCAATTTGCTGCATGATTCGCTGGAATTACTGGATTTTAGCCAAGCAGATAATCAAACCAATTGGGATGATGCCTTTGCGTTGCCGGTGCAGGCATACGCTGATCCCGAGCTGGATATTGTTGCCCTGCAGGCTTGGCTGACGGAATGTCTGGCAACGGAATTACCTAGCCTGTATCCGCAACAGGAAAAGTTGAGATTGCAGGATCTGGACTTGCAACATACCAGCCGAGAGAGTGAATTTTATTTTGATATGCATACCCATCAGCGTGGAGCATTAGGGCAGTTTCTGGCCGAGTATCGCCAGCAGCCCGATAATGATTTTAATTTACCCGATGATTTGCAAGGTATGATGCACGGCTTTATTGACCTGATTTTTGAACATCAGGGCCGCTATTACGTGGTTGACTATAAGTCTACCCATCTTGGTCATAGCTTAAGTGATTACTCACATTCCAATATTCTTGTCGATATGCAAACGCATTTCTACGATCTACAGTACCTGATTTATACCCTTGCCTTGCATCGCCATTTAAGCGCTACATTGCCGGATTATGATCCGCAACGGCATTTGGGTGGAGTGTACTATTTGTATCTGCGCGGCATGTCACCCGGATCGGATAACGGGATTTATGCAACCAGCGTCACGGCCGAACAGGTCAGAAAACTGGATAACCTGTTTAAGGTACAGGTGTTTGCCGGAGAAACGGCATGAGTTATAGCAGCAGTCAACATTGTATGAATGCGCTGGCCGAGGTAGAAGCCATCGATTATTTTGTCGCCAGCGAATTATTGACCGAATTTGGCCAACCGGATAACCCGTTATTACTGCACTGCTTTATTGCCTTAAGCCAGTTTTTGCGCAATGGCAGTAGTTGTATGCCGCTAATGATAATCGCTGATAAAACCCTGTGGGCCGATGGTGTGGGTAAAAAGGGTTATACCTTTGCCACACTGGACGAACTTCAGCAACAGTTGTGTTTACTGGATATTGGTACCGAAAATGATGCGAGTATAGTACTCGAGGACGGCTGTTTATATCTGCGTCGCTATTGGCAGTTTGAGCAAGAAGTTGCGGGCAATTTATTGCAGAGGATTCACCATTCAATTTCACTGGATACACAGCAACAACAGACTGCCCGACAAGCGCTAAGCGCGTTATTCCCGCAACAGGCAAACAGTCGCGAGGTCGATTATCAGGCGGTGGCGGTGGCTAATGCATTGCAGCGCAGGCTAAGTGTCATATCCGGTGGGCCGGGTACCGGTAAAACCTATACGGTGACCAAGTTATTGCTGGCGCTCAAATGGCTGTATGGAGATGGATTAAAGATCAAACTGGCCGCGCCTACCGGCAAAGCGGCCCAGCGTATGAAAGAGTCCATCAGTAATAACCTGAGCAGTATTCAACAACGACAGGATTTAGCCATTGAACTGGATACCGATGCTTCAACCTTGCATCGTTTGCTCGGCATTAGCCGTGATCCTGTGTCTCCCAGGTTTCATCGCGAACGGCAAATAAACTGTGATGTCTTGGTCATTGATGAAGTGTCGATGCTGGATTTACCGATGATGACCCGGTTATTGCGCGCGTTACCGGATTCGGCCCAACTGATTTTGTTGGGTGATGCCCAGCAGTTAGCTTCAGTCGAAGTGGGGCAGGTGATGCGGGATATCAGTTGTATACCGCATCCCGGTTATTCGGCAGGGACGGTGGCGAATATTATCGGCTTGCTTGATGTTGCAGATTGGCAAATTGCCCTGTCGGCAAGCGAAGGACAACCCGATTACGACTACTTGACCATTTTGAACAAGACCCATCGTCAGGCACTAAGTGCCAGTCAGCAAAGTATTAGCCACTTGGCCAGTATGGTAATTGGCGATCAGGCCGAGGCCAGCTGGGCTTTGCTGCAGCAAAGCCAATCAGACCAGGATAATCTGCAGGCATCATTATTTGAACAAGGGCAACTGTCACTGTTTGATGCAGATTTGTCAGTTGACGGAACAGAAGTACCCGTCGAGTTGGCCGCACTGACGAAACGCTATTTTCGACCTGTTGCCCAGGCAATGGATATTCAGCAAGCATTTAACGCCCTTCATCGATTCAGAATTTTATTACCGACCCGGGTAGGAGATGCCGGGGTGGAAGCGGTCAATAGTAAAATAGAACAGTTGCTTTATGGTGGAACTCATCGTGCATCCAGCTGGTATCGCGGACGACCTGTTATGGTGACCGAAAATGATTATGCCAACGGTCTGTTTAACGGCGATGTCGGACTTATCTGGCCATCTGAGCAGGGCCAGCTAGTAGCCTATTTTGAACAGGCCGACGGATTACGTAACGTGGCGCTAAGTCGTTTGCCCAAGGTGGAAACGGTTTATGCCATGACCATTCACAAGACCCAGGGATCAGAATTTTCGCGTGTTGCTATAATGCTGCCCGCCAAAGGCAATAAGGTGATGTCCAAAGAACTGCTTTATACCGGCATTACCCGTGCCAGAGAGCATGTATACCTGTTCGCCAGCCAAAACAGCTGGTTAGCCGCGTTTAATAATCCGGCTAATCGCTATTCGGGGTTAAAAGGTCGGTTAATTCCAGAAGAGTGAATAGATGTTGCTTTGATTCGATTACACTAGAGGCTGTTTATCTTTCATCTTCACCACTGCTGGTGGCTATTTTTTCTTCTCACAAGGCAGAAAATGCGCGAAGAGTGGTTCTCTTTAAGCGTTTGATAACGCAGAGAGAAGGAAAAATAGCCCCAGCCCTTTGGGTTGAGTCTGAAAATCCCTCACTCCCACTCTTTTTAAACAAAATGGGAAAACAGACTGATTTAGATGACTAAACTACGCTGTTTTCGCCTCGATTGAGAAATTTTCATTTCTCAACAGTGCTGAATATGAAAGATAAACAGCCTCTAGAGAATATATTCTAATGTTGAAACGTAATTTACATCATGTATTGTTCCAGTGCTAAACGAGTGCTATTGAGCTATAAAGAGCTGTAGCAACGACAAAAACAGGGAAGTTCTTCATGAAATTTTTACTATTTACTTTATTTTTTATGCCAGCGCTGGCAATGGCTAACACCGAGTATTGTGAAAAACACATGGTGAGATCAACAAGAGCCGAAACCGGTGACGAGTATGCTCTTATTATTCCGGGAAGCAAAATTAAAGACGCAGGCTCTTGGTCCCCCAATAGTATGACGCCAGCCCCTTTAACCGCGTATCAAGCGCATTTGTTAGTCTCAGATTGGGCCGTTAGTAATCTGCCTAAATTTGATGGGATAGAAATACGTAGCATCGAGTTAGTTAAATATCTTTGCTTTGCGGGTCTTTCATCTACCGAATATTGGTACTACGTCGTTGCATATAATCCCATTCTCGATGGCAATAAAATGTACGGTGCAAAAAACGTTGTTGCGGTTTTAATGTCAGGGGAAATAATCGATGTGAAGCGCATAGAGCACATGGAGCAAAATTAAACCAATCAAAGATAAACACTCTGATGGTGACTCTTTAATTGCTTGTTATTTTACAGCGCTGTAAACGTTACACTTTACGCATGATGTGCTGATGAATACGCACAGTAATGTCGTCGATCTTTTTCCAATTTACCGAATCGGCGAAATTTTTGACCGATTGAATCGTTTTATTAAAAATTGTAATTAAAACAGAATGCTAAAAGGGAAGCTTATCTGCACTTCTGTTGCTCTAGTCTTAACCCCATACTAGCTGGGCGATATTGCCTAACACCAGTAAGCCACACAGTAGCTTCCAGAATAATAACGGATTACGTTCTATCAGCGGTGCGTTTTCAGCCTGTTGCAACATCATCTTATTGGGTTTAAGCAAGTCCATTTCGAATTCGGAAAAGGCTTGGTAGCGGTTGTCCGGATGCGGCTGCAGGGCTTTTTTCAGGGTCAAGTTGACCCACAGAGGCAAGTCGGTACGGTGTTTATTCAACGCCTGATATTGCCATTCGCTAAAGGATTTAGGGATATAGTCCTTGTAGGCGAAAGGGGGATAAGGCAGTTCTCCACAAAGCATTTCATAACAAATCACCGCCAGTGAAAAAATATCCGATTGATGGCTGCTGTTATTGGCTATCAAATATTCCGGCGCAATATAGTTAACCGAGCCCAAGGGGTGTTCATCTTTGACATGCTGCTGGTTTTCCGCCAGTCCGGCCACAAATACGGTGCCAAAATCGATAAGTTTAACCTGCCCCTGTGAGGTGATCATCAGGTTTTCCGGTTTTAAATCCCGGTGCACCATATCCAGACGCTGCAAGGCCCTTAGTGCGGTAATAATTTGCTGAATAATGGCGCGTACCTGCTCCAGACTGGGGCGTGGATTGTCCACAATCCACTGGCGTAAGGTCTGACCCTCAATGTACTCACAGATGTGATAGAGAAACTTGGCTTTGTCTGACCTATGGTAAATGCGCATCACATTGGGATGCTCGATGCGTTCACCAATCCAGGCTTCATGGGCAAAGCCGCTTAAGTAAACGGGATCATCTGCAAACTTGTCGGAAGGAATTTTAAGGCCGTAGATCTTGTCGTCATCTTCGTTAATGACTTTGTAAAGACTGCTGCGCGTACCGTTGAACAAGGTCTGCAATACCCGGTAGCCTTCGAGCTTCATGCCAATTTCCAGTGCAGGCGGTATCGCCAGACGGGTTAGCTGCTGATAGCTCTCATTAATATCATAACCGGGCAACTCGACGACTCTGACGATGAGACAGGTGAGATTGTCGTCACTACCAGCCTGCTCGGCCTGGTTAACAATGCGCGTTGCCAGCCCTTCAAGATCGGTGGCGTCCTGTTTTATCAGCTGATTGATCTGTTTATCGCTAATAAAGTCATGCACACCGTCGGTGGTAAACAAAAACAGATCATGGCGTTGTAAATCGACCCCCCGATAATCGACATCAAGATGGGGATCAATGCCCACAGCACGAGTAAGATAACTATTATTGCCCTGAAAATGTTTATGATCGCGAGTGAGTTGTTCCAGGTTGCCATCCTGGCAGCGGTAAATCCGGCTGTCTCCCACATGAAACAGATGTGCGCAGGTGGATTTAAACACTACACCACTAAAGGTGGTGATCATGTCGCTTTGCTGATCGTAATGGGTGCTTCTGTGCCCCAGGCACCAGAGATTCAGGCCCCTTAATACCCGCGCAGCGGCGCGTTTAACCGACCAGGTTTCTGGAGTAGCCAAATAATCGTCTATAAAATTGGTCACACAGGTGACCGAAGCAAGTTGTGCCTGACGGCAGGCACTGACGCCATCGGCTATGGCCGCCAATGCCCCCTTGTGTTCCAGTATGTCTCCATCTGGATGATAGGCAGCAAACGCATCCTGATTTTCACTTTTGCTGCCTGCGGTAGTATAGCCACCAAACTCAAGTTGTAATTTTTCCACACAGTCACTCTATTGGGGAGCTTTAACCTACGGTAATAAGCTCAACTGTACCATCTTCCCTCACTTCAGTAATAGTGCCTTTGGGTTCAACCATCATCAATAATGCGATGAATCCCACCACGGCGGTGGCGGCTATAACCATAAAAAAGCTCGACGCATCTACCAGTGAATAAATGGTTAAGTAGGTGACAGCACCGACGTTACCGTAAGCTCCAGTCATTCCGGCTATCTGGCCGGTCAGGCGTCGTTTAATTAGCGGAACAACCGCAAATACGGCACCTTCGCCAGCCTGAACAAAGAAGGAGCAGGCCATGACGGCCAGCACGGCTAACCAGATTGGCCAGCCCGCGCTAATTTGGCTGAGTATAAAGTAACCTATTGCCAGACCCGCTGTTAAGATTAACAAGGTTTTCTTGCGGCCAAATTTATCCGAGATATAGCCGCCGCCGGGACGCGACATCAAATTCATAAAGGCATACATACCGGCCAGTAACCCGGCAACGGCCATGCTTAAATCAAAAGTCTCGGCGAAAAAGGCGGGTAGCATAGAAATCACTGCCAGCTCGGAGCCGAAAGTAGCGAAATACAGAACGTTAAGGACTGCCACTTGCTTAAATGCATAACGATGAATTTCTGGCACAGGTTGCTTGAATATATCCTTGTTTACTTTAAATGCGCCAAAACAGTCATACACAAATAACAGGACTAAACCGATATAAATAATCGTCCCGACATTGCTGCTAAGCATGTCTACGCCTTGTGGCGAGAGTTTCCAGTTCAATAGTGCCAACGCAAAATACAGTGGAAGTTTCATTATCAGCAAAAACACAAAGTCCCCTTTGCTGGTGACTTCCAGTCCACCCATTGTTTTGGGACTAAAGTAGGTGGAACCTTTGGGGGTATCACTGACATTTTTATAGTAAACAAAGCTGAAAAGCAGACTCATCAAACCGGTGATACCTATGGCATAGCGCCAACCATCATCGCCGCCAAAGATTACTGCGATAGTGGGCAAGGTAAAAGCCGCGGCGGCCGAGCCGAAATTGCCCCAACCACCGTAAATGCCTTCGGCGGTTCCCAGTTCTTTGGCCGGGAACCATTCGCTGACCATACGGATACCGATAACAAATCCGGCACCGATAAACCCCAGTGCAAAACGAGAAATGACCAACTGAGTGTAAGATTCGGCAAAGGCAAAGGTAAAGCAGGGAACCGAGCACACCGCTAACAGGATTGAATACACCAGACGGGGACCAAACTTGTCAGTCAGGGTGCCAATTAACACTCGAGCCGGAATGGTCAGCGCCACGTTCAGGATTAACAGGGTTTTCCATTCATCGTTGGATAAGCCCAGATCGTTAACAATGACTTCCTTTAACGGGGCCATGTTGTACCACACCAGGAAGGTGATAAAAAAAGCCATCCAGGAAAGATGTAACACTTTCATCTTGCCTTGGAAGGAAGCCAGGTTAAATTTCTCTGTAGACAAAACTGCTCTCCGTAAATTGAATTATCGGTGGTACCGCAATTTGCAGGCCAACTGTTCAAGCTTCAGACAAGTTTGGCGTTCAACCTGTGACCAGAAAGATAGGCAGCCAGAGCCACTCTATAACTCCCGGACCAGCTCGAAAAAACAAGCTAACCTGTTGAAATAAATTACAAATTACATTGATAAATCTCATTCTATGGCTAGCCATAACCGCTCGTCACTGCTTTTTATCTGAGGTTAAAAATAGATAACTGGCGGCTTTAACTTAGCGTGAAATAATAACGGGTTTTAGCCACTAAATTGGATTGAGATGGTGCAGAAGCACCATCTTCGGGCACGGAGTTTGTTGCGCACTAATCTTGTGCACAATGCACTGCAAAGAACAGAAAATAACCGCATATATTAAGAGGGATAACTATAACATATTGAATTATATCAATAAAAAATTATGGCATTAACACTGCTAGGTATGAACATCAGATTGTCATTAATTAGCAAAAGCAAGGATCACAGATGTCAAAGCCAGCAATTAGAGTTGTAGTTGTCGGAAACGGTATGGTCGGGCACCACTTCGTTGAACAGCTCTGCCAACAAGATATCGATACCAGTATCACGGTGTTATCTGCCGAACCCAGATTGGCCTACGACCGTGTACATCTATCCGAGTACTTCTCCGGCAAAACTGCAGATGACCTGGCGATGACAACGCCCGAACAGTACGATGAATGGGGGGTGCAGTACAAAACTGACGCCAAAGTGGTGGATATCAATAAGCAGACTAAAACAGTCACCACCATATCGGGAGAAGTGTATCAGTACGATAAGCTGATCTTGGCCACGGGATCCTATCCTTTTGTGCCGCCTATTCCCGGTAAAGATCGTGAACACACTCTGGTGTACCGCACTATTGAAGATCTGGAAGCCATCAGTGCGTCTGCCGCTGTCAGTAAAGTTGGTGTGGTGGTGGGTGGTGGATTGCTGGGTCTAGAAGCGGCCAATGCGCTAAAGCAGGCAGGACTGGAAACTCACGTAGTAGAGTTTGCCCCACAATTGATGGCGGTGCAGGTGGATACCGGTGGGGGTAATTTACTCAAGCGTAAAATTGAGGAAATTGGCGTCAAGGTGCATACCAATAAGGCGACAGAAGTCATTGAGGACGGCGAACAGTGTCGTTACAAATTATGCTTTAAAGGGGGCGAATCGCTGGAAACCGATTTGATCCTGTTTTCTGCCGGTATTCGTCCACAAGATGAACTGGCGCGTAAATTTGAACTCACTTTGGGTGAACGTGGCGGGATTGTGATTAACAATCAATGCCAGACATCTGATCCGGATATCTACGCCATTGGCGAATGTGCCTTGTGGAATAATTTTATTTTTGGACTGGTCGCGCCGGGTTATACCATGGCACGTACGGCCGCTAACCATATTTGTGGTGATCAACAAGCGGC
Organism: Neptunicella plasticusilytica; assembly: GCF_047922965.1. GTDB lineage: Bacteria > Pseudomonadota > Gammaproteobacteria > Enterobacterales > Alteromonadaceae > Neptunicella > Neptunicella plasticusilytica. The sequence goes on from NZ_CP150481.1 coordinate 577,643, forward strand.
TTTTACCGGTGCCGATATGAGTACCAAACTCAAACTGATGGGAGTGGATGTGGGCTCGATTGGTGATGCCCACGGGCGTACGCCAGGCTCGCTGAGCTATGTATTTGAGAACCAGCCACAAGGGGTGTACAAAAAAATGGTGGTCGATGCGGATAAAAAACATCTGCTCGGTGCCGTATTGGTTGGCGATAATGGTGATTACGATAATTTACTCCAGTATGCGTTAAACGGTATTGCCTTACCGGATGCGCCGGAAAGTCTAATTTTGCCCACCAGCGCAGGCGGACCGCCAGCGTTAGGTGCGGATGCCTTGCCAGATACCGCCACGATCTGTTCCTGCCATAACGTATCCAAAGGTGACATTATTGCCAGTATTGACGCTGGTAGCTGTGACTTGGCTGCGGTAAAAGGCTGTACCAAAGCCGCCAGCGGTTGTGGCGGTTGCGCTGCATTACTGAAAAATGTGGTGGATTGCGAGTTGGGCAAACGCGGCATGGAAGTCAAAAAAGATATCTGTGAACATTTCCCATACAGCCGTCAGGAGCTGTTTCATCTGGTGCAGGTAGAGCGCATTAAAAGTTTTGATACGTTGATCGAAAAACACGGTCACGGCTTGGGCTGCGATATTTGTAAGCCAGCAGTAGGATCGATTCTGGCGTCGGTGTGGAACGATTTTATTCTGGCTCCCGACCATGTGGGATTGCAGGATACCAACGATACCTACCTGGCCAATATGCAAAAAGATGGCACTTACTCGATTGTGCCACGCGTGGCCGGCGGCGAAATTACCCCGGATAAACTGATTGTGCTGGGTTTGGTAGCCAAAAAGTACAAGTTGTACACCAAGATCACAGGCGGGCAACGGGTCGATTTGTTTGGTGCCCGAATGGAGCAGTTGCCGCTTATCTGGAATGAATTAATCGATGCCGGATTTGAAACCGGTCATGCCTACGCCAAGTCATTAAGGACAGTTAAATCCTGTGTAGGCAATACCTGGTGTCGCTACGGTGTGCAGGACAGTGTGGGTACCGCGATTGATATCGAGAACCGTTACAAAGGGCTGCGTTCGCCGCATAAACTCAAAATGGCGGTATCAGGCTGTACTCGTGAATGTGCCGAAGCGCAGAGCAAGGACGTCGGCATTATTGCCACCGAAAATGGCTGGAACATGTACGTTTGTGGTAATGGCGGCATGAAGCCTCGTCATGCTGATTTGTTTGCCACCGATCTGGATACCGAAACCTTAGTTAAATATATCGATCGTTTTCTGATGTTCTATGTGCGCACAGCTGATCGTCTGCAGCGTACCTCGGTGTGGATGGACAACCTGGAAGGCGGACTGGACTACCTCAAACAGGTCATTATCGAGGATTCACTGGGCATCGCTGCCGAGCTGGAAAGTCAGATGCAGCACGTTATCGACACGTACGAGTGTGAATGGAAAAAAGCGGTAGAGAATGACGGCTCCTTGAAACGCTTCCGCCAGTTTGTCAACAGTCCGGAACAGGACAAGAACGTGATATTTGTGCAACAACGGGATCAGATTCGTCCGGCTACCGAGCAGGAAAAAGCGCAGATGGAGAAATCTACTGCAGACGAATTAGCGACTGAATTGGTCTAGGAGATAACAATGAGTGACTGGATAAAAGTGTGTGACGTACAGGATTTGGTCAGTAATTCAGGCGTGTGTGCGCTGGTAAGAGGAAAACAAATAGCTCTGTTTAGTGTCCAGCAGGCCGCTAATCAGCAAGTGTATGCCATCAGTAACTGGGATCCTATCGGCAAGGCTAATGTACTCAGTCGCGGGGTGTTGGGATCGATTGGCGAAAATACCGTGGTGGCCTCACCATTGTACAAGCAGCACTTTTGCTTGCGTACTGGATTGTGTCTGGAAGATGCCGATCAGCAAGTACAAGTGTATCGTGCCCGAATTGAAAATAATCATGTTCAACTGCAGTGGGTTGACTAGATGCTGGCTAATTTCGCCAGCCAATTTTTTAGCCGTCTGCCTGATGGTTTCAGACGCTTAGGCCGCACCGCAGCTGCACATCAAGTCAAGTTACCGAATCGGTCTAATGGACAGGTCTGGCTAATTGGCGCCGGCCCGGGTGATGCGGAATTGCTCACATTAAAAGCCTATCGTCTGATTCAGCAAGCCGATGTGGTGATGTATGACTGGCTGGTTAATCCGGATATTTTGCAGATGATCCCGTCCTCGGTTCAACGGGTATTTGTGGGTAAAAAATGTGGCCGGCACAGTATGCAGCAAGCCGATATTTGTCAGTTAATGGTGGATACCGCCTTGCAGGGTAAAAATATTGTGCGCCTAAAAGGCGGTGATCCGGCGATTTTTGGCAGGCTGGCGGAAGAGTGTGACATTCTGGCCCGCCATCACATTGATTTTGCTGTAGTGCCAGGCATTACCTCGGCTTCAGGTATGTCGGCCTATGCAGGCATACCGCTGACCCATCGGGATTGTGCCCAGTCAGTGCGTTTTATTACCGCCCATATGAAAAATGTGCAGCAGGAACCTGACTGGTCAGCACTGGTGCCTAAAGATAGGCAACCGATGAATGAAACCCTGGTATTTTATATGGGCTTGGCACGGTTGGGGACGATTAGCCAACGCCTGATCCAGCACGGCATGAAAGCAGAAATGCCGGTGGCGGTAATTGATCAGGCAACCTTGTCAAATCAACAGGTATGCGTTGGCACTTTAGCCGATATCGGCGGACAAATGTCGCATCGCAACTTTATTGGGCCAGCGTTAATTATTGTCGGCGAAGTGGTAACAAAACGTCAGACGGTTAACTTGGCTATGCTAGAATCCGGCGTAGTTATTGATTAATCACTCCTATCCATGTCAGAACAATTTAAACAACATCTTAAAAATATTGGACGAGGTTTGCGCTCGGGTCGCAATCTTACCCAACAGGAAGCCTTTGAAGCATTCAGTCTGTTGTTAGCTGGCGAAACAACTGCCGAACAGCGAGGCGCATTTTTGATGTTGTTGCGAGTTCGGGAAGAAACAGCACAGGAACTGGCCGGTTTTGTGCAGGCTTGTCGGCAATTTAACCAGCTCGACGCCACTGCTTTAAAGGCGGATCTGGATATGGGCTGTTATGCGGGTAAACGTCGACATCTCCCGTGGTTTATACTGGCTTGTAGGGTATTGGCTCAAAATGGTAAACGAATATTTTTGCATGGCAGCGAAGAACCGGAATCGCATCGTTTATATTTAAGCGAGGTATTGCCGCAACTGGGTATTGCAGTGGCACAAGATGCCAACCAGGCCTGTCAGCAACTGGATCAATCTGGTCTGAGCTACATGAATTTGTGCCATATTAATCCCCAACTTGACGCTATTATTCAACTACGGGCCCAGTTTGGCTTACGCAGTTGCGCCAATACATTGGCCAGAATGCTTAATCCCAGCAATGCACCGAACAGTTTGCAAGGTGTGTATCACCATCATGTGGATCAGAAGCATGCCGAAGCTGCGTTGTTGAGCGAGCATCACAATATGTTGTGTTTTCGTGGCGAAGGTGGTGAGCTGGAATTTAACCCCGAGCGTAATGTCACCCTGCATATAGTGCGCGAGGGACAGTACCAGCAAACCGAAGTACCGCTGTTACTTGCGCAGTGGCAAGTCAAGGATAAAGCGCTGGATGCACAGCAGTTACGTCGCTATTGGCAAGGGGAATTTGAATCGGAATACGCCTATTTGGCAATAACAGGTACGTTGGCCATTCAATTGGCGTTGCTGGAACAACAGGATTGGTCAACGGCGTTAGCCGAGGCTAAAAGTTTGTGGCAACAAAGAGATCGCCACTGGCCAGTTGCATAATCGGCAATAGCTTGGACTATTGCTGTTCGGCGCAGACCAACCGGTTTCTGCCCTGTCTTTTGGCTGAGTATACGGCATCATCAGCTTGTTTAATTAATGACTGAATATCCTGATCTTCCTTGAGACTGGCAATACCGATGCTGCAGGTGAGAGAGCAATTTACATCCGGTTGCATGGCTTCAATATTGGCTCTTATCCGTTCAGCCAGTTCACAGGCTTGTTGCAGGCCGGTTTCACACAGGATAATCAAAAACTCTTCACCACCATAGCGCCCCACATAGTCGCTTTTGCGGCAACTGCTCGACAGGGTTTGAGCAATTTGAACCAGAATGTCGTCGCCTACCTGATGGCCAAAGTTGTCATTGATTTGTTTAAAATAATCCACATCCAGCATCAATATTGAACAATCATGTGCGTAGCGGCTGCTGCGTTCTATTTCATGTTCCAGATCGCTTAAAATCGCGCGGCGGTTCTTAATGTTGGTGAGCGGGTCGGTATAGGCTTGCAATTTTAATTCGCGGGTACGTTCTTCTATTTTGGCCTCAAGTGAAATATTGATTTGCTGCAATTCTTGCTGGGCTGTTAACAATTCGTGATTGCGCTGTGCCAGCATCGCCGAACTGGGAAGCTGCAATATTTTCGGAATTAACTTCCACAAAACAATAGCGGTAGTTATGGAGATAAGACCGGTTGCCAGTTTAGCCAACCCTTCCAGATAGTAATAGCCATGCCATATATTGATCAGTCCCATCAGATGAGTGATGCCACAGAAACCGATAAATCCGGCGAACAGCAAAAATATCCGATCAAATTTCAGGTCATCTCGCTTTCGTACCAAATGTATCAGCGCAATCGGGATTAGGGCGTAGGAAATAGCGGTTAGAATGTCACCGCTAACATGCAGGAATAACAAATCCCATCGCCATAACAAACAGTGGCCATGTGGCATAAAGCTGCCGTCAAACAGTTTATCGAGCACTATATCGTCCTTTTTAAATGCTAAAACACTTGTCTTATATTTTGTCGGGCGCGGGGAATTGTTCAGCTACCTTAAAAGAATTGTAGATAAGCCCGGTCTAGTCAATGTTAGGGCGTTTATTTATGAATATTTAAGCAGATTATTTTCTATGCTTTTTTCACACAAAGGGTGATCAATCATAGTTATTAAGCGATACTAAGCTAATAATTCATATTGAATTATTTACTCCGAGCCTTTTGACCTAAATTCTGATGAGAACAGGGTGAACAGGCCGCAGCAATGTACCAGCCAAGGTATATTCGTTGCCAGGGTTGCAAGAGAAATCGACCAGCCTCCCGATATGTGGATCGGTCTTGACCGGCCACATTGACTTTGGAAAGGATGAAAACAATTTATGCTAGAAGACAAATTTGGCCGACGCTTTCATTACCTGCGTCTGTCAATCACCGATGTATGTAATTTCAGTTGCAATTACTGCTTACCCGATGGCTATCAGTGCGACAGTTCGCGCGATTTTCTGACTCTGGATGAAATTCGTCATATCACTCAAGCGTTTGCCCGTCTTGGCACCAGTAAAATTCGTATTACTGGCGGCGAGCCCTCGCTACGTAAAGATTTAACCGACATTATCTCGATATGTGCCAATACGCCAGGCATTGAGCAGGTTGCCCTGACTACTAACGGTTTCCGTTTAAAACGCGATATTAGCCAATGGAAAAACGCCGGTTTAGATGCGATTAATGTCAGTGTCGATAGTCTGGATCCCCGTCAGTTTGCTGATATTACTGGCCAGAATAAACTCGCCATTATTCTTGAAGGCGTAGAGCAGGCATTAGAAGCGGGCGTAAAGGTAAAAATTAACAGCATTTTGCTTAAACAGTATAACCACAACCAGTTCGACACTTTTTTAAACTGGGTCAAACATCAGCCCTTAACATTACGTTTTATCGAATTGATGCAAACTGGTGATAACCAGGCCTATTTTGATGCTAACCATTTTTCCGGCATGCCGTTGAAAAACCGGTTGCTGCAGCAAGGCTGGAGTCAAATCATTCGGGATAAGGCAGCGGGTCCCGCACAGGAATTTCATCATCCTGATTATGCTGGTCGAGTGGGGTTAATTATGCCCTATAGCAAGGATTTTTGTGCCAGCTGTAACCGATTAAGAATTTCCTCAACCGGCAAGTTACATTTATGTTTATTTGCTGAACAAGGGCTGGATTTACGCAGTCTGATCCATGCCGGTGATCAACAGGCTTTGCAGAATGAACTGATCAATCTGTTGGGCAATAAAGAAGCCACCCACTGGTTGCAGGACGGTTTTACCGGTGCGACCAAAAATTTGGCCATGCTGGGTGGCTAAGTGTTGGCAGGCATATAAAGGGTGAAAATCGCCGGAGTCGTCCTTGCCGGGGGACTATCCAGCCGGATGGGACAAGATAAAGCTGAGCTGTTGTATCAGGGCAAAACCTTGTTGGTGCACTGTATTGAGCGACTAAGCCAAAGTCATGTCGAGCAGGTTATTATCAGTCGTAATCGACCCGATTGTGTGGCTGATATTTATCCGCAATCCGGACCCTTAGGGGGGATTCATGCGGTAATGAGCCAATATGCCTTTGATGGCTATCTGTTTTTGCCGGTGGATATGCCATTGGTTGATGAGGCACTGCTAAGCGCATTGATCAGTGCAGGTGCTGCCACCCGAAGAATCAGTTGTTACTCGTCCAGTTGCTTGCCTGTTTACATCCCTTATCGTGACGATATTGTCGACTTTATCCAGCAGCAATTGCAGCAAAACGGTAAACGCTCGATTGTATATTTGCTTGAGCAGTTTGAGCATCAAAGAATAGCCTGCCCAAACGACTCAATGTTGGTCAATATCAATACCTTGCAAGACTGGCAAGCTTTAGTTTAACTGTCTGAATTTCCTTACTTTTAAGCCGATATCGATAATAAAAATAAAGCCCAGCACCACAATGAAATTTTGCCACCAGTGGGTAGGGAAAACAGTTTTAAGTAGCTCGGTATTGTCAGTTGCTGCCCAATACACTTCGACCGGATTATCCAGCTGGAACATCATTGCCAGCAGCACCAGTGAAATAGCATAAATGCACCAGTCGGCGACAATTTTGCGCCTCGTCCAGTAGGGAGCCAGCATTTTAGCCAGGGTGTAAAGTATGGATAACAGCATGACCAGATTGATCCAGGGTAAAAAAGCCAATAACTGCTCACTGATATGAAACATTAGCCGCGGCGGCTCACCACTATCATAAGGCCCAAAAAACTGGTTGATAAAGCCGACAAACAATAACTGGAAAATAAGCTCAACCGCGCTTTCAAACAGGCTGATCTGTTTGCCGGTGTCGGTGATATTGGGTAACTGGCGCGGATGCCAACCTTTAATAAAGGCTTTGCGAGACATGGTTTCACCCACTAGGTAGAAACCGAGCGTGACCCAGGCAAATCCCTGCAATCCGGCGTTAAACAAGTTGCCCACTAGCTGAATTGACGCGCGCATATAATCAGGATCGGCGTGATTGAATAAATGTAACGCCGTGCCGATAGATTGGGCGATAAATATAAGTACAAATACCCACTTCAGGACTTGCAGATAAACCGGAAAAAGTTCTTCACTGACCAGTGTTTTGCCTGGTTGATATGAAGCCGCTACCGTCATCGGGTGACCCCTTTGTAGCAATATCTGCTGAATTTCTTCCTCGGTCAATTCACGTCCCAGCTGCTCGGCCTGTTCGTCATACTCATCCTGCAAACTGGAATATAGTTCATTACCAATATCCTCTTTGAGGTTACTGGGCAGGTAAGATTTTACTGCCCCCACATAACGTTTTAACCAACTCATTGTTGCTCCTCCTTCATTATTAACAGGTTCATCGCACTGTTCAGGTTGTGCCATTCTGCGGTCATTTGCTGTAAGGCCTCGCGGCCATCATCCGAGATTCGATAGAAGCGCCGCTTGCGTCCTTGTTCTTCCCGCCAGTTGCTGCTGAGCAGCCCCTGATCTTCTAAACGGCGCAGCAGCGGATAAAGTGTGCCCTCATCAATTTCCAGTCCTACAGTGGCTAACGTCTTGCGCAACGAATAGCCGTAATGCTCCTGTTGCAAGGATGAAAGGGCAGTCAGAATCAGTACACCACGCCGTAATTCCATGGTGAGTTTATTCAGTCTTTCCGGATCAATTGGCATCGTTAACCTCTTACTGTGTGATACACAGTAAATACTGTATGCCACACAGTAAGAGATTGCAAATTATTTTTACATAGTAAATTCGGGAGTTTGTGCTCAAATGGTTTTATTCTGCAAACACTCGGGTAGACTTGCGGGATGAAAACTCAATCAGGAATGTTATGGCTGTCATTAATTTAGGCTCAATTAATATTGACCATGTCTATCAGGTAGAACACTTTGTTCAACCCGGTGAAACCCTGGCTTCCAGCGATTATCAAAGGGTGTTGGGGGGGAAGGGGGCGAACCAGTCTATTGCGTTGGCTAGGGCCGGGATTAAGGTGCTGCATTTGGGCGCATTAAATCACGCCGATCAGGATTTTAAGCAACAGATGATCGATTATGGCGTGGATTGCGGCAGGGTCGCATTGACCGACATCGCTTCAGGTCATGCGATTATTCAGGTGATCCCAAGCGGTGAAAACGCCATTGTGTTATTTGGTGGTGCCAACCAGCAAATTACTCAGCAGGCTATTCAGGCGACAGTCGATAACGCCGATTCAAACGACTGGTTTCTAACCCAGAATGAAACGGCGCAGGTGCCACAAGCCTTGCAAATGGCCAGACAGGCAGGTCTGTCTGTTGCCTATAATCCGGCTCCTGTGACTGATGTAGTGAAACAGGTTAATCCTGACTGGGTGGATTTGCTGATTGTGAATCAGACTGAAGCTCAGGTCATCAGTGGTTGTGATGATCTTCAGACGCAAATAGACTATTTTCAGTCTCAATGGCCGAATTCTCAGGTCCTGCTGACCTTGGGACAATCCGGTGCCAAAATGATTTCAAAAAGCAGTGTATTAAGTGTTGATGCCTATGATGTGCAAGCTGTTGACACGACTGCTGCGGGCGACACCTTTATCGGTTTTTTCCTGGCCGCATTTTGTGGCGGGATGGAAGCCGGACAGGCTATGCAACAGGCCTGTGCCGCCGCAGCAATAGCAGTAACTAAAGCGGGCGCAGCGCAATCAATTCCGGCGCTGACCGATGTTCAGAATTTTATCAGGGAGAATCATAAGTGAGTGAAAAAATAATTATTGATACCGATCCGGGGATTGACGACGCGATGGCGATATTTTTTGCCTTTCAGTCGCCTGATCTGGAAGTGTTAGGTTTAACTACTGTTTTTGGTAATGTGCCGGTGGATATGTCGGCTAATAATGCGTTGATTTTATGTGAATTGGCCAACAGGCAGGATGTGCCTGTGACCATGGGTATGTCTCGTCCCTGGGTCGGTCCTCCTTCTACTTATGCGCATTTTGTGCACGGTGATGATGGCTTTGGTGATGTGAATCACCCTCCGGCAAAAGGTAAACTGGATCCGCGCAGTTCAGCTCAGTTTATTGTGGATATGGCCAATAAATACCCTGGTGAAGTGACTCTGGCTCCTATTGGTCCGTTGACCAATATTGCCGCTGCCTTGCGCCTTGATCCGACCCTTCCGGGCAAGATCAAACAAGTGGTATTGATGGGTGGTGCAGCTCGCGTGCCGGGCAACGTTAACCCGGTAGCCGAAGCAAATATCTGGAACGACCCCTATGCGGCGCAAATTGTGTTTGCTGCCGACTGGCCACTGACCATGATTGGTCTGGATATTACTGACAGCTTGCGTTTCAACCAGAACTTTCTGGATGAACTGGAACAATCCAATGAGGTGATGGGCGGATTTGTAAACAAGATCTCCCAGTTTTATATGGATTTCTATTCCAAAGGCCAGGCCCAGCGGGAATGCCGCTTTCATGACGTGATTACCTTAGCTTATATTTTGCACCCTGAATGGTTTGAGACAGAGTTGTGCAAGGTGATGGTCTCCAGTGATGAATTGACCCGCGGCCAGACTGTTTGCTGCCCTAAAGGAAAGGGCATCAGTGAGCCCTGGATTTCAGGTCCTTATACCAATGTTGCATTGAATGTGGATGAAGTGAAAGTGAATGACCTATATAAAACGGTCTACGCGCTTTAGCCCGAATGGAAAAAGATTGCGACTGCAGTCCTGCGAGATGACAGCTATCCATATTTAATTTCATAGTAATGAAATATATAAAAAAAGGGACTCATGTTTTTGCGTAGAGTCCCTTTTTTGTAGCTTGAGATTTTACAAGGAATACTGCTTTTTAATGTCTTCGAGACGTTGTAACGAACCTTCTTGTTTAAAATCCTGATCGGCTATTTTACGTTTGGCCAGCTCTGTCTTGCCTGACTTCAGTAAAGCGTCAATGTAATTGAGCCATACTTCTTCGCTGGCCTTGCCGGTATCGGTGGCTTTGGCCAGATTACGCAAGCCCTGTTCAGATTTACCTTTAGCCAGCTGTATTTGAGCCAGGGTATCCAGCGCATCCGGATGAGTGGGAATAAGGTTAACCGCCTGCTGAGCGTATTTTTCTGCCTCATCCAGCCGTCCCTGTTGATTGTACAAGTAGGCCAAATTATTCAGTGCCAGGAAGTTTTGCGGATTAAGCTTAATCAGCTCCTCATATGAGCGTATTGCCGCGTCTTTATCGTTGCTCAGCTGACGCTCCGCCATCATCACTTTGGTCAGTTGATCGGTTGGATGTTGCTGTAAATGGTCACTGATAAACTGGTTGCTAACATCAACCTTGCCTAGTTTATCCTGACAAAATACCACCAGTCTCACGTTATAGGAATTCGGTTTGCTCTCATAGGCGGCTAACGCATTGGGTAGCGCATCAACATAGTTTTCGTTATTCATTTGCAACTGGGCCAGAAATCCTCGAATAACAGGTTGTTGCAGTATATCTTTGGGCAACTGGTCATAGCTTTTTTGGGCATCCTTGTAATTGCCCATACGCAGCTCAAATAGTGTCCGCATTACTAACAGCTGGGTATTGATGCCATATTCTTTGGCTGTGTTATTCACCAGTTCCAGTCCTTCGGCGTTTTTATTCTGTGCTTCAAGAATGGATAACTTACCGGACAATGCCTGCGAACTTTGTGGCTCTTTTGCCAGCCATTTATTGTAGTGCTCAAGGGCTTGGTCAATTTGTCCATCACGCAACAAACCTGTGCCCATCAAGCGGTTGTACAATTCTGGTGGATGTTCCATGGCGGGCGTCTGTTTTAGCACGTCCAGCATTTTGGCATTGTCAGTGGTTAACATCAGGCTGGCTGCGTATATCAGCCTGACACCCAGATTATCCGGTGAAGCATCAAATAATGATTTGAGTTTGGCGACGCCTTGTTCAGTTTTGTTCTGTTGGCGCATTAAAGAAAAATAACGTGAAACCGCCGGCATATAAGGAGGAGTCTGCTGGATGAAGGCTTCCAGGTCCTGCAACGCCTTATCTTTATTGCCTTGTGCGGACTCCAGTTCGATGAGTAATAATTTGGTTGATTTGCTATCCGGCTCCAGACTCAGCGCATGTTGGTAGTTTTTTTTGGCTTCATTCAGGTTGTTCTGTTTGGCAAACAACATGCCTTTTAATAAATAAGGCTTGATATTATTCGGTGCTGCCGCTTGCCAGCGTTCCGCCAGTTCCTTGGCTTTATCCAACTGGTTGGTATTGAGGTAGGCCACGGCAAGGCTGGACTGGGCTTCATCCAGTTCCGGATCCATCTGTACGGCTTTTTCCAGCTTATCAATTCCTTCGAGATCATTGACAGATAATTGCAATACACCGAATTGGGTCAGTTCATTAGCGGTTTGGCCCATTTCGGCGGAACGCTCGATCAAGGCTTTGGCTTCTTTTACCCGACCTTCCTTGAGCAATTCATAGCTGGTGCTGGTAAATAGCGATAAATCGTTCTGGGTCAGGTCGCCGAATTTGCCAATAGTATCTGCCGCCTCGATATTCTTGCCCAATTTAAGCTGGCTGGCCGCCAGCACCTTTAACGCCGGATGGTCTTTGGGTAACTGACTGGCGGTAAACTGTAAATGCTTTTGAGCAGTTTCGTAGTCACCTAATGCATAGGCACTATAGCCTGCCACCAATCTGATGGAAGGAGATGCACCGTCTTGCAAAATGGCTTTTTCAGAATATTTGAGCGCATTTTTATAGTCTTTGGCGTTAAATCTTGCCATCGACTTGTAGTGATTGAGTACTCCATGCTCCGGATTAAGCTTTAGCAACTTGTCTACAACTGGCTCGGCTAATTCGGTTTTACCCATATCCATCCAGATTTTTGCCAGAATAAACATGGTTTCCGGATCATCGGGGTTGTAATCCAGATACAACTGGTAGGTCTTGGCCGCTTCTTCAGGTTTTTGCATTTGCAGCAGTAAAAGGGCTTTTTGCTGCAAACCTTGTGGTTGTGTAGGGGCCGCCGCCAGCACTTCATCTATCATGGTTAATGAGGATTCGAGGTTTTTGTCGATGGCCTGCTCATAGGCCAGCGCTAGCTGCTTGAAGGGGGAATCGGTGTTATACAGTTTAATTCGTCGCAACAAACGTTTGGCTTCGTCCTGTTTATCCAGACGCAGCAGTGATTGTAATTTGAAGTAAGCTACCTGAACGGCATCGTCATCACTCATGCCTTGTTGTTCAAGGTTAATTTTGCTCAGAGCCACATCCGCTTTACTTTTTTCTAGCGCAATGGTCAGCAACGGCAAGACTTTTGACGCGCTATAACCCAAATCCAGGGCTCGATTCAATTCTTTCTCAGCGCCGCCGTACTCTTTAGTTTGCAGGTAAAGTTGGCCTAGTCTGAACCGGGCATCGGCATTATCCGGCGCAATTTGCACCGCATTTTTCAGCTCGATAACCGCCCCTTTCAGATCCTGTTTTTCCACTAATTGGTCGGCGTTGGCAATATGTTCTTCTACCGTCATTTGTGAACAACCTGCCATCATCATAACGGCAGTTATCAGAAAAATTTTTTTCACCTGTTATTCCCTTAGTTTTCTTAATGCGAAGCATAACCAGAGTATTGAACATTAAGTCTATTGGCAACTGCGTATTTAACTGAAGAGCAACAGACTCTAACAACTATAAGGAGTTGAGGCGGATTGTATGCCGATAATTCTGCCTTGCTGATCAAATTGAATATTAACCTGTTGTCCGGAGTGGATGTTCTTTTCGAATCGATGCGCATTTGCCATGGCGTTGACCAGTTGTTGGCTAATTTGCACTATTTGATCATTACATGTTTGTAATTGCCAGCCATTATGGGTGCTGATCAGTTTGGCAATCTGGCTGTGATGTTTGGCAAAGATATGATCAGTTTGCAGGTAACGGGCATAATTATCGGCGTGCAAAATACTGATCTGTTTGTTCAGTTTGTCGGTATCCGTGAAAGGGGGAGTTACTTCCTGATTCAACCTATGAATCTGGACTACTTGCAGCTGTCTGGCGTTATCAATATTGGGGCCAAGATAAATAGTGACGAACTGATAAAGTAATAATAAAGCACTCAACGCACTGACGCCGATAGTCCAGTTAAGCAAGTTAAAACGCTGCCAGAAATGCTGTTGCTGACGGCGAGCTTTGTTCATTATCAGTTCCCGCACGGCTCTTGGCGCCTGGTGTCGACGCCTGCGCGACTCATAGCGTTCCTGTAGCGGATCAATATGGTGTCTAGTCATAATAAATGTCCAGTTTGCTTCTCAGGCTTTGTTTGGCATAACGTAAGCGGCTTTTAACGGTTTCGGTTTCACTATGGGTTATCGTGGCGATTTGCTGAATACCAAAGCCTTCCTGTTGCAACACAAAAGCTTCGCGTTGTTCGAACGGCAAAGCCAGCAATGCCTCATCAAAGGCCCGTTCAATGGCTTCGTTTGTCTGTGGTATGTGAGCCGCCGCAATAACCGCTAGCCCGTCATCAGTCAGGTATCTCTGTTGCCTGATTTCATCAATCAGTAAATGTCGCGCAATAGCAAATAGCCAGGCTTTGAAGTGACCGTTTGCACGATACATCTGTTTGTTGTCGATGACCTTTAACCAGGTTTTCTGACTAATATCCTTGGCCATATCATAACTGGACTGGGTAACCAGAAAATGAAACAGATGGTCGCCACAGTTATCGTATAACTTGGCCAGCAACTTGGGATCGTTGCTGGCGATATACATTTGCATCAGATGATCATTGTCTAGTTCAATATTGAACAAGGATTTGATGGCGATTGTCAGGCTCATCTGAACTCCTTACTAAACAAGATGGTCCTACTCTTCCAGGTTAAAACTTAACATGACTCTTTGATTATACTGGGTTTGTGCCACGCCGTCGGTTATTTGTGGTTTATATTTCCATCTCTGTAACGCTCTTCTGGCTTCGGTATCGAAGACACGTCTAGGTTCCGAGTCGATGACGCTAACGTTTTCTACGCCACCTGTGGCGTTAATATCAAAGGATAACTGCACCCAACCGGTAATGCCTTTTCTGGCGGCTTCAATCGGATATTTTGGCTGAACCCGAAAGACCGGTTTTGCCTCAGCATCCTGAACGGAAAAATCGCCTATTGTTGCCGCTTTTACTGTTTCGACATGGAATTGGGTATTGATCGCTAACGTACCCGGATCGAGATTATTGGTCGCTTCCTGCAATCTGTTAGTCTGGGGTTGTTCGGTCATTTTGGGGGGCTGTGGCAATACTTTACGTACTATTTCTGGTGTATCCTGTTTGGCAAAAACCGGGTCAATAAAGACATAAGGTTTTGAATCAGCGGGAATTTCCGCGTCAGTTTTAATCAGATATTGCATCAACAAAAACAGCACAAATGTGACGCTACTGGCGACTAGTGTTATAGATAAAGCTTTGCTGACAAAACGAAGATCGATGTGACTAATAGAACTTGTATGCATGATGTCTTCCTTTTTATGTGGACTTCATAGCTATAACGATTGAAACAACCAAAAGGGGTTAAATTATTTTGAATTTTTTAACAGATATGCCGTGTTATTGTCCTCGGTGTGGGAAGCAGTCATTAAATTTTGATGCTGAAAAAGCGTTTAATTGCACTCAATGTGAGTTTAGCTATTTTCATAATGTCGCCGCTGCGGGGGCAGCTTTGATTGAAGTGGATAGCGAGTTGCTGCTAATCCGGCGTGCGCGGGATCCGGGTAAGGGATTGCTGGGGTTACCGGGGGGCTTTGTGGATCCATTTGAATCGGCAGAGCAGGCATTGCAGCGCGAAATACACGAAGAAATTGGCATAGATGTGGCTCCTGCCAGCTTTGAGTATTTCGGTAGCTGGGCAAACCGATATCTGTACCGGAATATTCAATATCATACCCAGGACTCGTATTTTAGGGTCAGGTTAGCCGAGCGTCCCATATTACATTTACAGCCCGACGAGGTGAGTGAAGTGGTGTGGTGCACTAAGGCGCAACTGGATATTGAGCAATTGGCATTTTGTTCCGCACGGGATGCTTTAGCTCGTTGGCTATCGGAGTAATACCAATCAGTATAAGCACCGCGCACGGTGCTTAAGTCCAACTGATTATTTCACTTCACTCGCTGGCCAGTTATCGGTTCTAAAAGGCGTAGCGGGCAGGCCCTGGGTATTAACCAGATTGACCTCGGGATAGTCAGACCAGGCATAGCGCACCGCCACAGGTTTTTTGACCGCTGGATTACTGACAGTGACTGTCTCACCGTTAATTTTAGCGATGCCCGGATAAAACACTTTATCTTCTCCGGCGATAATAAAGCCTTTAATAGCGTGATTATCTTTGCTGGCCAAGCCTTCGGCATATTTAAAGCTGATAATTATTTTGTCATCCCGAATTTGATATTGCTGGTAATCGGGGCCACCGGGAACATTGGCTTGTCCGTAGACCCTATTATTGGCCTGTAGCCAAAGGCGCTTGCCGACATCCTGTTTGTTTCTGGGATGCACATCTTGCTGGTTGCCGATATCGATAGTGACCGCCATGCCGGTATTATCCAGTGATAAAGTTTGTTTTTGACTATCACGTAAATAAGCCCAGGCACTATTGGGTTGTACTTTCTGGTGTTTAAGGTAAGCGGCCAGTTGTACAAACAGGAAAGGTAATTCCGGATTGTCGGCATGGTCGCGCCAATTACGGATCATGGTGCTAAACAACGGGTAATAATATTGATGTTCACCAACATTACTCTCGCCCTGGTACCAGATAACGCCTGTGCTGGTGTAAGGGAGTAAAGGGTGGATCATGGCATTGTATAAAAAGCCTGGCACCCAACTGTAGCGCACCACTTCCGGCATGGGTTGTTCAATGTTATTGCTGAACAACCAGTCACCTTCAAGATTGAGTTTTTGGTTATCACTTTGTAGCCACATCTCGCCAGGCCGTCCGGCCATTACATTGTTATCCCAGGAATTGGCAATTCGTATTGCCAGCAGATTGTTGCCTTTGTGCAGTTTGGCTTTGGGTAGTGTGTGACGGGACTCGCTGTCCTGCCAGGTTTCTCTGCCGATCAGTTCACCATTGACAAAAATAAACGCTTCTTGCACCAAATCGCCCAATACCAGTGTGGCATCTTGTTGGGGAGAGTGATCCAGAACAAAAGACTTACGTAACCAGACGAAGTCATTGAGCGGCTTTTTGTTGGGCAACGGGATGCTTTGCCATTTACTGACATCGTAGTTTTCTTTATAGGCGTTGGTGGCTAATACCGCTTGTTCATCGCCGATCAGTTTAAATTTAAGTTGTTCGCGTTGGGCGTTTTGTTCAAGTAATTTGGGCCAGTTATCTTCGGCGATAACTTCCCGGGCTTTTTGCTGATAACCTGGCACTTCAGTGAGTTGTTCTACATCAGTCCAGGCCTCGGCAGGAGTGCCACCCCAATTTGCATCAATAATGCCGACGGCGACATCCTGATGCTGGTGTAATTGTTTGGCAAAAAACCAGGCAACGGCAGAGAAATTACCTGCAGTTTCTTTACTGGCCGGTTGCCAACTTGAATCCGGCAATTGCGTTTCTTTGTTGGCGGAGACAGTGTTGGGCACATCAAAAAAACGGATTTGCGGATAATCGGTATCCTGCATTTCCTGTTCGATGTTGTCGACGCCCCAGTCCAGCTTCCATTCCATATTGGATTGACCACCGGCAATCCATACGTCGCCCAGATAAACATCGTTAAGCACTATCTTATCCTTGCCACTGACGGTGACCAGATAAGGCCCGCCTTTCCCGATTGCAGGCAAATGTAATTGCCATTGGCCTTGTGCATCGGTGAGCGTGGTGACTTGGTTATCCTTGAGCTTAACGGTAACTCTTTCTCCCGGATCTGCTTGTCCCCAGAAATGGATAGGCTTGTCCCGCTGCAATACCATATGATCACTGAACAATGGCGATAACTGCAGATTGGCATGGGCACAGCTGATAACCGACATAACGCAGATCCCCAGATAAATGAAAGATTTAAGCATGTTAAATTCCCTAATGATCGTTTGATTCACAATATTTAACGGCTTCGGTACAGGCTAACATCAAATGATATAAGGTACTGGCCGGAGCCAATTCCATCACGACGTTATTATCGGCATCCAGTTGGTCGATGTATGAACCCTCTACCTGTTCGGATAAGTAATATTTAAACAGTAATTCGATTGCCTGGGCGGCACCTTCTTCACACTCCACATGGCCGGCAGTAGCCTGGGCGAGATTGGCTTTAAGCAGTTCGGTTAATGTCCAGCAACGTTTAGTCGCGCTGAGCACCTCACCTGTAGGGGTAATTTCGTCAAAGAGAAGCCCGGTTGATTTATCCTGTCCTAAGGCTAAGGCATTGTGATGCAGATGATGACAATAGCTATCAACCGGAGTGTCACTAAATTGCTGATATTTACGCAATAACCACACCCATTCCATCATGTGGCCGGGCTCGACAATATTCCCCCGTTGTCCGGGAGACGGTTGCCAGTCATCCTGAAAAAACTCTCTCAGTACATGGTGTTGGTGGTCAAAAAAACAGGTTTCAAACAAGCAGAAAATCTCTCCTGCCTTGGCCAGCCACTTGCCGTCACGGGTGGTGTCGTATAATGCCAAAAAGGCCTCAAACAGATGCATATGAGGATTTTGACGACGTTCTTTGGCGGGATAATCGCCTTCCATCCAGCCTCCCGGTGCCTTTTTCAGGGTGCTTTCAATATGGGCGGTGAGCTGGTTAGCCTGTTGCAGCGCGTCCGGCTTGTTGGTGACTCTGTAGCGATAGGCTGCCGCGAGCAGGAAAAAAGCGATATCGTACAGATCCTGCTGCTTATCAATAACCTTGTTTTGCGGGTCTAGCAGATGGGCGTACATTCCCGGGATATCCGTTCTGGCCGCGTGTTGTTGTAAAAAATGGTTAATACCTTCAACTACTTGTTCTGCATTGACCAGCCAGCCCATTTCGGCTGCAGAAGCAAACACAAATAATTGACGGCACTGTACTCTGGCGCGTTTTGTTGACTCCAGATCCGGCTCTCCGCTAGCTAACAGTCTTTCGTGACTGCCTGCACTGCTTTGTTCAATACCTGTTGTAGACCATAGCGGGAGCGCGTGATTAATCATCCAGGTGCGGAATTGACTGGTCGCCTTCAATAAGTTTGCTGATATTGCCATTTATTGTTACCTAAAATGCGGTGTCACTATGCCCGTTGAGCACAGTGAAAGTTTATCTTTGATTAATATAAAACAGGATTATAGCGAAGACTTGCGTATACCTGAGCTTTGTCTAATCACAAATTCGTGAGGAAGAATAAATTCGGTCTGTGTTGGTTGTTCACCTTCAATAAGCTGAATTAACAACTCGGCCGCTTTTTCACCTAATTTCACCGCCGGCTGAAACACCGTGGTTAGTGGTGGATCGGAATAATTAGACACTTCAATATTGTCGAATCCGGTAATCGACATATCATCCGGCACTTTAACTTTTTTATCTTTTAAGCCTTTGATTGCACCAATCGCCATTTCATCATTCATACAGAAAATGGCTGTGGGACGTTGCTGCATGCGAGTAAAGTGTTGTACCGCATTTAAGCCGGACCATAAGGTAAAATCACCCTCGGCGACCAGTGACGGATCAAATTCAATTCCGGCCTGTTGCAAGCTCAGTTTATAGCCCTTAAGCCGATCAATAGTGTGCGGGTTAGCGCGTAATCCTGATATCACGCCGATACGGCGGTGACCATTTTCAATCAGATAATCGACGACTTTTTTGGCGGCATCTACGTTATCTATGCGCACCGAAGGATAAGGGGTGTTCTCGCAGCCCCCAGTGTTGACGGCAATAACGTTTTTGCGCGGAAGGATAGAAATATTTTCCTGATAGGGTTTTAACTGGATAATGCCGTCGGCCTGACGGGTTTCGACCAGATTAATGTAGTCCCGCTCCCTTTGTTCCGAATCGCGAGTATCGCCCAACAGCACACTATAACCATTTTTTTGGGCAACATCTTCAATGCCGCTGATCACTTTAGCGAAAAACAGGTTGGAAATATTGGGTACTAGAATCACTATAGTATTGGAGCGCTTATTGCGGAACTTTTGCGACAGCATGTTGGGCTGGTATTGCAGTTTATCGATAGCCTCTTGTACTTTTTTGAGGCTTTCCTGAGAAACTTTTTCCGGTGAACTCAATGCTCTGGAAACTGTCGCTATAGATAGACCTGATTCCCTGGATACGTCGCGAATTGTTGCCATTACTGTTTTCCAAACTTGAGATAATGTTAAATATCATTTATTCCGCTAGATGTAACATTTTTCATCATCCTGACGCAATAACTTAATAAAATACTGGAATATAACCCCACTTCCAGTTACATTCTAACACTCGGTAACCGGTTACATCAATTTTGTTTGAAAAATGTTAATTATTTCATTGTTGAGCAAATAATCTAATCAATACCGGGCGCTACCTATAATGGTTAATTTCTGAGAATGGCTTGGTTCATCAGCTTTTGATAATCACTAAATTGGGATGCGTTAATCATCAATACATCATGCTAATCAGTCTGTTATCTGTATTGTTTTTATACAAGTTGTCATCAGGTTAGCATCTATTTTGTAAAAATTTGTAACCGGTTACTGGGTGTGTGAGAAATCGCTGGCGCAGTACCAGATTGTTTTTTAGCGAGAGTGTGAATGACAAAACAGCAGGATCAGTTTTCCAACCGGGTTGAGCAGCTTTTTATCCAGTATGAAGCTCTAGTCACCCAAACTAATAAACCGGTAGAAGAAAGTAATGGCATTTATCAACGCTGGTTAAACCCGATTGTGACTGCCAGTCACGCACCGGTGTTTTGGCGTTATGATCTCAATCCTGTCAGTAACCCCCTGTTGCTCGAGCGTATTGGTATTAATGCCACTTTAAATTCCGGTGCTATTTATAAAGACGGCAAATATTTATTGGTGGTGCGTGTCGAAGGTAACGATCGTAAATCCTTTTTTGCTGTCGCAGAGAGCCCCAATGGCGTAGACAATTTCCGCTTTTGGGATTATCCGATCACCATGCCAGAAACCGACAATCCGGATACCAATGTTTATGATATGCGCTTAACCGAGCATGAAGACGGCTATATTTACGGATTATTTTGTACCGAGAGAAAAGATAAAAGTCAGCCAAACGATATGAGTGCGGCCGAAGCTCAGTGTGGTATTGCACGTACTAAAGATCTGGTGAATTGGCAGCGCTTACCCGATTTGATTACCTATTCAGGCCAGCAGCGTAATGTGGTGCTGCATCCTGAGTTTGTGGATGGCAAGTATGCCTTGTATACCCGTCCACAAGACGGGTTTATCAGCGTCGGTAGTGGCGGCGGTATTGGTTGGGGTCTGTCTGACTCGATGGATGGAGCCGAAATCAAACAGGAAATTATTGTCGATCATAAGCACTATCACACCATTACCGAGGTAAAGAATGGCCAGGGACCCGCTCCGATTAAAACAGACAAAGGCTGGTTGCACCTCGCTCATGGTGTGCGTAATACCGCCGCCGGTTTGCGCTATGTGTTGTATATGTTTATGACAGACCTTAACCAACCCTGGAAAATAACCCATAAACCGGCAGGACATTTTATTGCGCCCCAAGGTGCAGAGCGGGTAGGGGATGTTTCTAATGTAACCTTTGCCAACGGCTGGATAGTTAACGACAAAGATGAGGTGTTTATTTACTACGCCTCATCGGATACCCGTATGCATGTGGCCACCAGTAGCATTGAAAAATTGCTCGATTACGTGATGAACAGTCCGGAGGATGGACTTCGCTCCGCGACGTCTGTGAATACCTTAAAACAGCTAATTGATAAGAACTTGGCTTATATGCAAGGCAAACATTGATATGCAGCAAGATCTGCTATGTAAGCAAAGCGCATTCAACGAGTTTATTAATATAGGTGATTGGTGGAGCGAGCATTGTCAGGATGAGGAATACGGCGGTTTTGTCGGCCAGGTCAACTTTGACGGCAGCCGACAAGTTGGTGCGTCCAAGGGAATAGTGCTCAATACCCGTATTTTATGGTTTTTTAGTCAAGCTGCCGGTTTAACCGATAGGGCTGATTATCGTCAATTGGCAGATCGTGCCTATCATTATTTACTCGACAAGTTTGAAGACAAGGCCCATGGCGGTGTGGTCTGGGAACTGGATTATCAGGGAAATGTGTTATCCGCTAAAAAGCAAACTTATGCTCAATGTTTTGCTATTTATGCCCTGTGTGCCTATTACCAGCTAACCGGTGCCTCTGAGGTACTGGACAAGGCGGTGGAATACTTTGAACTGGTTGAACGCTATTGTCGGGATAACCAATATGGTGGCTATATTGAGGCGCTGGATGGACAATGGCAGCCGCTAGCAGATGTGCGGTTGAGCGATAAAGACCAGAATACCCCCAAATCGATGAATACCCACTTGCATGTGCTGGAGGCATTTTCGGCGCTATATAAAGTCAAGCCTGAAAAGCGCTTTAAGCAGGCACTAACTGGCGTAATCGACATTTTTATTGAGCGGATAATTGACCCGCATAGTTACCATCAAAAGCTGTTTTTTGATATGCAGTGGAATGATTGCTCCACTTTTTATTCTTACGGACATGATATCGAGTGCAGCTGGTTGTTGTGGGAAGCTTTGGAAATTCTGGACGAGCCCAGTCATATACAGCAATTCCGGCCTCTGGTGATCAATATGGCCAAAGCTTGCGCTGAAAGGGCGATGGGCGATAAGGGACAAATGTGTGACGAATTTATATTTGCCAGCCAGACTAAAAACCAGACAAGTGTCTGGTGGGTACAGGCAGAAGCCCTGGTCGGATTGATGAATGCCTATCGGCTTAGCGGAGATAAAATCTTTCGACAACTGAGCGAGCAGGTGTGGGATTTTATCCAGACTCATCATATTGACCATATTAATGGTGAATGGCATTGGTTGGCGTTGGAGCCAGCCGAAAAAATTGCCGCAGAATACAAGGTGGGTTTCTGGAAAGCGCCTTACCATAACGGCCGCGCAATGATGGAGTTATGCCGCTTACTGGAATCTTAAGCTCATATTGCTAAAAACTCGTTTGCTTGGCCAAGTTCATCTTGGAACTGTAAGCCGCCTTTATCAGGCGGCAATACCCAATACTATATCGATAATATCAAGGTTAATGTTTCATGCCCCTGAATCTTTTTTTGTAGGGGGCGGGTGGTGTCGCCCAGCATTTTGTTATTCCACACATTCTTGATCTGATGGCGAGTGTTTTTCAAATCAATTTTCTTGCCTGACAGTTCGTCAACAATCACGCCCTGCTCAATAAAATCGAAGTTGAAATCCACCGCGTCATCATTACGGTTCAGTACCGCCATAGCCCAGCGACCATTGGCCAATGGCTTTAACCATACATCCACACCATTTGCCGTGTGATATTTAAAACCCTGAATACCCAGAATATCCTGATTGATCGCGATCACATCTTTATTGGTCAGGGTCGCCAGGGTTTGTTTAGACATGTCACGTAAATCATTGCCGGCGATCAATGGTGAAGCCAGCATGGCCCACATGGTGAAGTGGGATTGATCTTCGAGCTTGGACATACCGTTGCCCACTTCCATCATATCCATATCATTCCAGTGACCGGGACCGGCGTACTGACGGATGTTATGCCGCATATCAAGAATTTTTAATATGCCCCAGGAGGACCATTCATTTTCGGTTCCGACCAAATGTTTATGCTCACAGTTCCAGCAATTGATGATATCGCCGCTGGTACGCCACAGATGACCAATGTCTTTGGCCCATTCCCAAGGCTGGTTGTCACCCCATTCACAAATACTGAAGACGATAGGGTTGCCTGCCTTGTACAGCGCATCACGCATGGTTAGATAAGCCCCTTCGGCGTTGAGTCCTTCAGTGTTGCACCAGTCGTACTTTAGATAATCTATACCCCAGGCAGCATATTGTCTGGCATCCTGAAACTCGTATCCACGACTGCCCGGTTTGCCGCCGCAGGTTTTCCAGCCCGCATCAGAATATAATCCCAGCTTGAGTCCTTTGCTATGCACATAATCCGCCAGCGCCTTCATACCGGAAGGAAAATGCTGGGCATTAACCTGAATATTGCCGTTTTCATCACGTTCGCCATGCCAGCAATCATCAATATTAATGTATTGGTAGCCGGCTTCTTTCATCCCGGAGGACAGCATAATATCGGCCATTTCCCTGATCATTTTTTCGTTGATTTCACAGCCAAAGGTATTCCAGCTGTTCCATCCCATAGGCGGAGTGAGTGCCAGATCGTCAAACTTTTTGGCCGATACCTGCCCACTCAACGAGGTTACAACAAGTGAAAAAAGCACTAGCACTATCTTCAGTATTCTATTTCTAAACATTTTATTCTCCCGCTAAAATCGATATTGTAACCGGTTTCATTGTTGATTGGCTATAACAAAACCTGCAAAGTACCGGTTCACCCAGATTGTCTGAAAATCCTTGACTCTTTGTTGCAAGTAGACTGATTTAGATGACTAAACCACACTACTTGCGCCTCGATTGAGAAATTTTCATTTCTCAACAGTGATGAATATGAAAGATAAACAGCCTCTAGATGCAATCAATAAAAGCACTAATAGTGAGTCTGCCCTGACGCGGGTCGGGATTCGGCACAAAATCGGAGCGGATTGAACCACTATGTAGACATTGGCGGCGGTAAACAATCAATCGATTAAACACCCCTTGTTCTTCACCAATACGGGTAAATAGCGCGGAGTCGCCATTAATATAACCGGATTGAGGAATATTTGTTGTCCCGTTTTCACTTTCCAGTGATTGGTAATATTCGGCCTGTCTTTTTTCATCAACATATTCAAACCCGGTTTTGCGATGACGATAAAAAGACGTACCGCCTAAATCTTGTTTGAACAAATAAAACACTGCCGCAAGTTGATCTTGCTCAATAGAGTCAAAATGAGGGATTCGTTGAAGCAGTTGTAGTTGATCAGCGGGAGTGGTGACAATTGAATAGTGACAAATGGAAAAGCCGAGCTGATTGCCTTGCAATTCGAATACTTGCTTGAAAGTGCGGCCTAACGAACCCAATAAAAGCCGTTGAAAACTTTTGGGTGCAACTGCCCGAATCCCGGGATAGAACTGGGAATTCGGTTTAAAAGACTGCTGACACGCATGCTCCACCAATAACTCAGGCTCGGCAAGGAAATTATCGATCACCAATACTGGTAGTTGTTCATTACCGAAGTGCTGAACATTAACCGCCATATCCTTGTTGAGAGATAACTGCACATCCATAAATCAGCTCGACGCTTTACAATATTGGTTAATAAAATCCTGATGGGTGGGTAATTTATTCACCACTTCGGTTATTTGACTGCGAATATTGGCTAGATATCCGGTAAGTTCTTGATCTGACATGGTGTTGAAGATCTTGTGGTAATGCTCGGGAATAAGCCTTTGACCAATCATCACATGGGCCCAGGATTCCAACCTGAACATTTCTTTCTCGCCTAATTGCACAGTTGCATTTTGCCTGAATAGATCCATCCGGTGTGACAAGGATTCCGGCACTGACATATTTTTACAATAGCGCCAGAATTCGCTGTCTTCGCGTTCCGTCGCATGGTAATGCAAAATGATAAAGTCACGCACATTTTCCAGCTCATCAATAGACTGCTGGTTATATTCATTCATTAATGAATCTGTTACCCCATCAAACGGGAATAACCGCATCAGGCGAATAATACCATTCATAAACAAGTAAATACTGGTTGACTCCAGTGGCTCAACAAAACCACTGGACAAACCTAGCGCGATGCAGTTTTTCGCCCAAAATTGCTGGCGACGTCCGGTTTTATATTTAATAACCCGCGGATCGGTTAATACCGATCCTTGCACGTTATTCAGCAGATGTTGTCGTGCCTCCTCATCTTGCATAAACTCGCTACAAAAGACATTGCCATTACCAACACGGTGCTGCAGCGGTATATGCCATTGCCAGCCCGCCCGGTGCGCCGTACAGGTAACATAAGGATTGGCCGGCGCAACCGATTCTGTCTGAATGGCAATGGCGCTGTTGCAGGGTAACCAGTGGCCCCAGTCATTAAATGGCACCTTTAAGGTCTTATCAATTAGCAAACCGGAAAAACCGGTGCAGTCGATAAACAAGTCACCTTCAACTAACTCGCCAGATTCCATCTGCAAGGCTTTAATATCTCCGTTAGGATGTTGTTGTACTTGCTGGATTTTGCCTTCGATGCGCTTGGTTCCCAGTTTTTCACTGTACTGCCGCAGAAACTGCGCATAACGGGTGGCATCGAGGTGGTAGGCAAAATTGATCTTGCCACCTTTATGCACAACAAACTTGTTGGCTTTGGCAGCCTGCACTTCCAGACTGTACTCCCCATAGGCATGGTTGATACCTTTACTCTGTCCGTATAACCAAAAATGCTGGAAGTCGGCCAGATAACTGCCTTGTCCTGTGGTGCCAAAGGGGTGAATATACTCGTCGCCTATCTGCCCCCAGTTTTTAAACAGGATACCTAATTTAAATGTGGCCTCGGTGGCACGCATAAATTCCTGTTCGTCAATACCTAATAGTGAATGGAATACTCGCATAGGAGGAATAGTGGCTTCTCCTACACCTACGGTGCCGATCTGTTCTGATTCTACCAGCACAACCTCGACTAATTTACCAAGCTGTTTGGATAACCCGGCGGCGGCTACCCACCCTGCGGTGCCCCCACCAGCGATAACAACTTTTTTAACTTTACTATTTTGCAAAATGATTCTCACTCAACAGGACGTCCAGCGGGACACCTTGATTATCGATTCAGTTTATTTAATAACAGTGCTCGCAATGCCCGTGCTTTATTAGGATCCAACTTGCCCAGAAAACCCTGAGCCTGCTCGGGCAAGTGCCTGGCGGCCTTTTCTCCGTCGCCAAAGATGTAATAGTCAAAAATATGCTTCCATGCCTGTTTTTCATGTTGGGGTTTTTCACGCAAACTTAGCATGGCGTGATAAAGCACATTCATGGCGGCTCCGGTAAAGCGCGCCGATTCGCTCCACCAATAATTGATTAATATATTAAACCGGCTCAACCCTTCCACCTGATGCCACCACATGCTGGGCAAGAACAGGGCATCACCGGCTTCCAGCTCGGCAACCTGGCCATTGGCGATGGCTTCCGGGAAGTTGGGATACTTGTCCAGATCAGGATTAGCAAAATCCACCATACTCAGTGCTTGCCCACCAGGTGTCAGATCCAGCGGGCCAGGATAAAGATTGGCAATCTGATCGGATGGAAACAGGCTAAAGCGGCGTTTACCCACTACGCAACAGGCCAGATTGTCGGAGGTGTCATAATGGCAACAAGCTGTAGTACGGTTACCTATCCAGATCCCGACATGGTTCTGCTCCACCGGAAATTCCGCGGCAGGTCGTGGAATGTCGATATCATTTTCCGCCCTAAGCTGGGGAAAATGGCTATCGATCACATTGGATGCAATATAATAGGAAGGCGGTGCGTGATCATCCATTGTGTCGACAATCAGATCCAGAAATTCGTCTATCTGGATCGGCTTGTTGTCGTAATTTAAGCGGGTGACCTGTTGATCATAAAAAAAGCGGCCTTTAATTTCCGGCCCACCAAAATAGCCGAAGGATGGTCTGCCATTGTAATGGGATTTTAAATAATCAACAGCAGTTTGGGTTGACTCAAGACCAAGTTCCACCAGTTTCCAGTGTTTTACCAGTCCTTTGAGGATTACCGGTTCGCTTGCTGTAATCACTTCGGCAGGCAGTTGTCCCGGTGTACAGCTATCGATGACTTTGGTTTTAGTGGTAATGGTTGTCATGTTTCAGATTCGTCAAAGTAAGCTTAACCACGATCGCGGCGATTTTTCATCTCAATCAGCTTTCTGATATTGCTCATAGACGCCACCACGGAAAAAGCGAGCTGCAAAAAGCCAGCTTTATGTAATTTAGCCAGTTGTTCGGCATTAAGAGACTGAAGCTTGTTTTCGTTAATGGTGTAGTTGCCTACCAAGCGATGTTTTTCACCACTGTCCAGATCGATTTCTATATTTACCGGCTCAATTAATTCAACTTCATTGAATGCGGCAAACATGGCATCGTTCACCGCTATGCCTTGATGCATCACTTTCAGTAGTGTTGATACATGCTCTAGATAAGGGCTATTGCCGCCATGTTCCAAAAACAGGGCTCTGCCTTTTTGTTCGTTTACTTTGGGGTGATCCACATCAATATGTATCACCGGCACCTTTTGTGTTTCACCATTTTCCTGTTGGGTTTGAAAACCAATTAAGAAGGGGCCTCGAGCTAAAGTGGCGGGAATATAATGCCCGGCCCAGCCTGAATCGAGTGATTCATCCAAATACAAGTTTTCGTCTTTTTGAATACCTAATAAGGCTACCGCCTGATACTTTTCAGTTTCGGCATTACGCCGGAACATAATCGGATATTCTTTTTGTAGTTCAACGAATTCGGTAGGAAAGGCCATAACGCTAGTGACATTATCGCCGTATTGGGCATTGAATTGGTTGATAACTTTGATGTGTTGATGTTGAACATTGTTAAGTAAAACGTGTTGGGTCATTAAAAGTTCCCATTTTCCAAACTGTTGCAGGCTAGATTAACGTAAAAGTGATTGTAAAGAAAAGCCGCTGAAAAACAGCGGCTTGATTACGGATGTGCGCATTGCTAAATAACGAGAAAAAAGTTATTTAGAACGTATAACGGGCACCTAATTGGTAACGAGCACCTAGGTCATACATATCCCACAACATCTTGTAGTTACGACCATGGGCGCGGCTGTTTTCGCCGGTTACATTTATACCTTCAAGTGAAACGGTGAAGTCTTCTGTTACGGCGTAACTGACGTTGACGTCAATTTGAGAGTATGCCTCAACATATCTTGGATTCCCCTGATTACCTTGAGAAGTCGTAGACAAATATTTATCACGCCAGTTATAAGAAATACGCGCCTGAAGACCATCTTTTTCATACATGGCAACTAAGTTAGCGGTATCACTTAAACCCACCAGCGCAAACTGAGACACACCTGGATCCACTGAGTTATCGTAAGCGACATCACCGCGCACAATGGTGTAGTTGGCCTGAACACCGAAGCCGGTTTCACCAAAGAAGTGCTGTACGGCAAACTCCATACCGTAAATCTTCGCTTCTTTACCATTATTTGGTGTTTCGGTTCTAAAGGTATACGCAGGATCGCTAGAATTCGATTCAACATCCCATCCTGTTCTTTCCGCCAGATAGGTATTGGCATCTGGGTTAAAATCCGTGCCATACAATGAAACATATTCAGGATCGCTGCCAGCATTATGCTCGGTATAAACCATTAAGCCGTACAGGTTATCATCGTTTAAAGCAAGACCCATAGCCGCCAGCTCTGCCGCAGCAGCCTGGGCTCGAGGACCTGCCGTTACATCACGAATATCCAGTAATTCTCTATCGACCTGCTGCGTACCAATAAAGTTGTAAACATTTTTCTCGAATAAGCCACCGGATACATAGCTGTACTCGTCATAATACCATTCTAATGATAAATCAAAGTTGGTTGATTCTAATGGTAATAAACCAGGGTTTGATGCATCTGCAGATGGAGTGGCTCCCAACAAGGTTGAACCGCCACCGGCACCAAAGCCTGATGCAGATACACCTAAACTGCCCAAACCGGCACGCGCAATGGTTTTACTGGTTGAGAAGCGGCCAATTAAGTCATCGGAAATATGCAAGGTAAAGTCCAGGCTGGGCAGCAAGTTATCATAGCTGGCCTCAGCCGTAGCTAGAGTGGAAGGCTGACTGCCATCGACTCGAATCGCAACGTCATTGTTACTTTCCCAAACACTCTTGTAAGCCGCAGCCAACGAGCTTGAAAAAACATCAGTGGTTTCGTAACGTAGGCCCGTCAAAATATCAAAAGGCATATCACCCAGTTCGCCATATAAGGCAAATTGGAAGTAGGCCGCAGTTGTTTCTTCATCCACCAGGTTGTCAGTGGTTTGATTCAGATCAGGAGGTAAAATATCGGCATAACGTGGAATGTTCTTCGCAGCTTCGTACATATCTACTGCGTTAGCAATAAAGCCATGACCATCGCGAGGATTCCAGTCATCAAACTCACCCTGGATATCAAATGGCTGAACTAATTCACCAAACTCGCCAGGATAACCACCATTCCAGTTACCTAAGGCGATGTTTTCCGCAGCATAGTTAAGGGAATGAGACTCCATATCGCGAGTTTCAATACCAAAATCAAAACGGCCATTATCAAATAGATAGGTACCGTCCAGTTTAATTTGGGTCACTGTTGATTTCTGATCGGCCTGACGCAAGTTAAACATGGTAGAACTGACGTCTCCATTGTCGACTTGACCGTTAGTATTAGGTGGGAAACCTGGATTGCCACCTAAACTATCATCATATTGGTTTAAGTAAGTTGGGAATTCACCGCCAAAAAACCATTCTCTCGATTCTACGGTTGGATTAGCCAATGCCATACGCACTGAACCC
The DNA here is from genome assembly GCF_047922965.1 of Neptunicella plasticusilytica. Classification (GTDB taxonomy): domain Bacteria; phylum Pseudomonadota; class Gammaproteobacteria; order Enterobacterales; family Alteromonadaceae; genus Neptunicella; species Neptunicella plasticusilytica. The sequence goes on from NZ_CP150481.1 coordinate 607,600, forward strand.
GTGCCGTAAGGACCAGTACCACGGCTATGCATTTCTGAATCATGGGCATCTAATTTGAAACTTAAATCATCATTAACCCGGTACTCCAGATTGACACCTAGCGATGTTAGCGTATTGGTTTGATCGAGATCTTGCTGTTCATAGCCTTCATCAACGCCGTTTGCATAAGATTCTGTCGCGTAAATCATGGTGGCGATTTCTGAATCATCGAATTCAACAGCCTGAAGATTGCCATTCATTTGCATCCAGTTACCGGTTTGGCCTAGATGGCGCTTGATATGGTTTTCAGCAAAGGTGTAATCTACCGTACCGGTGAAATTTTCACTTGGCGCGAATTGTAATGTTAACTGGGCGTTATCACGGGTACGTTGAGTATCGTGAAACTCATAACGTAAATCATAAAAACGCGAGTACAATTGACCTTGGTCTGGCGCATTAGTTACTTGTACAGTTTCGTCATTCCAAACTCTATCCGGATCAGCAATATCGTCCCAATAGCGTATATCCCAGTCATTAACCGTGGCACCAACGGCACCGGAATCACGTTCCTGATGACTTGCGGTTAGTGAAATCCCCCAAGTCGAATCATCATTAGCATAACTGAACAACCCTGATACTTCAGGGGTAACATCGTCGCCAGCGCGGTTGGTGGTATCGTGTACTGCTTTGGCACCAACAGAAGCAACAAATCCGTCATTATCCAGTGGCTTAGCGGTTAAGATATTAATGGTTGCACCAATACCACCAGTGGTGATATTCGCTTTACCGGTTTTATAAACTTCTACCGAACTGATACCTTCAGAGGCTAAGTTAGCAAAATCAAAGGCTCTTGAACCACCGCCATCACCATTAAAGGTTGATGCAGCAGGCATAGTACGACCATTTAAGGTCACCATATTATTTTCGGCGCCAAAGCCACGTACCGTAACTTGAGAGCCTTCACCGTTATCGCGGCTGATGGAAACACCGGTAATACGTTGTAATGATTCGGCCAGGTTGGTATCCGGGAATTTACCGATATCTTCGGCAGAGATAGCATCAACTACCCCCATTGACTCGCGTTTTACTGCAGTTGAAGCCTGCAAGCTGCCACGTATACCTTTAACCTGAATAACTTCAACATCGCCGTCTGCGGGGGCATCTTGTGCCATAGCGGGGGCTATGACCGCACCACCTAGCATCAACGATATGCTGGTGGAGAGTAATGATTTATTAAACTTTTTGTGTGTATTCATTTGTTGTTGTCCGTCTTGTCTTTTTTAATTGAGCCAAAACTACAATTCCAAGAACAAGTAACCCAGTCTGTCAGATCGCTACCTTGCTCTCGTCATTTTTGGTCGACGTAAACAATTGATGGGGCTGGATACTTTCTGCACAGGAAAACAGCACTTTCAATTGCTATGAAAACGATTCTAGCCATAATGAAGTTAATATTATGTTGTAAAAAAACGTTTTCACGTTGTTATTTTTAACACAAAGATAACATATTGCAAACGTTTTCATTGAAAAAGTACAAACGTTTACATTTCTAAGCTGTTGCAAGCCACGTCAGATATGGCGTAGCCTGACGATCACAAAGCCTGTCAAGTTTAGTGGGAAATCGGCATTTTATCGGCAAACCTAATTTTACCGCTGTAAACGGTTACATTTGGAATTAAGCTCGCCTATACTGCCCGACTTGGAAAATCAGCCCAGACAGTGAAAAAATAATGAAAATTAAAATGGCTTATATCAGGATTTTGTGGATCGGAATCCTATTGTTAGCTGGTTGCAGCAAGCAGACTGAAACTAGTGCACCTCAACCAGCTAAAGTTGATAAAACAGTGCTTCAATCCGTTGAGTCTGCCGATTTTGTTTCTGTAAACAAAGGCAAGTTTCAGCTCAATCATCGTCCCTATTATTTTGCCGGTGCCAATTTTTGGCATGCGGGTTACATGGGCGTTGATGATGAAGAGGGCCAACGGCAGCAGTTGATCCGTGAGCTGGATAAATTAAAGTCGCACGGGATCACTAACTTGCGGGTGCTGGCAATGTCAGAAGCCAGTGCGCTGAAAATGGCACTGCAACCGGCCATTCAAAGTGAGCCAGGCAAGCTGGATGACGCTTTGCTGCAGGGCCTGGATTTCTTGTTGGCTGAAATGGCCAAGCGCGATATGAAAGCCGTCCTGTTTCTGAATAATTTCTGGCAATGGTCGGGTGGTATGTCTCAATACGTTTCCTGGCAAACCGGAGAGCTGGTATTTGATCCGGATGTAACCGGAGACTGGAACGGTTTTATGCAAAATTCGGCAAAATTCTATCGTATGCCCGAGGCGCAAAAAGTTTATCGTCAGGTCATCAGTCAGGTTATTGGGCGCACTAATTCGATCACTCATATCAAATATGCTGAAGACCCGACCATTATGACCTGGGAACTGGCCAATGAACCCCGTCCAGGTAGTGACGCCGAGGGTCACCAATATGCGCAGGATTTTATCGGCTGGGTGGATAGTACCGCGCAATTTATCCATCAGCTGGCACCCAATCAACTGGTGACTACTGGTAGTGAAGGTATAATGGGAACCTTGCAGGATGAAGACTTGTTCCTGCGTACACATAATCTCGCTTCGATTGATTATATGACCTTCCATATGTGGGCAAAAAACTGGAGCTGGTTTGATATTAACAACCCAAAGCAAACCTACCAATCAGCCTTGCAAAAAGCGCATCAGTATATTGCCAAGCATATCCAGTATGCTGCTCAGTTAAATAAACCTGTAGTAATGGAAGAGTTTGGTATTGAACGTGATAACGGCGACTACCGTCCATCTTCTACAACTCAATGGCGTGATAAATTCTTTACCGATATCTTTAACCAGTGGTATCAGGCGGGTCAAGCCGGGGCTAATATTGGCGGCACTAACTTCTGGGCCTGGAGTGGCGAAGCGCGCACCCAGCGTGACGACTTTATTTGGCAAACAGGTGATATGTTTTTTGGTGATCCGCCGCAAGAGCCACAAGGCCTGAATTCAGTGTTTGATCAGGATGAATCTACTTTGGCCGTACTGAGCCATCATGCGGCACAGATGGAAAGCCTGACTCATCAACCTTCTACTGCAGAAAAAGTCGAAGCGCTGGTAAGCCAGATGACACTGGCGGAAAAAATTGGCCAAATGACCCAGGCTGAACGCAATCACGCCACACCCGAAGATGTGAAGAATTATTTCCTGGGTTCCATTCTCAACGGTGGCGGCTCCGTTCCGGGGAATAATACTCCGCAAGACTGGCGCGATATGATCGACGCCTATCAACACGCGGCATTATCAACCCGTTTGGGTATTCCGTTTATTTATGGCACCGATGCCGTGCATGGGCACGGTAATGGGATTAATACCACCTTGTTCCCGCATAATGTCGGATTAGGCGCAATGCGTAACCCCGAACTGATGGAACAAATTGGCCGCATCACCGCCGCCGAAACCACCGCGTTTGGCGTGCACTGGAACTTTGGCCCAGCATTATGCGTTAGCCGTGATGAACGCTGGGGAAGGGCATATGAGTGTTTTGCAGAAGTGCCCGAGGTGGGTGAATCCTATGCCGGTCCTTATGTCACAGGCAGTCAGGCGTCAGGTCAGATGATCGCTACTGCCAAACATTGGGTCGGTGATGGCGGAACCACTTACGGGACAGGTGATCATGAATATATCATCGACCGTGGTGATACCCGTGTCAGCATGGATGAACTGCGTAAAATTCATATCGCCCCCTATTTGCCCGCCTTCAAAGCCGGGGTGGCTTCGGTAATGTATTCATACAGCAGCGTTAATGGTCTTAAGATGCATGAAAATCAACAGCTTAACCAAATGCTTAAAGGTGAGTTGGGGTTTGATGGTTTTGTGGTTTCCGACTGGCAGGCGATTGAAGAAGTGCAGGGGGAGACTAACCGGGAGCGCATTGTCCGTTCAATTAACGCGGGCCTGGATATGGCAATGGAGCCAGAATTCTGGAAGGAATTTATCACTGACCTAACCGCTGCGGTTAATGAGGGGGAAGTACCCTTATCGCGTATTGACGATGCCGTGCGCCGCATCCTGACCGCCAAGTTTGAGCTGGGGTTGTTCGACCGTCCTTATTCTGCCGACCGCTCTGTGCCGGCTAAACTGGTGGTAGGTACAGCGGAACACAGGGCAGTTGCGCGCGAAGCGGTAGCTCAATCTTTGGTCATGCTGAAAAATGACAATAACCTGTTACCTCTGAGTAAAACTGCCAAGGTATTTGTGGCCGGTAGTCACGCTGACAATATCGGTCTGCAATCCGGCGGTTGGAGTATTCAATGGCAGGGTGAAAAACAGTCCAAAAATAGTGGTACCACCATTTTACAGGGGATTCAGGCGTTGGCCGATGACGTCACCTTCAATCAAAACGGTGAAGGTGCACAGGGAAGTGATGTGGCGATTGTGGTGGTGGGGGAGAATCCCTATGCTGAAGGTTGGGGTGATTATAATGAACAACCATGTGAGTACTGTCAGCCATTAACCTTGTCGGATGAGGATTTGCAAACCCTTGAAAATGTCAAAGCCAGTCGCGTGCCATTTGTGGTGGTGTTGGTATCCGGCCGTCCGCTATTAATCAGTGAACAATTGCCCGACTGGAATGCACTGGTTGCCGCCTGGTTGCCGGGTACTGAAGGCAATGGCGTCGCCGATGTATTGTTTGGCGATCACCCTATGGGAGGCAAGCTGGGTTACAGTTGGCCGGTTAATCTTGAACAAATCCCGATTAATGTGGGCGATAAAGATTATCAACCGCTGTTTGAATACGGCTATGGATTAACTTATCCCTAAATCTAATTTTCAGCCGGTGTTTGGAGCTAACCCTCATCGGCTGATATTCTCTGTTAGAATCCAAACTTTCAACATAATCAACGAGAAATTATATGAGCTATCAACCCGCCAGCAACAGATACGATGACATGGTTTACAAACGCTGCGGAAACAGCGGATTGTTGTTGCCTTTCGTGTCCCTGGGTCTTTGGCATAATTTTGGTGATGAAGCACCTTATGACGTGGCCGAGAAAATGATCCTCAGGGCGTTCGATTTGGGTATCACCCATTTTGATCTGGCCAATAACTACGGCCCACCGCCCGGCACGGCGGAAACTAATTTTGGCAAGATATTTCACCAACATTTGCAAGCTCACCGTGACGAGATGATTATCTCCAGCAAGGCCGGGTATTTAATGTGGGATGGCCCTTATGGCGAATGGGGTTCACGCAAATATTTGATTAGCAGTCTGAACCAGAGTCTGAAACGCATGAATTTGGAATATGTGGACATCTTCTATTCGCATCGACCCGATCCGCATACCCCGCTGGAGGAAACCATGGGCGCGCTGGATAGCATCGTGCGCAGTGGTAAGGCGCTGTATATCGGATTGTCCAACTATAATTCTGCCCAAACCCGTCGGGCGGTGCAGATCCTGAATGATCTGGGCACACCCTGCCTGATCCACCAGCCCCGTTATTCGATGTTTGATCGCTGGACGGAAGAGGACGGACTGCATACCGAACTGGAAAAACAGGGCGTGGGATGTATTCCCTTTTCACCTTTGGCGCAAGGCTTGCTGACCAACAAATACCTGAACGGCATTCCGGCTGATTCGCGCGCAGCAGATAAAAATAATCAGTTTTTATCCGAAGACCAGGTCACCCAGGAGAAAGTCGATAAGGTGATTAAGCTGAATAAAATTGCCGAGGCGCGCGGACAGACTATGGCCCAATTGGCGATTTGCTGGATCCATCGCCAGCCTTCGGTAGCATCGGTGATTATTGGTGCCAGTAAGGTCAGCCAGATTGAAGATATTGTCGCGGCCCAGAGTCATTTATCACTTAGTGATGATGAAGTCAGAGAAATCGATTTAATTCTTAAATAACACGTAACGTATTGTATCTAAAATAAAAAACCGCAATTCATTGCGGTTTTTTATGCCGGGATATTGATTAATGGTTACTGGGCGGCTAATCCGACCTCAATCACTTTTTGCAATGCCTGTTTGGCACTACCATCACGATTAAACAGTAATGGATAATTGGTACGTCCCGCCACTGGCCAGCCGTTTAACCAGGAATCACCATCTGTTACGCCCCAAAATGTCACCCGGTCAATGTCTTTATGATGCTTTAAAAACAGTTTGAAAATAGCGGCGTAGCGATCACCTAAGGCGGCGTCGGCACTGGCAGGGAAGTTACCGTTGGGATAGGGATTATTTTCTGGGGTGGCGATGCGTTTTTGCAGATCCACATTGGCACCGTTAGCACCAAAAAACTGTGAGCGACCCAGATAATCGATATCCAGCTCGGTAATATGCAAAGGTAGGCCGGTCGCGGCTAATTTAGTCAAACTAGTGTCAATTTCATCCAGTGTCGGGCTATCCATCGACCAATGCCCTTGAATACCAAGGCCATCAATAGGCACACCGCGAGCTTTAAAGTCATTGACCATCTTGATTACGGTATTAACCCGCCCTGACCGGGTCATCCCATAATCATTATAAAGTTTGACCGCATCGGCCGGTAGCTCATCGTTGGCAATACGAAAGGCTTGCTCAATAAAATCGTCACCAATAATCTTGTTGTACAGTGACTGGCGCAAGCTGCCGTCATCTTCAATCGCTTCGTTAACCACATCCCAGATCTTGATTTTATCGCCATAACGGTTGGCCATTAACTTGGCCCGTTCACGCATACGTTTAAGCAGTGCATCGCGGCTGAGTAAGTTGCCATTGTCGTCTTTAAACACCCAGTCCGGGGTTTGACTGTGCCAAAACAAGACATGTCCAACCGCTGCAATTCCTTGTTGTTGGGTATAGCTGGCGAACTTGTCCGGCGCCTCAAAATTGTATTCACCCGGCTGTGGATTAAACGGGCCCCACTTCATGGCATTGTCCATGGTTGCCGCAGAAAAATGCTGCTTAACGATACGCATTTTTTTTGACGAAGGATGGGCCACCATATCGCCGTTGACTGTGGCACCGACAAGGAATTTACCGGCATAGGCATCTTTTAACGAAGGCTGGTCTGACTTGACCTGTTGCGCCGCACAACTTGTCAATATCGCGATAGATAGCAGCGCCGCACTGATTAATTTTATCTGGTTTAACACAAAGCTATTTCCATTGTGGCTATTTGTGCGCGGAGTATAGCAACATTCAAATCCGCGTCTGTGCGGTTGCTAAATAAAGTAAAGGCTAAAAGAAATTGTTAAATATATGTAACCCGAACTTTGGTGACGTAACTCAAGTACATCGCGCGACAAACCTGGTTAGTAATATGCAACATAACGATGGAGGGGCAGGAGGAGTAAAGGTTTAAAAGTTAACAAATTATCTGTATTCGGTTTTTAGATGTTTTGATAAAGAAAAACTAGGTAAAGTAGAAAAATCAGATGAGCAATCGCGCGGGACTTATTATGCAAGCCGCACTAAATATATTGTTTTTTATTTTAGTCTGCATGTATTTACCTTGCTTGGGGAACAGGAGTAATAATGGGATCCACAACAAATAGAAAACTGACACGCGGTTCAACTTTTATCGCGGGAGGGGTATGCGCGGGGTTAGCAAAATATTACGGAATCAGTAAAGGCGGTGTTCAGGCCGGCTTTGTTATGGGGAGTTTGTTTTTTGGCGCTACGATCCTTTTATATCTTATCCTTTGGGCAATTTTACCCGCGGAAAGTTAGTGCGGTTATAACCTGTAGCTAGCTCTAGCTAAAATTTAATCTATTGTGCTGATAGCGGGGAATTGCTCCCCCGCTTTTTTGTGATGTTATTCGACCACTTTAAAACTAGCTTTTAAACCACTGGCGGCATTGGGTGCAATCCACAGGTTAAAATCACCCGGCTCGGTAACCTTTTGCATTTTAATATTATGGAAGGCTAACTGATCGGTATTCAGGGTAAAGTGCACCGTTTGGCTTTGGCCCGGTTTTAGGCTGATTTTTTGCCAGTCTTTGAGTTCTCGTACCGGCCGGGTGACATCCCCCACCACGTCCTGAATATATAATTGCACCACTTCGCTGGCTTCGCGTTTGCCGCTGTTGGTAATAGTGGCAGACACTTGTAATTCACCGCCCATTTTAACGCTGTTTTTATCAAGCTTAAGGTCGCTGTAGTCAAATGTACTGTATGTCAGACCATAACCAAAGGGATAGGCCGGGCGAAAGCCGATATCCAGATAGTGTGAATCGTTACCCAACGAACTTTGCCAAGCCTGTACCGGAATATCGTCAATTGGCACGTAATCTTTGTCGTTGGCCGGTCGGCCGGTATTTTTGTGATTGTAATAAATAGGGGCCTGAGCCGCGGTAATTGGCCAGGTGACAGGCAGGCGGCCAGAAGGGGATACCTTACCCAATAATAAATCGCTGATCGCCGGGCCAGCCATGGTGCCGGGATGAAAGTTAAACAGTACTGCATCGACATCACCAATGATATTGCCCAGGGTGATAGGTCGTCCGGCCATCACCACCAGAATGAGCGGTTTATCCAGTTTGGCCAGTTGTTTAATTAGCGCTTCCTGCGCACCGGGCAAGCTGATATCGGCGCGGCTATGGGCTTCACCGGATAAAATCGATTCTTCACCACCAACAAAAACGATAGTATCAGCCTGCTTGGCAGCTTGTATGGCTGCGGCGAAGCCCGCATCTGTTTTAACCCGGCTGTAGGCTAACCCTTCGGCAAATTGCACATTCTGTTTGCCTAGCTGCTGTTGCATGGCATCCAGTACGGTGATGTTATTTTCGGCCCGGCCATCAAAAACCCAGGTGCCCATTTGTTCGTGAGCGGCATTAGCTAAAGGGCCGATTAAGGCAATCTTGCCTTTCGGTTTTAGCGGCAATGCCCCGTCATTTTTAAGCAAAATGGCAGACTGCTGTGCGGCTTGTTGCGCTAACTGGCGATGTTCAGCGGATAAAATCGAGGATTGCTCCACCTTGCGGCGTTGTGGATGTTCAAACAAATTCAGGCGGAATTTGATGCGCAGAATATTGCGCACCAGATTATCCAGTTGGGCTTCGCTGACTTTGCCTTCCTCGATCAGTTGAGCCAGATAGAGTTCATAAGTATCGCTGGTCATTTCCATATCCAGACCGGCATTGGCGGCGCGCTCCGCAGCATGCTTTTTATCGGCGGCGTAGCCGTGGGCAATCATTTCAATCACCGAATCCCAGTCACTGACCACCATGCCGTCATATTGCCATTCACCGCGTAAAATATCGGTTAATACAAACTGGTTACCGGTGGCGGGTACGCCGTTTAATTCGTTAAAAGAGGTCATCATTGAGGCCACCCCGGCATCGGCCGCCGCTTTAAACGGCACCAGATAAACATCGCGCAATTCGCCTTCGGGAATTTGTGCGGTGTTGTAATCGCGGCCGCCTTCGGCTGCGCCATAACCGACCAGATGCTTGGCCGTAGCAGCCATCGCGGTAGGATTGCTTAAATCATCGGTTTGGAAGCCTTTAACCATGGCGACTGAAAATGCCGAAGTGAGAAGCGGATCTTCACCAAAAGATTCGGCAATTCGTCCCCAGCGAGGATCACGGGCTATATCCATCATGGGAGCAAAGGTCCAGTTAACGCCAAATTCGCTGGCCTCAATGGCGGATACTCGCGCACCATTTTCGGCCAGTTCCGGTTGCCAACTGGCGGCTAGTCCCAACGGAATAGGAAAAATGGTCTTAAATCCGTGAATAACATCACGACCAAATAACAGCGGAATACCCAAACGGGATTCTTGCACCGCGATACGTTGCAGTTCATCGCGCTCTTCGGGCTTCATGACATTTAAAAAGGCACCGACGTTACCGGCTTTGACCGTGGCTTTTAAACTGTCGGGCAGTGGACCCTTCGCCCGACTGGAACGGCCACGAAGGTTGGTCTGACCTATTTTTTCGGCCAGGGACATCTTGCTCAGCAATTCATCGACTTTTTGCTCTATTGCGTCGTTGGCAAAGCAGGGTGAACAAACAAGCCCAACAACACAAATAACCGAAACTAACCTGCTACCCAGGCCCAACATTAATTTCATAACAAAATCCTCAAATACTATCATTATCCACCCAATGAGCTTTAAATAGTCCCTAAAGCCCAATTAAAACAGGGCTGAAAACGGTTGCAGCGAGATTAGCATAGTTATACTGTAGTGACACTTTTTTAACAAATTTTACATTGGAACCCCTGCATGAATTTGCTATCGTCTGTGCGCCGGTTATCCAAGCCCATTTTAGTGATTGTGATGGGGGTATCAGGAAGTGGGAAAACCACATTAGCCAAATTATTATCTGAACGTTTGTCGTTCCGTTACGTTGAAGCTGATGATTTCCATTCTGATCAAGCCAAACAGAAAATGGCCGCCGGGATCCCGTTAACGGATCAGGACCGCTTACCCTGGATAACCTGTATGTGTGATTTTTTGAATGAGCAGTTTCAACAGCAACAAAGTTGTGTGCTGTCTTACTCGGGATTGCGCGCCAAACATCGGGAGGCGTTTCGAGCGTTACCTTTTGATACGTTGTTTGTTTTCTTGCATGGTAAACAGGAAATCATTTTGCAACGTATGCAACAACGGCAAGGGCATTATATGCCGGCGACGCTGCTGCAAAGTCAGTTTGATAGTCTGGAGTCTCCGCAGGGTGAGCAAAATGTGGTTGCTATTGATCTTGATGCGAGTAAAGACATTATTCTTGATAACACTGAAAAACAAATTGCCGGGTGGCTACTATCACTGCAGTAAACCTGAGCTAACAGGGCGCAATGTAAGCGCTTACAATAAACAATATAAGCCAACAACACAAAGAGTTAATTATGGAAAATATCGGTACTGCCGCTGCGCATAGTGATCAAAAAAATTATACCGTTCCGCTAACAATCCTGACCAGTCTGTTTTTTATGTGGGGGTTTATTACCTGCCTGAACGATATTCTGATTCCCCATTTAAAAGCCGTGTTTGATCTGAATTATTTTCAGGCCATGGCGGTGAACTTTGCCTTTTTTGGCGCCTATGCGGTGGTGTCTTACCCTGCCGGTACTTATGTTAAAAGAGTCGGTTATCAAAAAGGTATTGTCACCGGTTTAACTGTGGCAGGCGTCGGATGTTTGATGTTTTATCCGGCCGCAGCCATGCAGCAATACGGATTGTTCCTGTTTGCGCTATTTATACTGGCTGCCGGAATTACTGTCTTGCAGGTTGCCGCTAATCCCTATGTAACACGGTTGGGACCGGTACGTACTGCATCGAGTCGCTTGTCTCTGACCCAGGCATTTAATTCGCTGGGTACCACCGTTGCACCCTGGTTTGGCGCGTTGTTGATTTTCTCGGTCGCCACCTTATCTGCGGCTGATTTGGCGGCTATGTCGGCCGAAGAAGTGGCGACCTATAACGCTACGCAGGCGGCTTCGGTGCAGTTGCCCTATATCATTTTAGCAACCGCATTGTTTGTACTGGCGATTATTTTCTCGCGCCTGAATCTGCCGGTGATTGAAGAGCCGGAGCAGACGGAAGTGGCCGGTGGTATTAAAGAAGCACTGCAACACTCTCATTTGTTATTCGGGGTCATCGCTATTTTTGTGTATGTGGGCGGTGAAGTGGCGATTGGCAGTTTTCTGGTTAACTTTTTTGCCGAACCTTCGATTGCCGGTCTAGCCGAGAAAGACGCGGCAGCACTGGTCAGTTACTACTGGGGGGGAGCCATGGTCGGACGCTTTATTGGTGCGGCGGTCATGACTAAAGTGTCTCCCCGGGCGGTATTGACTTTTAATGGTCTGGCAGTAATGGTTCTGGTACTGACCGCAATGAATACCTCTGGTTCAACAGCCATGTGGGCAATTCTGGCAGTGGGTCTGTTTAACTCCATTATGTTCCCGACCATATTCAGTCTGGCAATTGAAAAACTGGGCCCATTGGCCAGTGTCGGTTCCGGTTTGTTGTGTGTGGCAATTGTCGGTGGCGCAATAGTTCCTTCCTTGCAAGGCTTGTTGGCAGATAGTCAGGGTATTCAGTTCAGCTTTATCCTGCCGGTTATCTGCTACTTATATATCGCCTGGTACGGTTTTTCAGGTAGTAAGATGCGTTCTAATTAAGTCTTTAGATATTGCTTATCGGGTAGCCCTGCTACCCGGTATTTTGTTAACTCCACATCACCATAATGGCCGCAATGGCGATTAAAACCAGCCCCAACGCATCCTTAATCTGTAATTTTTGTTTAAGCCAGTAAGCAGAAATAAGCATGGTAAAGAACACCTCCACCTGCCCCAGGGTTTTAACGTAAGGCACAGTTTGTAGCGACATCGCACTAAACCAGCCAATTGAGCCGACACAACTGGCAATACTGGTTAGCAGGGTGAGTTTGGGACGTTGCCACAAGGCTTTTAAACTGGCCGGGTCCTGTAACAATAGAAAAACAACCAATATTAGCGTTTGCAGGCTAATCACTAATAACAGTACCCAGGCGGCGCTATAAGGGAAGGGCAAATTCAGGGCCAGGCTGGCTTCGCGCACCCATAGTGAGGTCAAAGCAAAAGAACTGCCGCAAGCCAAGCCCAATAATACGGTGTTAACAGATAACCCCCTGAAACCTTGCCGTGCACTCATTAAAAACACCGCAATACCGCCAATGATGACGCCGCCCCACCCCAGCATAGAAAGTGACGTCCCGAAAAATAGCATTCCTAATACGGCAGCCACCAGCGCCTCACTTTTTGCCAGTCCGGCACCGATGGCGTAGTTGTTCATTTTAAACAGTTTGACCATCAGGGCGGTGGCCAGTATTTGCATCAGTGCTGCACCGACAACAAATCCGCTAAACGGGGCAGTGAACACGGGCACAGGTGCAGGCTGCCAGTAGTAGAGTAATCCCAGGTAAACCGCAGCAACAGGGCTGGCCCACAGGAAGCGTGCCAGAGTCACACCAGTGACTTTCACTTCCTGGCCCAAGCGGCTCTGGAAGGCATTGCGCCACGACTGCATAAAAGCGGCCAGCAAAGTAAAGAAGATCCAAAGCATGGATATCTCCTGATATTTGGTAACGTTAAACTACAGTGGCGTTATTCAAGTGTCAGCCGTTGCACGGGCAGGGAAGCGATCGGTCAAAATGTCACATCCTTAATTTTAACCGGATGTTGCAGAATTTGGCCCTGGGTATAGGCCTCGTCGGTTGTGACGGTATCCTGTATTTGATGGATTTGTTTCACCACATCCATTCCTTCAACAACCCGCCCAAATGCGGCAAAACCTTGGCCGTCCTTGTTACGTGTGCCACCAAAATCCAGTGATGGCTGAGCACCAATGCAGATAAAAAATGCCGATGTGGCGGTGTCAGGCTCAGCCCGCGCCATCGATAGCGTACCATCGAGATGTCTAATCCCGGTAGTTTGGGTGGTTTCCAGTTTAATCGCCGGGAAGTCTTTGAATTCGGGGTTGGCACCGCCCTGAATGACTTCAATTTTAGGCTCGCCATTATCATTGTCCAGACGCACAACGCGGTAAAACTCGCCACCTTTAAAACCTCCAGCCTTGATATAGCGTAAGAAGTTGGCGCTGCTAATCGGCGCCTTATCGCTATATAACTCGATTTTGATGTCACCCTGTTCAGTCTGCATCGTAATAAGCTGATTTTTAGCCTGGGCTGTGTGGCTTAGCAAGCTGGATAATAACAAGCAAAGAACCAGATTGGTTGTGGATAAAATAGCGGAAATTTTCACGGCAAATAGTCCAATAAAGTCATGATGATTGAATCTTTTCAGCTTACCGATTTAGTTAATTGTTGGCGAGCGATGCAGCGATTATTTATTCAAATCATAGTCGAAATTAGCTTGTGCCTTAAAGCTAAGCTATTGTATGAAAAAGTTATTATCAGACTTTCTTTCCCTACACATAATAATAGACAGGACAATATAATGAAAAAAATCCTCCTTGTTATGCTTTGTTTGGCCACATTTCATGCGCAGGCAGATAAAGTTTCTGAGCGAGCCGATGAGCTTGAAGCCCAAGTGATAAAATGGCGACGCCACTTTCATCAGTATCCCGAATTATCTAACCGTGAATTCCAGACTGCCGCGTATATCGAAAAATATCTGCGTGGCTTGGGGCTGGACGTCAAAACCGGCATTGCGAAAACCGGAGTGGTAGCACTGCTGGATTCTGGTAAGCCGGGACCCACTGTCGCACTTCGCGCCGATATGGATGGTTTACCGGTTAAAGAAATCAATGATTTACCGTTTAAATCCGGGCAAACCTCGGAATTTAATGGCAACAGCGTACCGGTAATGCATGCCTGTGGCCACGATACCCATATGGCGATGCTAATGGGGGCGGCTAAAATACTTACCGAAATGAAATCGTCGTTATCCGGCAAAGTGAAGTTTATTTTCCAGCCGGCCGAAGAAGGTGCGCCTCCCGGAGAGAAGGGTGGAGCCGAAGTAATGGTCACCGAAGGGGTAATGAAAGGCGTGGATGTGGTGTTCGGCCTGCATATTAGTTCAGATACTGATGTGGGAGTGGTGGAGTATCGTAGCGGCGGCATTATGGCGGCTGTCGAACCCTTTAAAGTGGTGATAAAAGGCAAACAATCCCACGGCGCTTATCCCTGGTTAAGTGTTGATCCTGTTGTTACAGCGGCACAGGTCATTATGGGATTGCAGACCATTACCAGCCGGGAAATTAATCTGCTCGACGGTGCCGCGGTGGTCACCATTGGATCTATTCACGGCGGTAATCGCTCCAATATTATCCCCGAACAGGTTGAACTGGTCGGAACCATTCGTACCTTAAATCAACAAGCGCGTGAGCATATGTATGATGCTGTACCACGCAAGATAAATAACATTGTTGCCAGCATGGGGGCAGAAGCCGAGATTACCTTGCCGCTTGATTACAGTTATCCGGTGACTTATAACGAGCCGGCGTTAATGAACAAAATGTTGCCTACATTGGAACGCACAGCAGGGAAAGACAAAGTCGAACTGGTTAATGCTGTTACCGGAGCCGAAGATTTTTCTTTTTTCCAAAACGAAGTGGCAGGCTTGTATCTGTTTGTGGGCGGCAAAGCGCTGGATATGCCCAAAAGCGAAGCGCCAGGCCATCATACCCCTTATTTCCAGATTGACGAAAGCGGTATGAAACTGGGAGTTAAACTGTTGAGTAATTTAACCCTGGATTATATGCGCGCAGCCAAGCCTGAATAGAAAGAGAAAAAGCATGAAAAAACTTATCTGCATTGGGCTCTATGGCCTGTTTGTAATGTTTAGCCACAGTAGTTTGGCCCAAGTCACCTTGTGGTATAACGCCAAAGGTTATGGGTTTGACCCGCAACGCGCCTTAGTGAGATTTGAGGCGCTGGCGGTAGAAAAAGGTAAAGTACTGGAGGTGGGCGATAATGCTATTCAACAGCGTTATCCGGATGCCAAACAGGTTGATTTGAAAGGAAAATCGATATTACCCGGATTAATCGATGCGCATGCCCACTTTATGGGGCTGGGTTACAGCTTGCTGGAAGCCGATGTGCGGGATATTCGCAGTAAGCTGGCCACAGTGAAGGCGGTGGCTTCGTTTGCCAAGCAAAATCCGGATTTGGACTGGGTAAGGGGTGGTGGCTGGAATCAGGTGTTGTGGCCGGAAAATGACTTCCCCAATGCCACCGATCTGGATGAATTTATCCAGAACCGACCGGTGTGGCTGGAACGGGTCGACGGGCACGCCGGTTGGGCCAACAGTCTGGCGTTAAAAATGGCCGGGATAGATGAAAGTACTCTGGATCCTCCGGGAGGACAGATTCTGCGCGACAGCAAAGGTAAACCTAGCGGAATATTAATCGACAATGCCATGCAGCTAATACAGGAAAAACTGCCTAAATACGATGCCAATAGCTTTAACTTGGCCTTTGAGGCCGCGCAATCCCACTTGCTGGAACTGGGCATTACCTCATTGCATGATGCCGGTATCGAAAAAGATGTTTACGACTTTTACCAGCATCAGCTGGCAGAACATCAGTTAAAACTGCGTATTTACGCCATGATCGCCGGTTGGGATACCGATTTACTGCCCATGCTGGAAAAGGGCTTTATTCAGGACGATAAGGATTTGTTGTCTATTCGCAGCGTCAAACTGGTCGCTGATGGTGCGCTGGGCAGTCGTGGCGCAGCATTGCTTGAGCCTTACTCTGATGATCATGACAATACCGGTTTAATGGTCACCTCCGAGCAGCAACTGAGCCAGTTGTACGAACAGATTATCAAGCGTGGATTCCAGCTTAATGTGCATGCTATCGGCGACCGCGCCAACCGGATTGCACTGGATCAATATGCCGCCACATATCAGAAAGTCGGCGGCCGAGATTTACGTCATCGAATTGAACATGCACAAATTATTAATCCGGCAGACATCCCGCGGTTTAAGCAGCTTAATTTGATTGCATCGATGCAACCAACCCATGCCACCAGTGATAAAAACATGGCCGGTGATCGTTTGGGTAAGGAAAGACTGAAAGGCGCTTATGCCTGGCACAGCATGTTAGCTCAGGGCACTATTGTGGCGGCCGGTTCGGATTTCCCGGTGGAGCTGGCCAATCCGTTTTTTGGATTACATGCAGCGGTGACCCGCCAGGATCGCGATAATCAACCTAGACAGGGTTGGTTACCTGAGCAAAAAATGACGCTGGAACAGGCGTTGCGCGCGTTTACCGCAGACGCGGCCTACGCCGCCTTTCAGGAAGACAGAATAGGAAGCTTGAGCAAAGGTCAGTGGGCTGATTTTATTGTGGTGGACAGGGATATTTTTGCCATCCCGGAACAGGATCTTTGGAAGCCCAAAGTGTTGCAAACTTGGGTGGCAGGAGAGCAGCAGTTTTAAATAAACAGTAGCGGGTGAATGGTGGGATTTTGACTCCAAACCCGCTATCCGTGCAACTCTTATATCGATTTTAACCTTAATAAATCGGAACTTCGCGTTTGTATTGCATATTTTCCAGTGACTCGATACCAAACATAAGATCCGCACTGGCACGGTTACAGGCAACCGGGATATTCCATACTGAACATAGACGCAATAGCGCTTTAACATCAGGGTCATGAGGAGCAGGATTCAGCGGGTCCCAGAAAAATACCAGCGCATCCAACCCACCTTCTGAAATTAACGCACCAATTTGCTGATCGCCGCCTAAGGGGCCACTTTTGTAACGATGTACAGGTAGTTGCAAGGCATCTGCAACCAGTCCGCCAGTGGTGCCGGTGGCGACCAGTTTATGGCCTTCCAACCTATTTTTATGGGTCAGAGCCCAGTCGATTAAATCTTTCTTTTTATGATCATGGGCGACCAAAGCGATGGTTTTCTGCATGCGTTAACCTTTCAATAATGCTATCTGCTTGTTTATTTGCGCATTATTGAAGCAGAGTTCAAAAAGATAATCTACTCAATAAATGTTGTTTTGGTAACGCCTGAAAGCTATCCAGTTTATGTAATTTGGTATCGGCATGTCGATTCACAAAATCTCCCCGACAGGGATCAAACCGATAATCCTGCTGCCATTGGTCTATATTGGCGGCTATCTGCTTGATTGCATCTACAATGTTATGCGCTTCCTGGTCGGTACTGGTGGGGTGCAGTGAGACCCTGACCCAACCGGGTTTGTCGGTTAAATCACCATTGTCGATTTTATTGGTAATATTTTGGGATTTGGATTCACTGACATTAAGTAAAATGTGCCCGTAGGTGCCTGCACAGGAACAACCGCCTCGCGTCTGGATGCCGAATTTGTCATTCAGCAAGCGCACGATCAAATTGTAATGCACGTCGGGAATGTAGAAAGATACGATGCACAGTCGTTGGCGAATATCCGGCTCCAGCATAACGACGTTAGGGATATCATCCAGCCCGTCCATTAATATATCCACCAGTTGCTGTTCCCGCTTGGCAATATTACCTGTGCCAATTTCCTGTTTAAGCTTGATTGCCAGAGCGGCCTTGATGGTTTGTAAAAAGCCTGGTGTACCGCCATCTTCCCGTACTTCAATATCGTCAAAAAAGCCCTGTTTCCCCCACGGGTTGGTCCAACTGACGGTACCGCCGCCGGGCTGGTCAGGTATTTTATTGGTATAGAGTTTGCGGTTAAACAGCATTATGCCACTGCTGCCCGGCCCACCCAGGAATTTGTGCGGCGACAGGAAAATTGCATCCAGACGCGCATCCTCATCCTGAGGGTGCATATCAATGTCCACATAGGGCGCGGAACAGGCAAAATCCACAAAACAGATCCCATTATGTTGGTGCATGATTTTGGCTAATTGGTGGTAATCGGTCTTGATACCGGTGACATTACTGCAGGCAGTGAAAGAGCCTATTTTTAGTGGTCGGTCAGCATAATGTGCAAGCAATTGCTTAAGATGCTCGACATCCGGTAACCCGTGCTGATTGGGTTTTATCACTTCAACTGTGACTTCACAGGTGTTCCAGGTTGTCTGGTTGGAGTGATGTTCCATATGGGTAATAAATACTACCGGCTTTTCATGCTCAGCTATCTGGATCCGGTCT
Organism: Neptunicella plasticusilytica; assembly: GCF_047922965.1. Classification (GTDB taxonomy): domain Bacteria; phylum Pseudomonadota; class Gammaproteobacteria; order Enterobacterales; family Alteromonadaceae; genus Neptunicella; species Neptunicella plasticusilytica. Next base: position 626,158 of record NZ_CP150481.1, read on the forward strand.
TGCCATTTCTCGGCAATCCTTAGGCCCAGGATGCGCTGCAACTTGTTGATCACCGTTGTCATACCCGAACCGCTGCTGATCAGTATGTCATCCTGATTGGCATTGACATGCTGCTTGATAATTTTCTGTGCATCGTGGTAGGCGGTGGTCATGGTGGTGCCGGTCAGATTGGTCTCGGTATGGGTATTGGCCACGTAGGGACCAAGATAGTCAGTAATAAACTGTTCAATAGGGCGATAAAGTTTGCCGCTGGCCGTCCAGTCAGCATAAATAATATCGCGTTTTTTGCCGTTGATCTGATGAGTCAGTTTTTGCCCGATGATATGTGGGCGGAAACGGGTAAACAGTTTTTCGGTTGACATAGCTGATAGCACATAGGTAGATAACTTATGCATTATTTTGAATTAATTTACTATGAAAGTAAAATTAAATGGAATTAAATTCCCATTTATTGGGATTTGTGTGTTTCATTGTTCCTTACAAGTGGGCTAATGGTAATTGTGTGGTGCTTTTAATGGTTTCCATCACAAAACTGGCACTCACGTCGTGCAAATCGGCTTCAATCAGGCGTTTATATAACTGATCATAACCGCGCATGTCGGGTACTACAGCATGGAGCAAATAATCCAGTTCTCCACTCATGCGGTACACACCGATGATTTCAGCAATATCAGTAACGATGGAACAAAATTTCTCATACCATTCACTATTGTGTTGGTTGGTTTTAATCGAAATAAACACCGACAAACCCAGGTTCAGTTTGTCTTTATTGAGCAAGGTGACGCTGCCCAACACGATACCGTCTTCTTCCAGTTTCTGTATCCGTCGCCAGCAGGCGGTTTTGGACAAGCCGACATTGTCTGCGACTTCCGCTACTGACAAGCGAGCATCGGTTTGAAGGGTTTGGAGTATTTGCTTATCGATATTGTCCATGCTGTTCCGATGTTAAGTGAAGGGGTAAATGAATATATCAGAGATCATCAAAATCAACAGCCCCGGGGGCAGTTCGGCGCCCGTTTTTTCTTTTAAAACAAAAGTCTATGCAATAAAAAACGCTTTGTAGTACAATCTTTGTCCAATTATGGCCTGATCTGATGTCTGTTGTAGCAGGAAAGTAGTAATGATGAAAAAAATACTAGCAATGATGTTGTTTTACATGGCGTCTTCCCATGCCGCGTTAATTGTTGATACCGGAACTCCCACCGATACTAATGGTGCTGATCTTTATCAGTATCAATATTTTGCTGCACAGTTCAATCTCGATCAAAGTGAAACTATATCTTCCATTCAGGGTTACTTTTCTAATCAGTGGGGAAGTGGTACGGGGACAATGGATATCGCTATAACAGCTGATGTAGCTGGTAAGCCGTCGACTAATTTATTTTTTTCCAGCATCAGTCTGGATGCGGGACAAGCACTAGACTGGTATGGATTGTCCAGCCTTGACTGGCTTTTGCAGGCGGGGACTTACTGGGTAACCTTTATTCCTACCTCTGTCGATTTTTATGGCTTGGTTCCAGGTAGCGCTCCGCTGCCGTTAGAACATTACCTATTGACGGATTTTAGCGGTAACTGGGGTCAATGGAGTAATTTTGCCGCCGGTATCAGGATTGAGTCTGGAGTGACTTCGGTACCTGAAAGCACTATGTTGATGTTGTTTATTTCCGGCCTATTGGGATTATCTGCGGTTCGTTCCCGTGCATCACGTAGTGCATAACTAGCTGCGTAACGGATAGTCAGTATGTGGTTGACTAAACTGCATTGGCGCATACTGGCTTTACTGTTTCTGATGTTGGGCCTGATAGGCATTCCGTTACCAGGACTGCCCACCGTTCCCTTTATCCTGTTATCAGCCTGGGCCGGCAGTAAAGGTTGGCCTGCTTTAGAAAACTGGTTGCTGAATCACCCTATCTTTGGAGAGTCCATCAAACAATGGCGTAGATATGGTGCTATTCCTATCAAAGCCAAAATCCTGTCTTCACTTATGATGTTGCTCAGCGCAATTATTTTTTGGCTGACCGAGTATCGTCTTTATTTCAAAATAGGTCTTAGTCTAATGTTTGTCGCAGTCGCGATATGGATTTGGCGAAGGCCTGATAGTACGGATACAAACGAATCCTGATAAGTGATCGCTGCATCTATTATTGATGAGTAGTGATAACAATAAAAGGTAGAATCAAAGAAGGGAATATTGGTGCAGATGGGGAGACTTGAACTCCCACGACCGTTAGGCCACTAGCACCTGAAGCTAGCGTGTCTACCAATTCCACCACATCTGCAAGAGGCCGCGATTCTATACTGGTTAAATCGAATTGAAAAGTCCTGAGCGAAAAAAGTTGTAATAAAATCGAATATTGCAGGATTCTTGGCCACTTGGCTTGTAATTGATGCTATACGCCCCAAGCTATTGAAACAAATAAACAACCAGAAAATGTAATTTATGCAAAATAATGTAGTCGATATTAATTTGGATAATTTCCAGCAAGTAATGCTGGAAGATTCGCAACACAAACTGATCGCGGTTGAGTTCTGGCAAGCCGGTGTAGAGCAATGCGAGCAGATGGCGCCGATTTTGGCCAAACTGGCCGGTGAACATAATCAGGACTTGATCCTCGCTCGAGTTAATTGCGAACAACAGCCAGAAGTTGTCCAGCAATTCGGCGTACGCAGTTTACCCACTGTGATGCTGGTTAAAAATGGCCAACCTATAGATGGAGCTGTAGGTCCACAGACTGACGCGACGCTTAGAGAACTGCTGGAAAAGCATTTACCTAAACCGGAAGAAGCCTTATTTGCGCAGGCGAACGAAATTATGCTTACCGGTGATTTGGATCGCGCTGCGTTGCTTGCCAAACAGGCATATGACTTAAATAGTGACCGCGCCGATATCAAATATTTACTGGCCGATATTTACGTGCAGCAGGGGCATATCGCACAGGCAAAAAGTTTATTGGAAACCATCGGCCTGGTAGATCAAGATCACAATTACCAGCGCCTGCTAGGCTCCATTGAACTGGCTGAGCGGGCGGCAGATACGCCCGAAATCCAGGCATTGCAACAGGAACTGGCTGGCAATCCTGATGACAATGAACTTAAGGTCAAACTGGCGGTGCAGTTACAGCAGGCCAAGCGCAATGACGAGGCGTTGGAGTTATTGTTTCAGGTGTTGAAAAAAGATTTGAATTTTGGTGATGCCAAAAAATTTGCGCTGGATACCATCAATGCGTTGCCAGCAGGGGATCCGTTGGCCAGTCAGTATCGCCGAAAAATATACGCCTTGTTATATTAACCTGACGTCGTTACCAGCATCACAAAGCGCAACTGTTGGTTGAACTATGTGATGCTGGCTTGTCTGTTTATTCAACGCGCGTAATAACCACCCGGGCAACCATATTGTCAAAGCGCTGGGCCTGACCTAGTGCTGAGCTTGCGAGACCATCGTCCATCGAAACAACACCCTGGTGCATTAATACCATATCACGGCTATCGTCCCGCATTGAGTTAAACCCTTCGCCTGTTCCGCCTGCAGCGGGACCGGGAACGGTATCTGCGGATTCGGTATTGGCTTCGGTGCCAGCGTCATAAGCAAAAGTATAAAAGCCTTGACTGTCCCCCACACTAAGCGAGCTTAGATCGATAGCATTCAGACCGGTAAAAGCATCATTGGTATTACCCAACATGGATGCGACAGACAACTTTGTCGCATCACTGTCGGTGGTACTAACCATCAGCGTGGCATTTTCTCCTGGCATAATGGGCCCCTCTCCTGAGGTTGACGCCAGAACATAGCTTTGTGCCAATAAATCTGTGTTATCGCCGCTTTCAGCGACTTTTTCCAATGCTTCCGAAGCGGGCTGACCTATTTGCCATAATTGCTCATCTTTGTGCAATATAATCGAGACCGGCGATAACAATTGCCCTTCGGTCAAATTGGCAATACTCACCTCATAACTGACTTCAACCGGTGCTGGAGGATCGGGTGTCATCACCACGTCATCGTCATCATCACTACAGGCGGTCAACAGGACTAAGCAGGTCGAGGCGAAAATGAGATAGATTCTGCTCAATAAGATTTTCATATCATCCTCCTAGTTTACTGTCACTGTCACTTTCGCTACCGGGTTTAACCAGCGATGCAGTGTGTTATCCAGGTCACTGCTGCCACCCGCTGGATCATCGTCGCCAATGCTGCCGCGATGGACGTGAACAGAGGTATTGGTTTCAACCGATGTGACACCTGAGCCACCAGTACCTACTTCGGCATCAAAAAAAGGTAAGGTCGGTAAACCGGGAGTACCGGGTGCTCCGCCCCCGCGAATTTCGTCATTGGCTTCGGTTCCGGCGTCATAACTGTTCAGATAAAATTCGTAGGTACCTGCTTCTGTTGGTATTTGCCACGCATCCAGTCCTACAAATGCATCATTACTAGGTACCATCATACCGACGATAGAGAGTGACTGATTGCCATCGCTGGTGGTTAACATAGTGCTGACCATGTCACCCGGATGCATAGGTCCTTCAGCGGGATTGGCACTGTTATCGGCTCCCAGCCCCTGTGTCATGGTGATTAGGCCAGACAAATCGCCACCTTCGGCCATTGCCTGAATTTCAAGGCTCGCCTCTTCACCCAGAGTATATAAATGTTGATCACTGCTATGGGCACTAATTAATAACGGCGCAAAATACATTCCATGAGAAATGTTCTGTACGGTGATTTCCAGCTCAGCAGCTTGGCTGACGGTACTTCCTATGGCCAATCCGAGTGCTATGAAGGTTGATTGTAATTTCATGTTTTTCTCCAGTTCATGTTGTTGAAAACTGAATATGGAGAATAAATATCGCAAAAGTGTCACAGAGCTATAACGTTTTGAGCAAATTGCGCCGGTTGAATATAAATCCCGGTTTATTCGGTCTAGATTGCTTATATACCCAATACAACTTCAAGTTGTGTCTTTCAGCAGGAATGTGGAATCACTTGGATAAGGGAGTTTGAATAATAATGCTCGATCGTGTGCTTATCGTGGAAGATGATGCCGATATTGCCAGTCTGATCCGGGTGAATCTTCAGGAACTGGGGATCCATACCGAGCATTTTGACGACGGCAAGCAGGCCTACCAGATAGCAGTGCAGCAAGATTGGGACTTGCTGCTATTGGACATTATGTTACCGGGTATGAGTGGTCTGGATATTTGTCGACAAGTTAGACAATTAAAGCCGCAGCAGGCCATTCTAATGCTAACCGCCAAAAATTCAGAGACAGATCGAGTCCTGGGACTGGAGCTGGGGGCCGATGATTATATGACCAAGCCGTTTAGTGTGCGTGAATTGCAGGCTCGAGTGCGTTCCCAACTGCGGCGTGCCAAGTTGTTGCAAAGTCTTAGCCAGGATATGCCAACAGAAAATCAGCATCAGATTGTCATCGGCTCACTGGTGATTGACCCGTTAAAACATCAGGTTTTTATTCAGCAGCATCAACTGGAACTAACAGTGACCGAGTTTGATTTATTGCAATATCTGGCTCGTCATCCCAACCAGGTATTTAATCGCGCACAACTGTTGGAAGCCGTTTGGGGATACCATCATAGCGGCTATGAACACACGGTTAACTCTCATATCAATCGTTTAAGGGCTAAAATCGAGCATGAAGTGACAGCGCCCAAAATAGTCCAGACGGTGTGGGGGATAGGATACAAACTTAACCCGGCCGGATTGCTGTAAGGGGAGCGTGACGGATGAAGCTTTCCTTATACCAACGTTTGGCTATCAGCTTGGTGCTGGTGTTTTTATTATTATTATCCATGTTGTTATGGGGCAGTGAATATTTACATCGCAATACCCGGCTGGCGGCAGAACAACGTTTACACCTGGGACTCGCCGATCATCTGGTGCATGATAATCCGCTGTTAGCGGAAGGCAGCTATGATCATGACGCGCTGGAGAACCTGTTTCATACTTTGATGTTACTCGGCCCCAGTTTTGAATTTTACTATCTGGATCCGCAGGGCAATATCCTGACTTATTCTGCCGATCCGGGATTGGTTAAACGTCAGCAGGTTGATTTGACGCCGATAAAACAGCTGTTGAATGCTCAACAGGATTTACCCGTGTTGGGTGACGATCCGCGTAATCTGACCAAACACAAAATCTTTTCCGTAGCACCGGTGATGCGAAATGAAAAATTACAGGGCTATTTGTATATGATCATCGGTGGCCAGGTTTATGATTCTATCCTGGCCGGGATAAAAGCCAATCGAACCAGCCAGGACTTTGCACTAATTGGTTTGGGAACCATGCTGTTTTTGTTATTTTGCTTGCTTGCGCTGTTCCGGTTTTTTACTGCCCCCTTGCGCCGTCTGACCAAAGATATCAAATCTGTTCAACAAACCGCCTTTAATATAGAGCCGCAACAACTGCAACACTGGAATGAAGTATCAAACAACGAAATCCAGCAGTTGGGTAGCGCTTTTGCGACCATGCTAACCCGCATCCAGCAACAGTTTAACCAACTACAGCAAATCGATAATCAGCGCCGTACCTTGCTGGCTGATTTATCCCACGACTTACGCACGCCGCTGGCAAGTCTGCAAGGCTATATAGAAACGCTGGCAATCAACGCCAATAGCTTATCGCAGCAGGAACGTCAGCGTTTTATCGACATTTCGTTGAAAAATGCCCGGAACCTCAAGCATCTTATCGATCAAATTTTTGAACTGGCTTATCTGGAAGGCGGGCAAGTTACTCTCAATCAGGAATCCTTCCCCTTGGGCGAATTATTACATGATGTGGTAGCCAAGTTTGCGCTAAAAGCCCAGGCTAAACAGATCCAGCTGCAGGTTAGTCCTACCCAGTTTGACTACCAGGTGTTTGCCGATATCGGCAAGCTGGAGCGAGTATTGACCAATTTACTGGATAACGCCATCCGCCATACCCCGACAAATGGCCAGATCGAAATCGAGGTATCGGCGCAATCGACCAATAAATTGCGGATAGATTTACGTGACAGTGGGGTGGGGATTAGTGAGTCTGAACTGGCGTTTATTTTTGACGCCCGTTATCAAGCCTCAACCAGTACAACCGACAAAAGTCTGCATGCTGGCCTGGGGCTGGCGATTAGTCGCAAGCTAATGATGTTGCTGGATTCCGACCTTAAAGTAGAAAGTGAGTTAGGCCGTGGCACCTGTTTTAGTTTTGAACTAAAACGTGCCTAGCCGGCAACTTATTCGATAAAATGGGTGCCCCAGCCGTCGTAATGGACTTTATGTTTGGCTGCGATAGCCAGCAGTATATCGGTATCTTTGTTGATCTGCTCAACGTCCAGTTTACGCTCTACTGTGGCATCAAAACATAAAATCGTGCCGCCATCATCCAGGGTTAATTCTTCTGCGTCACCTACTTCAAAGCCCGCTTTAAAAGCATCGACAGCGGCTTTTTCAAGGCGATCGAAATTATCACAAGCAAAGTGGTATTCGATGTTGTAGGTAGCGTCAGGGTTACTGCCATCTTCCAGCAGCGCCTCTACTGTTTCCAGATTAAATGCATACCATTCTTGTTGCTCTGTGCTCATGTTACCATCCTGTGCTAAGTCGAATTTAACCGGCATTGTCGATCTCAGCGACTTCGGCATCCAGTTGTTTAATTTTGCTGTCCATCTGCTGATGGAAGTACTTGGCCCATTCTTTGGTGCTGCGGCTATCATCCAATTCAACAGGTTGTTGCATTTCAACAATCACAGTGCCGTTGTCCCAGCGGTTCCAGTTAACTTTGTTGTGCAAACTGCTGGCACAAATCATGACTACAGGTTCTTTAGTCAGTTGGGCTAATCGGAACGCACCGGTTTTAAAGGGTAACAATCCGCGACCATTACTGCGCGTTCCTTCGGGAAACATCCATACCGACAAGCGACGCTGGCGAATTTTTTTTGCTGCAGCTTCCAGTGTGCCGTGCGCCTTGCTGATGTTTTGCCTATCAATCAGAATGTTGCCGGATAGCCAGTAAACCCAGCCAAAAATCGGGATCCATTTGAGACTCTTCTTACCTATAGTTACTGTCCCTGGCCTGGCCGCCCCGCATACCGAAAAAATATCGAATGTATTCTGGTGGTTGCCGATAAATACGTAAGGACCATTTTGGTCAATCGAAGCTGGCATTCTGAATACCAGCTTTACACCCATAAAACGGGATATTGTGCTGTAAATCTTGCCAGCCAAGCTCACGTTGTTACGATGAAACGGTCTGCATAGGCAAACCAGTATCAGGAAAAGGTTGATCAGTATAAAATAGACGCCAACAAAGGGTATGCGAATCAGGGCAATCAAAATAAAACTCTTAGGTATAAAAACGCGTTTAATTATACTGATTTTTTCATTTTATGCATGTCTGATCAGTTAAAACATGCATTACTCCGCTCCTTGTTTCAGGAAGTAGAGATTCAGATTTATGACTAACGGATAATAATGTTCATGCAAATTTTTAGACACGATGAGCTGGATGAAGATGTACTGGAAGAACTACTGGAAGAAATTAACGAGCTATATGAGGCCAGTGAGCAAACCCTGATTGAGCTGGAACTCAAGCCGACGGATAACGAGCTGCAAAGGGCGTTGTTTCGTTCGGTTCATACTATTAAAGGCGATCTGGGTTTAGTCAATTTTTCGCCTATGTTACCCCTACTCCAACGCGTAGAAGATTTGCTCGATTTTTTGCGCAAAGGCCAAATCAGATATACCGGCACGATGAGCGATCTGGTGTTATTGACCATGGACAGGGTGAAAATATTTGTGCAGAGCTGTATTCAGAATGGCCAAGCCAGCTATGATGAAAATTTGCATCAGTTGCTCAGTACCCAGATTGGTCGAATTACCCCGGATAATCCCCAACAGCACGAAACTTTGCTGGCCGAATCGGTGTTATTGCTCGATCCGTCGCTTGACGTGAGTCCCGAGAATCAGGAGCAAGTCATTGCTGCCGACAAAGAATCAAATGTGATTGATGATTTAGGGATTAGTCGTGGTTTTGATTCGGAACAGGAAGCGGATATTTTATTTTTTCGCAAGTTGATGGATCCGGTTGAACAGCGCTCCCAGTATTGGCAAGGGCGCTGTGACAGGATTGCCAAGCTGGCGCTGTTCCTCAATACCCAAGCCGGCAAGGTGGTGGATGAGAAACAACTGGCGGTTGCCTGTTATGTGCATGATTTTGGCATGGCATTTATGCCACTTGCGCTGTTGCATAAAACCGACCCGCTGGATCAGAATGAGTTTAATCTGTTGCGTTCCCATGTTTTCAAAAGTGCTAAATTGCTGGAACACTTGGATCACTGGAACGAGGCACGCAAAATAGTGATTCAGCATCATGAGAGAATGGACGGTACAGGTTATCCCATGGGACTTAAAGGCAGTGAGATATGTGAAGGGGCGAAATTGCTAGCCATAGTTGATACCTTCGATGCACTGACCCATACCCGCGCTTATGAAACTCATTTAACGCGTCCCAAGAAACGCGCTGTAATTGAAATAAACAGAGTGGCAGAAGGCCAGTTCTGCAAAAAGTGGATGAATATATTTAATAAATCCATGGCCAAATTGTTGATTAAATAAGCACCTAGTTGTTGATTGATAACTAAAACCGCTCAATTGACCATTGGGCGGCAAATATCATAATGACTAACGATGCTGCCGTCACGCCGTAGCGCTGATACCAGGTTTTACTGCGCAACATGATTAGGACAGGTATCACAATGGCAAGAATGGTTAACTGGCCTATTTCTACGCCGATATTAAAGGTTAATACGGCCAGCAATTTTTGATTGTCGGGTAAGCCCACTTCCGCCAATACTGAGGCAAAACCCATCCCGTGTAGCAGACCAAAGGCAAAGGTTAGCCAACCTAGTTTTAGTACGCCGGGTTTAATATTGTTGAGTGCCGCTAATAATACCGACACTGCGATCCCTAATTCTATCCATCGGCTGTTAAGGCTAATCCAGTCCATTGCCGTGGCGGTCAGGGTGATAGAATGGGCGAGGGTAAAGGTGGTAACAATCCAGGCGGTGTCTTTAATGATTTGGCTGATCTGATCGATTTCCACCCAACGTTTATTTTTGCGTTGTAGCGCACAGGTGAGTAACAGCGCCATTAAAAACAGAATGTGATCAGTACCAATCCAGATATGCAGGATGCCTTGATAAATGTATTCCATTGCACCGGATAACCATTGGTTGTTACCCAGATCAAAATCGACTTGCTGTTGTCGCGATGAAATAACCCGGCTTATCCGGGTGTGTGGTGCACTGATATTGAGTAATAGTTTGTGATCAGCATCTTCGGCGAAGATGGCGGTATAATTGATACTAAAACCGCCGCTTGCGGCACAGTGCGCTTGCAGGGGAACCAGTAGATATCCCTCATTAAAATGTTGGCTAATCTGGATAGCAGCAGAAAATTGCACGGTGCAGGCTTTTGTACCGCGCAGCAATTGCAGATTTTGGTTCAGATAACTTTCGATTTGAACCTGACGC